>JASSUF010000038.1:0-17921 GCA_031963365.1 Mycoavidus cysteinexigens
TTGCACACAAAAATTCTGACAGGCTCGTATTGATTGCCGTTCCGATTCAAGGGCCAGGCCTCTCGCAGCAGTTGCTTTTCTTCTTCCATGCCAAAAAAGGCACCCTTCCAATTTCCTTTGTCCTTGCGCAAAGAGTACTCCACCACCGGATTACCTGCATTCTCGGTATACAACTGCACCGCTAAGTTTTGTACAAATGCGATACCGTGCTCGGCAAAGTCATCATCGCACAACGCTCTAAATATCTCTCCTTGCGTCCCTTTTAACTCTTGTGTGCTTAAGCGCTGTTGATTGCGCTCAAACCAGCGTTGGACGAAATGCGCATACAGGTCCAGGCGCAACTGCACCGCACTGCGCGCTTTCCCCTCATTGTCGATGTACGGTAACGCTTCGAGTACCACTTGCAGTAAAAATGGGTTGCTCACCAAATCTTTTAAATGCGGCCGCTCCAGCGCTTCTTGATAGCGCTGCAACGCCCAACCCATTTGGTTGTACGCCACATATTTTTCGAGATAGCGATGGCGCTCGGTTTCTGAAAAGGGCTCCATCACAACTTCTTGAAAGAATGGGTCCTCGCCCTTTAAATGCGGATTCGGTTGAAAACGGCTTTGATAATCACGGCCCAGATATTCGCTGCGACAACTGATGACCATCCAGCCCTGCCAACCGTCGGACTGGTTGATCCGATTACTCAGATATAGATTCTGTGTCTGTCGAATCTCATCATAACCATCCAAAATAAAGACGAACCGCTGTTTTTCCTTCTTTAATTTCTGAATTTGAAATTCGGATAGACCTCTCTTCTTGAGCGCTTTGACGATCAGATCGTGCTCAGGCTTATCAATACTCGCCAGAGAAATAAACAGCGGAATCACATCCGATTCCTTTTTCTTATCCCATAATTGCTTTTCCAGGATGCGATTAAACGTAGTTTTGCCTGCCCCAGAATCCCCCGTCAACAAGATCACGTGTGTATCGTTGAGAAAGGCGTGTACTTGGGATAAGAGGGTAAAGGTGTCGGTTTCGTGCAGATGCGCTTTGCCGCGTGGTTCAACATAGCGCTGGAGAGTTTCCTTAAACGCTTGATCTTGCCTGAGGGCATCGAAATACTGTTCCTTCAACGCAGCCCTAAGGTCTGCATGGAACACGCGCAATTGTTGGTGGTGTTGCTGCACGGTGAAGACAAGCTGGCTGTGCAAGGCGGTGCGTATGCTGTCGAAGATGCCATCTACGAACTTGGCAAACTCCAGCTCACTCAGCGTGGATGACCCATTATCATTATTTAAACGAGAAATAAAATCGCTGTATCCCTGCCAAAACTTGTTCAGAAACGTTTTTGCCTCATCGCTGCACACTAAAACCCGCTCAATCAGCTTAAACAGCACCCAGTGCCGACTTTGATTCGGATATACCGCTTGTCCTGCTTTGGCTTGCTCCTCAAATCGGGGAATATCCTCCATGCGCACTTTGGTTTTTTCAATAAAATGGTCCAGGCAGTGCTTATAACTTCCGGTGGTTAGTGAAACCGGGATAATGCCGTGTTCCTCTCCTCGCTCCTGTGCCCGGATTTGCAAAAAAGCCGTTTCCGTCAACACATGATGGAACTCTTCCTTCAGTGCAAATTGTCTAACTACCTGACGTATTCTCGGCGTGCCGGATTGTGCATGGTCTTGGCGATAGGCTGCTTGATCTTCAAGATAGGCCACTCGAAGTGCCTGATAAAAATCTTCATAGTGTGACCATTTCAAGTAGCTTCCTAATACTTCTGAGCAACACACAATGATCTTATCAACCGGTTTCACATCGCCTCGCAGCTGGCCGGGCAGTAAACAAAGCTGATTGGTTAGGATATCTTCTAACTTGCCATCCTCTTTCAGCTCTTCCAGGGAGTTTGAATAGGGCTGCGCCATCGGCGTTTGATCAGAATAGAGGGTGACTCGGATTTGAGATAACTGTTTGATTAAATATTTAGAGGTAGAGGCGTCAGCCCGTCCGTGGGTGGGATTGTCATGGGCATATACCAGAAACAGGCTGGGTTTATTGGAGACTTCTAAGGAACCCAGCGTCAACAGCGCTTTTTCAAATAAATAATCCACCAGCGCACTTTTTTCCTGGGCAGATGTACTCGTCTGAGCTACAGCCAGTGCACTGCGCGCAGAGGGCAATATGGTAGGAGCAAGATGGGCCGGTTTTATTCCCTCATAGCCCCAGGCTTGCGCTTTTTCGTAACTCGCCTGTGCTTTGCCTTGTTTTCCTAATTCGGCCAATAGTTCCGCACGCTCAAAATAGACCTCCGCGATGCGCTGCCGCAAAGCTTCTTCTTCGGGTGTCTGCGGTGTGCGTGCTTGGATAAAACCGCTTTTTACCTCCGATAATGGAGGAACAATTTGGCGCGCATCCGCTACATTTTTAAAGGTCACTTTCGCCTGGTCATATAAGGCTAAGGCCATATCTAACTGCTGCGCCTCCTTATATAGACGCGCTTGATAGAGGCAGCCTTGCGCTAACACCTGCAGTTGGTTATTTGTCGACGCTTGAGAAACAGGACTACCCAACATAGTTCAATTTCCTTAATAGGACGCAAAGTGCGCAAAATAAGCTCGCGCTTTTTATCTTTTTCTTTCTTTGTTGTCTATACGTTTAAACCACGAAACACCATCCCTTACACGCCATTGAGATGACATCAGATGATGAATTCATCAGGCAAGAAAAACTTGAATTTTAGGGAGCGAGTGGCATAGCCGAGGCGATATGCGGGGATGTGCTTGACCGTAACATGACGGATGTTGCTAGTGGTGGCGTGAGGTGATCGACGGGCGATATGTGTTATTGCAGCAATACTCGGCGACATTGAATCGAGTGCATGCGGTGGCGCTTTTAACGCTAAAAGTTAAAGCAACCTATTCAAGCACAGCATAATACCTATTATATCGGGCAAAAAAGCATATAATGCCCATTATTATGAGCAAATTCACCCTTCCCGCACAGGTTTCAGAGCAGATAGCTCAACTAGGACAACGTATCCGTTTAGCGCGAATACGCCGCAGCCTATCCGTCGCTGACTTAGCAGCAAAAGCGGGCATTAATCGCAATACGCTCAATGCCTTGGAGCTAGGTAAAACTGGAACCAGTATCGGCGTAATTGCTACCGTACTGTGGACGCTTGGATTAGATAAAACACTAGATAGGGTTGCCGATTCGGACATGGATGTGCATGGCAGGGCGCTAGAAGCATCGCGCCGTCCAAAGCGGGCGAGTAAGCCAAGAACGGTAGGTAAGGAATATGATTTCTGAACGCCAAGTTTATGTTTATATTCAACTTCCCGGCGCATTAGAAAGCATTCCAGCCGCTGTGCTCAGGGTACAAACTTTATCAGACGGTATGCGTATAGGTCGGTTCCGGTATGGGGACCGCTATCTTCAACATGCTCAAGCGATTGCACTAGATCCCTATCAATTGCCGCTTGATAAGGTGGTATACGAATTCACTAAACTCAAAGGTATACCGGGCGCTATGCGGGATGCTAGCCCTGATGCCTGGGGACGGCGAGTTATCGAGTTTAAGCTCGAGAAGGCTGCTGGGGAGCTTGAAGAGCTGGATTATCTGTTGCATGGCCCGCAAGATAATACAGGCAATTTAGGTTTTGGCTTACATGTAGAGCCACCCCCGCCCAAGCGTCAATATAACCGTACCTACCAACTCGTCGAGCTCGTAAAAACCGCACAAGCTATTGAAGATGGGCAATCGATACCCGCTTCTTTATTACAACAATTTGATCCCGGCACAAGTATGGGCGGTGCTAGGCCCAAAGCTACTATCGAGGATTTACAATATTTGTGGTTAGGAAAATTTCCTGCTCGAAGTGATCGTTGTAATCTGCAACGTATTGAATACGCTACGCTTGAATTAGCACGTCGCTGTGGGTTGAATGTAGCAAGAGCAAGGCTACAAACCATAGGCGATATAGATGTGCTTATGGTGCAGCGCTTCGACCGCGACTACACAGATAACGGATATTTACGCTTTGGGTTCGTGAGTAGTTTGACCGTACTTAACTGCGATGACAATTATTTGGATCGTGCACGCTGGTCTTACCCCTTGTTTGCCGATAATTTACGTCGCTGGTCAGATAAGCCCGAAACAGATTGTGTAGAACTATTTCGGCGGATGGCCTTCAATGCAGCGGTGACTAATAATGACGACCATCCACGTAACCACGCCTTGTTACACCGGCAAAGAGGATGGCGGCTCTCGCCTGCCTATGATTTGGTACCCACGCCCTTAGTCAGTTTAGAGCGGCGAGAATTAGCATTAAGCGTTGGAGATTTTGGTCGCACAGCCAGTATTTACAATTTATTATCACAAGTTGGTCGGTTCGGTTTGTCGATCAAAGATGCGCGCGACCAAATCAACCACATTGTGAAAATAGTGCAACAGTGGCGCGAAGTCTTTTTTAATTGTGGTGTATCAGTACGCGATATGGACTATATCGCTCCAGCGATATTGCCCGAGTGCTTCTTCCTTGAAAAATGCGCGGATAGCTAGATCGTTTTTAGGAACTAAAAGCACTTGTACTAGATTTTATAAAAGCATTCAAATGCTTTTGACTTAAACCGCGGAATGTCAATCAGCAGATTCCCCGCTGCTATTAAACTCCCTCAGTCAGTCTTTGAGCCTACTGACAGGAGTTCGCTCGAATATGACATTGTGTGCGATCCAAGGTAAGCGCCTTGAAAATATCTTATAGGATGTGGCATCATATGAGATATGAATCGAATCGTTTTGGATACGTCAGTAATAGCAACCGCGCTGCGGAGCGCCTCCGGCGCAGGAAATGCCCTCTTGCGATTAGTGGCACAGCAGAAAGTTATCCCTCTAGTAACCCCCGCTTTGTTTCTCGAGTACGAAGATGTATTGAAGCGACCAGAGCAACGCCTTGTGACAGGATTGGATGGGGATGAAATAGATCGCTTTTTGGCAGCGCTGGCAAGTGCCTGTGAGCCTGTAGAGGTTCAATTCCAATGGCGACCACAACTGCGTGATGCCGGAGATGAAATGGTTTTGGAAACCGCTATCAACGGTCGCGCTAACGCCCTAGTGACCTATAACGTCCGAGATTTTTTGCCTGCAGCTAGCCGATTTGGTCTTCGTGTTTTACGCCCTGGTGAATTACTTAAGGAAATACGTTCATGAACAAAGCTTCTTATCCGCTCAAGCTTCCAGCCTCGGTTAAATCAGCTGCTCAACGACTTGCGCGCGAGGATGGCGTTTCGCTTAATCAGTGGATCGCTGTCGCGGTTGCCGAAAAAATTGGCGCAGTCGAAACAGCGGCTGTTTTCTTGCAACGCAAGGCTGGCAATGCTAAACCTGCAGACTTATTGTTTTTTCTTGGCAATGCTGGTACTGAGGACCCACCCGCTGGCGATGAAATTCTTGTTTAAATAACTGATGTTACGCAGGTATTCATTTTCTATCGCGAGGGAGATACTCCTTTGCTGCCACCAAGCCCAATGCCATTAAGTTAAGCCCTCAAACTACAGCATTCTTGGCAGCCAACGAGTAGAGTCTGGACTTTTGTCCAAGTGTCAAATTCCCCAATCCAAGCGTTGCTGATGCGTTTGCGCGAGACGCTACACTCTCAAGCATTTTGTACAGCCCATCGCATCAGCGATTATGGCATTGGCAGATTATGCGCAGTGCGTGCGTACCGTGTGTTGCACAACATCGTCCAAGCGGTATGTCATAAGGCACAGCAAAATATGCCGCCCAACAAACAGGCAAACTGGAAAGTGAACCGTGCTTATGCCCTCAAGCAGATAGGGCGCGTTGCAGCGTTGCATCAACGCGCTCACTCAACTGCTTGCCAAGACCCTCGAACGCATCCGCCCCCATCGATCATTCCCGCGAAAACAGGCCGTCGGCGGCGCTCAACGCCCTCGAAAATCTTATCGGTAAATTAGGAGGAAAAGCTTAACTTAATGGCATTGGGTTGGTGGTGGGCAACGTTCCCCAACATGCGTACCGCTGACTTTTAATTTTTGCTTTTAGATAATTGTATGTTGGTTATCAAGGACGCAATGGCGCGCATGTTGGGGAACGTTGCCCACCACCAACCTACCGGAGTAACGCCGTTACAGGGTTTCGAAAGAAGTCTAATGCAATATTGGGGTTTGTTCTGATTGCAATCTTTGGAGCACTGCAATGCAATAATTAATCCAATTCCAACAAAATATATAACAAGTGTGCGGGAATAAAATTAAGGTTGAAAATAAGCGTATACAGTTATGCAAAAAGGTATTTGCATAACTGTTCTTTGCTTTAATTTCTGCACCATTTTCCATTAAAAATTGTGTGAGCCATAATCCTTGCTCGGGAGGTAAATAACCTACTCGGTGCAAAATACCACTTACATAAGGCTTCAATGCAGTATAAAAAGGTGCGTTTTCTGGGATGCCATTTTCTATGCCCATTTGTGCTACATACACCAAAATCTCAAGCTGTTTAACCATCATTTGATGGAATGGTGTGTTATTAAATGACTCGCAGAGAAAATAGGTACTAATAATACGGCCCAGCACTTCTGTAACGGTTTCTCTGTAATAGCTTGCATCTAGCTTCACTCCTTTTTGAAGCAGCATCTTAACTATTTCAAGACTGCCGGCCTCAGCCGCTATATGAAGAAATCCGTCATCTAGATTCACATCTTTATTTTTATCGCACTTATCAAGCAAATAGTGGGCCATTTCAATATCGCCCCGGCATGCAATATGTTTTAAAGCTCTTTTGTAGGATTGTGCTTCCCAACTAATATTGTGCTTTAGAGGGTATTCAAATATAGCCTTAAAAATATCTACATTTTTATATTTTGCAGCTTCTTCTAATAAATCTGTAGTCTCAATTTGAGTGGGAAACCAACGTAGACAGGCAAGCGTGCGAGCATGATGTACTTGTAGCCATGATAAAAATTGTTTCTCAGCTTCTTCACCTAACCCAGCGTCAAAAGCGTACAGCCATCCTTTTTTTAAAAGACCGCCACGATGAAGGTCTGCAACCTCCATCTTCTTTGTGTTTTCCTGAAGTAAATTCAACCCATCAAAAATCTGTTTAAACGTTTTACGGCCATAAGTTTGTGCATCCTCTATCAATGCACGAAATTCCAAGGGTGTAGAAACGTAATGCGGAAAAAGCCAGGGGAATTGCAAGCATAAAGCAGGCCAGGCCTCCAACATTACTCCCCCTTGGCGGCGCATGGTTAGTAGTACTACTTCATGAGGGAGCAAATGCGATAAAGCAAGGGAGAGAATCTGGCGAACTAATTCTTCGGGTAACTTATTTAAAAAATCGTGCAAACAATCGTCACACCCTGGTACATAGTCTTTAGTAGATGAAACCGCCGTTACCTTTTTTCGAACCAAAGCGCCCTGTGCAGCAGAATGCCTTGGAGCATTACAGTAGATGGAATCGAGCATAATTTGTAATTCGTTTAGAGGCTACGGAGGTCAACGAACCATATTCTCTGCTTTTTGGTAGAGGGGTCTCCATACCATTCGATTGAGCAAGGTGACAAAAATAACCATCGTTAAAATCCCCAAAATCAGATGCGGATAATCTCCTGCTTGGGTTTTTTGTGTGATGTATGCTCCAAGGCCATGCGCGAAGAGTTGCGTATCGCCCCAGTCAACGGCCTCGGAGACGATGCTTGCATTCCAAGCACCTCCTGACGCGGTGATGGCGCCGGTCACGTAATAGGGGAAAATGCCGGGTAGCATGACTTGTTTCCACCATTGCTTGCCACGTATTTGGAAGTTTGCAGCCGCTTCTCGAAAGTCGTTTGGGAAAGCCATCGTGCCTGCGATGACGTTAAATAGGATATACCACTGCGCACCTAAAATAATGAGGGGGGAGAGCCAAATATCTGCATTGAGATGAAAGCGGACCACCAACACTACAAAAACAGGAAAGAGCAGATTCGCTGGGAAAGCGGCTAGAAATTGTACAAGTGGCTGCATCAACCGAGACAGCCCTGGACGCAAACCAATCCAGACCCCTAAAGGTACCCAGATTAATGAAGCTAGAAGAATTAAAACAAAAACACGTATTAGCGTAATAGAGCCTAAAAATAGCACTTCACCAATATCGTGCCAGGTGATGGTGGAGGGTAGCGTGAGTTGCCCCGACCCGAGTAAATATCCAAGCACCAAAGTTGCCAAAATCACCAAACTGAAACTCAGTACTTTTTGCAGTTTTTTTGCAGGGGAATGCATCTGAATACGGTCCCATGCGGAGAAAGACCGATTACCCCCCCCTGCAGGGCGTTCTGCCTGACGTATATGCGAATACGCTTGTTTAGCCAGGTCTGGAATGTGCAATACTCGAGAAGACCATTTCTGGAAATAGGCTGGCTGGCGCAGAGGTAAGCGTGCCAAGCACTTAAGCAGCGTGCTGATTGGGATGCACAAACGACGCATAAGCCGAGTGTGATGGATTAAATTCAGCACCCATGACTGAGGTACATCCTCGGTACCCGTGGTCTCTAGGCGAAATTTATCAGCCCATGCCACTAAAGGACGAAATAAAAATTGGTCATACGCCACAATAACTATCACCATAGCCAGCACTACCCAGCCTACTGCAGTGAGATTTTTTTGTGCGATAGCTTGAGCGAGGTAAGCACCGATGCCGGGAAGTTGGATGGTGTGTGAGCCAATTGTGATGGCTTCAGAGGCGACGATAAAAAACCAGGCTCCAGACATAGACATCATCATATTCCAGATAAGCCCGGGCATAGCAAATGGAACATCGAGTTTCCAAAAGCGCTGCCATGCACTTAAATGAAAACTGCGTGCCACTTCTTCCAGATCTTGTGGCAAGGTCCTTAAGGAGTGGTAAAAGCTAAAGGTCATATTCCAGGCTTGCGCGGTAAAAATCGCAAAGATGGCTGCGCTTTCTGCCCCGGCTACTCGGCCTGGAAACAAAGCCAAAAAGAAGACCAGCGTAAAAGAGAGATACCCAAGAACTGGGACCGATTGCAAAATATCCAATAAAGGAACTAGCACTTTTCCGGCCAATTTGCTCTTCGCGGCTAAGGTTCCATAAGTCAGCGTAAAAAGCAGAGCCAGGACCATGCCTGCAAATAAGCGCAAAGTGGTACGCAAGGCATAGCCGGGTAAAGCCGCAGGATTGAGCGAAATGGGTTCTGCCTGCAAGCTTTGCAAAGGAGCAAAGCCTTGATGCACGCCATTTGCAAGCACAAAGGCTATTGCTGTGATGAAAGCAAAAGCCAGCACATCCCAACGATTAGGCAATAGGCGTTCGACCCAGGCGCGCGATATCCAAAGCATGAGCCGCTGTGGCATACGTATCTCCTATCTATGAATGATATTGTAATAGTCGGGCCATATAGCGGGCCATCAAATCTATTTCCAGATTCACTTTATCGCCTGCTTGGAGCCATTTCAGCGTAGTGTGTTCCAGCGTATGGGGAATGAGATTGATCGAGCAGTGTGTGATCTTGCCCTCATCTTTTACTTGATTAACCGTTAAGCTTACACCATTCACCGTCAATGAGCCTTTGGCCGCTACATATCCTGCTACCTCTTCAGGTAACGCCAAGCGCAATGTTTGCGATTCTCCGCAGGGCAATATATCGATAACCTCTCCAACACCATCGACATGTCCACTAACCCAATGCCCACCTAAGCGGTCTCCTACTCGGAGTGCGGGTTCTATATTCACTTCTCCCAGCCTATTAAGCCCTACTGTGCAGGCCAAACTCTCCAACGAGACATCTACGGCAAAACGTACACGCTGCTCGGCTGCAGCATGCAAAGCAGGTGCAGGCTCTGTAAAGAGAGATTGAATGTCTATTACCGTCATGCATGCGCCCTGCACCGCAATGCTATCGCCAGGCTTTACATCACTCAATATAGAGTAAGGCGCTTCGATAACCACGCGCACCCCTCCTCCAGATTGTGATTCCGACACCTGGGTAATTTCACCCAATGCACTGACTATGCCAGTAAACATGTAGACCAAGCCTTTTTAGAAAAAAGCCAGAATTATATCCCTGAGCTAGCAAGCCAGCTTTACCTTTCTCCACTTTTACCGGCAATCAAACCAAAATGTCTCAAATGCCTAAAAAGGCAGAAATACCTGGTAGGTTGGGGTTAAGCACGAACCCCAACATGCATACCACCCACTTTTAAACATCGCTTTTTGGTCTTTGTATGCGGGATTTAAAGGATAACGGCTTACATGTTGGGGTTCATGCCTTTAAGCCATAGACCGAGAAACATGTAAAGCAGCGTCCGTATAATTTAATGGCTTTAAAAATCGTATCAATTCTTTTTGGTGAAGATTTTTAAATAAAAATTTTAATATCGCACTTTGCTTGGTTTTGATCACTATATCTAATGAAGAATCGCCTTTTCTATTACGCATTCTTAAAAATTCCAGAGTCGTTTCTGGATTAAACTTCTTCAATAACAACTCTATAATTTTAATACTGCCTTTTTTGATACTTGCATGCAATAAAGAATCTCCATTCTTATCTAAGATTTCAAATATTTCAAGTATCGTGGCGCCATATACCTTTTTAAATATATATTCTATTATAGGCATATCCCCTTTTTTCATGGCTAGATGTAGTGGAGAATTCCCTTCCCGATCCAATATTTGCAAGAGATCTATTATCCTATCTCCATACGCATATTTGAATAATAATTTAATTATCGTAGCACGGCCATTCTCTATATCTTTATGTATCAATGACTTTCCATCTCGATCTAGCGTATGCAACAGGGCTATGAGTGCTTCTTTCCCACAATGCTCAAATAAACAATCCATGATGCCGTTTATTTCTGCAGCCTTATGCAAGGCCGTATCTCCATCATCATTTTCCAGAGTTAAGAGATTCCATTTTCCAGATATATTTAACTCAGAAAACAAACATTTTATTATATCTCTGTGCGCACAGTCTTCTTGAACCGCATAATGCAAAGCGTTGTAATGTATTTTATTTGGCAGCGCTATATCTACATTATATTTAATTAACATATGAACTACTGCATATTGCCGCGCAAGCACTGCTATATGCAATGGAGTAAATCCTAATACATCTTGTGCATTTTTATTTGCCCCATGCTGTGGCTGCAATAAATATTGCAATATATCCGTACTAGATAATTGTGCTGCAAGATGCAACCCACCAAAGCCTCTATCATTATCAATAGACATACCCGCGTTAATCCAGGTACGAACTAACTGTATATCTCCCCTCGAAACTGCCCATGAAATAGGATGAATATGATGTATATTTGTATAGATAAACATATTACTTTTTATCATATTATCCATAGCTTTTTTTGCTGCCTCTTGATCCCACGGCGCTAGCTTTATATCTATAGATTGCTTATAGGTATTAACCAGCCCCATAACAATATATTTATCAGGTATTTGCATAAAATATTTTATTTTTGGAGCACGATTAAAATTTTGCGACAATAGCTGAGCAAGATTTCCTTGAATAAGAAATTTTTTTACTGAAGATATATTTTTATTTAATGGCATCATCCACCCCTCCTCCATGCCATCTTCTTTTTCACATAACTTTACATCCACTATATCCTGCATCGTTACTTCTAATTTATAGCATAACCTAACTGCTTTTGCATAATCATAACCAGGCCGTAGCTTACCTGATAATAGATAATCTACTATACGCTGACATTTATTTTCATTTTTATAAGAGAATTTAAATGCTGCCGAATTAAAAACCGTATACAATGCATCCCCATTCGAAGGATCTTCTAAAAATATACGGTTTATCTGCTTAGTCACGGCCAAATCATATTTATAAGCGCGTTGAATTTTTTTATCTGGTAGGCATTCGTATATATCTGAATAATACCCTGCAGTTTCCGGCATAGAGGAAATTGAAGAAGCGCATACCGAATGCGTAGACATAGCATTATCAGCAGAGACATTTTCAAAAGAAGGCGTCATTCTTGCCTGAGGCATCCATGAAAGGATATTATTCAATAATATTGACATACGTTAACTATCCCAAAAAAATGTACCTGTCATTTCATATATATTGCGCACTGCGTGCAATTTCCCACTCACTCTTCCCAGGTCCTCTACATGTTGCTTAAAAATGAAAGGCTTTTCGAACGCGCTCAAAAAACAATGCCGGGAGGCGTAAACTCGCCTGTACGGTCTTTTCAGGCTGTAGGAGGAACGCCTCGCTTTGTGGAAAAAGCACAAGGTGCTTTTTTTGAAGATGCGAATGGGGATCGCTATGTGGATTACATTGGGTCTTGGGGTGCGTTAATTCTTGGGCACCGTGCACCCTGTGTAATGGAAGCATTGCAAGAGGCATTGGCTTGTGGAACCAGCTTTGGAGCCCCCACTGAAGCCGAAATTGAAATTGCAGAAGAAGTCGTTAAATTAATGCCTTCTATAGAGCAAATCCGCCTGGTATCTAGCGGAACAGAAGCCACTATGAGCGCACTGCGCCTAGCACGCGGCTTTACTGGCCGTGATCTAGTTATCAAATTTGAAGGAGGCTACCACGGCCATGCAGATCATCTATTGGTCAAAGCAGGCTCAGGGTTGCTAACCGGTGGAAAACCTAGCTCAGCAGGCGTGCCCCAAGCTAGCACCCAACATACGCTAGTACTGGACTACAATAATCCGCAACATATTATTGATACGTTTAAAAAGCATGGCGATGATATTGCTGCAGTGATCGTAGAGCCGATTGCTGGAAATATGAATATGATTCGAGGTACGGCTGAATTCTTAACCACGTTACGCAGCCAGTGCACCCAATATGGCGCTTTGCTCATTTTTGATGAGGTGATGAGCGGCTTCCGAGTGGCACTAGGGGGTGCGCAATCGATCTATAACATTACGCCAGACCTAACTTGCCTTGGAAAAATTATGGGCGCGGGGCTGCCCCTGGCGGCATTTGGGGGGCGACGCGATGTGATGGCACACCTATCTCCTTTGGGGTCGGTGTATCAAGCAGGCACGCTCTCTGGGAATTTACTCGCTGTACGCGCAGGGCTTGCAGCACTCAAGCATATTCAGCAACCTGGCTTTTATGCGCGCCTTGATGCGCTTACCGAAACACTCTTACAAAGCTTGGTTACAGCAGCCAAAGATAACGGAATCCCTTTTTCAGCAGATCATGTGGGCAGCATGTTCGGTCTCTACTTTAGTGAGCACGTACCCACATCCTTTACAGAACTCGCGCATATGAATATAGATAGGTTCAACGCCTTCTTTCACCATATGCTGGGCGAAGGGGTGTATTTTGCGCCCTCTGCTTATGAATCTGGTTTTGTGTCAGCTGCGCACGTTGGTGCAGCGCTAGACATTACACAGCGCGCTGCGCAGCGCGCATTTGCAGCACTTGCTGTTTGAGTGCAGCAGCCATGCTCTCAAATAACGCCTCGCTCTATATGCAGCTTGCGCTGGAAAATGCTGCGCGCGGCTTGTATACCACCACACCCAACCCACGCGTGGGTTGTGTGCTGGTCAAAGCGGACCAAATTATAGGGCAGGGACACACCCAACCTGCCGGCCAAAATCACGCTGAGATTCAAGCGATCCAACATGCGCGTGCGCAAGGGCATAACCCTCGAGGCGCAACGGCTTACGTTACCTTAGAGCCTTGTAGTCATATAGGTCGCACCCCTGCTTGTTCACAAGCGTTGATTGATGCAGGCATAGAAAGCGTAGTCGCAGCAATGGAAGATCCCAATCCTTTGGTGCAAGGCCAAGGCTTGGCTATGCTGCGTCGCGCAGGGCTTTTTGTGCACTGCGGGCTTTTAGAAGAGCAAGCGCGCGAGCTGAACCTTGGCTTTATCTCGCGTATGACGCTGCAGCGGCCTTGGGTACGTCTTAAGATAGCAGCCAGTCTGGATGGAAAGACTGCTCTGCTGCATGGGGAGAGTCAATGGATTACAAGCTCTGCAGCACGCACAGATGGGCATGCTTGGCGCGCACGGGCCTGCGCACTACTAACGGGTATAGGTACGGTAAAACAAGATGACCCACAATTTACCGTGCGCGAAGTGGCTACTTCACGCCAGCCACAAAAAATAGTGATAGACCCTAGGCTAGAAATACCCTTAACAGCTCGTTTACTGCATCAAGAACCAAGCGCCCTTACCAACATACTCATTGTATGTGGCTCTCCCGCGCTTTTTGACACGCCCAAAGCACACGCCTTACATCGTGCAGGCGTGGAAATGATTGCCTATCAAAACACGGCATCGGTTAAAAAGAGCACATCTGGCCAGTTGCATACGACTAAAGAGATAGAAGAACGTGCTTCTGACGACCCAATACCCTGCGAATGGGTCAGCTTTGATGCGCATTCTAACATATCTAATGTTAACACCTTATTGCAACCCAATAACAAACCTGCTAAGCACATTTCGCTGCCCTCTCTTTTAAAAGAGTTAGCTGCACGCGGCATCAATGAATTGCATGTAGAGGCAGGCGCACGTTTACATGGCGCTTTTTGGCAGGCGGGCTGTGTAAATGAGTTACTTTTATATATTGCCCCCACGATTTTGCATGAAGGGCGGGGACTATTTGACCTTCCTGGCCTCCCTACCCTGCCTAGCAGACCCCACTTAGTTTTTCATAATGTAACTAGCTTGGGACCTGATTTACGAATCATTGCGCGCACGGTGGATACTTTGGGAACATTATAAATAGACTATAAAAGCCCAATATATATATAAATATATCCCCTTACACCGATTGCTTATTATTTTATTTATTGGTATTACGCAGGTATTCAAAAAGACGGTGGTATGCGTGTTGGGGTTCGTGCCTCACCCCAACCTACCGAGATGCATATGTAAAAGGATTCTATCAAACCACAAAAGCATGGTAGGTTGGTGGTGGGCAACGTTCCCCAACATGCACGCCACTGTCTTTTTGAATACCTGCATAACATCAATAAATAAAAGTGATGTCATTACACCATTTCTATGAGAAGAGACATGATGAGCCTATTGCAAGAATTTAAAAAATTTATAGTGCGCGGCAATGTGATGGATTTGGCGGTTGGGGTAATTATTGGCGGCGCTTTTTCTACTATTGTCAATTCGGTTGTCAGAGATTTAGTTATGCCTATTGTGGGGCTGGCAACGGGAGGGATTAATTTTTCACAAAAATTTATTCGACTTGGGGATATACCTGCCGACTTTAAAGGAAGCCCCCTTTCTTTTAATGATTTACAAAATGCTGGGGTCGCTGTTTTTGGCTACGGTAATTTTATTACTGTTTTGCTCAACTTCCTTATTCTCGCAGTGATTATTTTCTTTATGGTGAAGCTGATCAATACCCTGCGTGCGCAACTTGATTTAAAATCTGAGTCCGCTGCACCCGCTACTCCGGAAGATATTGTCTTGTTGCGCGAAATTCGAGATGCGCTACACAAAAAATAATGCGATGAATGACTGAAAACAAATAAAAAAGCCACCCCCGACCGTAGGGGTGGCTTTTTTATTGGCCGCATCATGCTGGTTAGCTTAAAATAAGCGTTCGCTAAGCAATTTCGTCTTTTTATCAGGAGCAAGAAATATGGGGTTTCTCAACGGCAAACGCATCGTTGTTACTGGCGTTTTATCTAAGCATTCTATTGCTTACGGCATAGCTACTGCGTGCAAACGCGAGGGAGCAGCACTTGCTTTTACCTATGCGGATGAACGCTTTAAAGAGCGTATTACCGAATTTGCGCAACATTTTGAGAGCGACATAGTCTTGCCTTGCAATGTAGAAGACGATGCACAAATCGATGGTCTTACCGATCGGCTCCTAGCTCACTGGGACAGTCTAGATGGTCTGGTGCACTCCATTGGATTTGCTCCTCGAGAAGCCATCATGGGTGACTTTTTAGATGGGTTATCGCGCGAGAATTTCCGTATTGCACACGATATTTCTGCTTATAGTTTTCCGGCTTTGGCTAAAGCCCTCTCCCCTTTGTACCAGCCTAATGCTTCTTTGTTGACGCTGAGCTACCTAGGCTCCGAGAAAGTGGTGCCCAATTACAATACGATGGGTCTAGCTAAAGCCTCTTTAGAAGCCAGTGTTCGCTACCTTGCTCACGCACTAGGCCCTAAAGGCGTTCGAGTGAATGCCATCTCTGCAGGTCCTATTAAAACTTTGGCAGCTAGCGGCATCAAAGACTTTAGAGAAATCCTCGATCATGTCGAAAAGAACTCCCCTCTTCAACGCAATGTCACTGCAGAAGAAGTAGGCAATACCGCTGCATTCTTATTAAGCTCTTTAGCCAGTGCAATTACTGCAGAAATTGTGCATGTTGATGCAGGCTTTAGCACTGTAATCGGTGGTTTCAAAAAATAAACGGTCAGAGGCCAGCGGTACGCATGTTGGGGTTCCTTCGTCACCACCAACCTACCAAGATGCATATGTAAAAGGGTTCTATCAAACTCCACCAACCACAAGAAAAGCAAAGAACGGTAGGTTGGGGTTAAGCATGAACCCCAACATGCGCACCACTTCCTCCTTAAAGGTCTGCTTATAAACGGTCTCAGGCAAAGATTACAAGTCGGTGGTATGCACGTTGGGGAACGTTGCTCACCACCAACCTACCCCATTTAAGAAATAGGGCTAGGAACAGGAGAAGGCAGGAAATTCATAATCTTGCCTGACCCGCTATTACTAGGCTTATTCAAAGACGGCGCATCGCTTATTGTCTCTTTAGGCATGGACCCTGCTTCTGCACTCGCAGGAGTTGATGGCGCTGGAATGAAATTGGATTCTCGAATAGAAACTGGCTTTGCTTCTTCGGGCGCAGCCGCTACTACTTTTGCATCCGTTGAATCCGTAGTAGAGACAGAAGGTTTGATTACATCCACTGGCGCCGGAGCTTGGGGAGTATCTTGAGCCAATACCTTGCTTGAAGCATTCGAAGAACGTGCAGTGGCAGGGCCTGAAGATTCAGAAGTAACAACAGGGCTTGCAGCAACTGAATCCTCATCGGGTTGCGAAATAATGGTCGATGCCTCAGGTTGGCCAGAAGACCATATTGTGGTTGAAACGGCTGGCGCTGCTGCATTATTTTGTGTGCCCGCAGAAGTATCCAAACCACTGCTATTGAACGCATTTTCCTTCGAAACCTGCTTCTCTGGAGTTACAGGAACAGGAAGTATTACTTGGCTGGCATTCGCTCCAGCACTACTCGGACTAGACGTAGTAGAGATCACGGCTGTAGATGCAAAAGAGGTAGCTGGATCTACTGCGGGGACGGTACTTACCTCTGTCATGGGAATAGCTTGCGGCACAGGAGGCACATCTTGCACAGGAGCCATCTTTTTGCGCACCGCGAGTTTGTCTGGGTTTGCATTGGTCAATGAACTACCACGCACTGCTGATTTGCCCTTTACCCCATACCCCGCAGCAACTACAGGCTTTTCAGGCTGAGTAAGCAACTGCGTAATATAGCCCTTCCAGACATCGGCACGCGCGATAGTGGCATGTCCGTCTGTTTGTGGGCTGCGCTCAATTTCAATAACTTGACCTCGCGGCACTTGCTTAACCAAAGCACGCATTTCTTCGACTGAGCCGGCATAAAACGCATCATCTTGGAAATACAATGCATATACCTGCGCTTTAATTTTTGAGAGGCCAGGCTGAGGGTTAGGCGCTTTTTTAGTAGCTTCAAAGGCATAGAGTGCGTCATTGGCATCTCTTACTTTGTAAGCGCTTTTGATATTGCTAGAGGCCATTTTCTCGACTTGCTCTGGCGTGCTAGCAGCTTGCTGCAAATTAAACGTATTGCGCTCTAACATACTAGATAACGCAACCGTATCCAGCCATTTTTTAGGCTGCCTCAAGTAATCGCCTTGCTGCCAATCGGGATCCGTATAAATAG
>JASSUF010000039.1:0-17907 GCA_031963365.1 Mycoavidus cysteinexigens
ATCAACTTACGGGAGGACTTGCACCTCCAAGATTGCGCCCATGCTGGGCGCACCCTATAAAAATAGACTCGGCAAAATGCCCCCACCATTACAGCAAGCCCTAAGGTGCGACTTAAATGGTGCAATTTAAGCACACCTAAGCCGGGCGTTTTGGGTAATTACATGTCCATACCCATGCCGCCCATGCCGCCACCCATCGGAGCTGCATTTTCTTTGGAGGAATCGCTTATTAAGCACTGCGTTGTCAATAATAGACTTGCAATGGAAGCTGCATTTTGCAAGGCAGTACGTGTAACTTTAGTAGGATCTACCACGCCGGCTTCTACTAAATCACCGTATTCACCTGTAGCTGCGTTGTACCCGAAGTTACCAGTACCTTCAGACACTTTTGCAACCACGATACCGGGCTCTTCACCACCGTTTAGCACGATTTGACGCAGAGGCTCTTCCAATGCACGCAATATGATCTCGATACCTGCATCTTGATCTGCATTCTTACCTTTTAGGTTGCGCAACACAGCACGTGCACGGATCAAGGCTACACCACCACCAGGAACAATCCCTTCTTCTACTGCAGCACGGGTTGCATGCAATGCATCTTCCACGCGTGCTTTTTTCTCTTTCATTTCAACTTCAGTTGCAGCACCCACTTTGATCACCGCTACGCCGCCTGCCAATTTGGCAACACGCTCTTGCAGTTTTTCGCGATCGTAGTCAGAGCTTGCTTCTTCGATTTGTGCACGAATTTGCTTAACGCGCGCTTCGATTGAAGCAGCATCACCAACACCATCGATAATAGTAGTTTTTTCTTTACCTACTTCGATACGCGTGGCTTGGCCGAGTTCAGCTAAAGTGGCTTTTTCAAGGGTTGAACCGGTTTCTTCAGCGATGACTTGTCCACCTGTGAGGATAGCAATGTCTTCGAGCATGGCTTTACGGCGATCACCGAAACCAGGCGCTTTAACAGCCACTGTTTTCAAGATACCGCGGATGTTGTTCACCACCAGCGTAGCTAAAGCTTCGCCTTCGATATCTTCAGCAATGATCAACAAAGGACGGCTGGTTTTAGCGATTTGCTCGAGCAAAGGCAATAAATCACGGATGTTGGAGATTTTTTTGTCGTGCAGCAAGACATAAGGATTATCAAGAATCGCGATTTGCTTTTCAGGATTGTTGATAAAGTAAGGAGACAAGTAGCCGCGGTCGAATTCCATACCTTCAACGACTTCGAGCTCATCTTCAAGCGATTTGCCGTCTTCAACGGTAATCACGCCTTCTTTACCTACTTTATCCATCGCTTCAGCAATACGCTCACCGATCGAGGTGTCGCTATTGGCAGAGATAGAACCTACTTGGGCAATTTCTTTGCGGGTTGTGCAAGGCTTACTGATTTTGCCCAATTGTGCCACTACGGCTGCAACAGCTTGATCAATACCGCGCTTCAAATCCATTGGGTTGCGCCCAGAAACCACGTGCTTACGGCCTTCTAGAGCGATAGCTTGAGCAAGCAAGGTAGCTGTAGTTGTACCATCACCGGCGTTGTCGCTGGTTCTAGAAGCTACTTCTTTGACGAGCTGAGCACCAATGTCTTGTTGCTTATCTTTGAGTTTTTCAATGGCTTTGGCTACTGACACACCATCTTTAGTAATCGAAGGAGCACCAAAGCTGCGCTCGATCACTACATTCAAACCTTTAGGCCCTAAAGTTACTTTCACTGCGTTGGCCAGAATGTTCACGCCTTCAATAATTTTGTCGCGCGCTTCATCGCCAATAACAACGTCTTTCACTGCCATGTTTAAAACTCCCTAAATACGTTTTATTGAATTTCGTCCATCTGCTTTTTGCATGCTGCGGTTTGCAGAGCAATGGCTAATTAGACTAAAACAGCCAAAATATCTTCTTCGCGCACGGCAAGCAGCTCTTCGCCGTCTACTTTCACGCCTTGACCTGCATATTTACCAAATAAGATGCGATCGCCCACTTTCACATCTAAAGCAATAGCTAGACCTTTATCGTCTTTCTTGCCTGGACCAACAGCGAGCACTTCGCCTTGATCAGGCTTTTCAGCAGCGCTTTCAGGAATCACGATTCCAGAGGCTGTTTTAGTTTCATTGATGCGCTTAACAATAACGCGGTCATGCAGGGGACGCAGCTTTTGACTCATGGATATTCCTCTTTACTAGTTTAAAAAATTTCTTCTGCCTATTTTAGGCTCACCAGACAAAATGCCTTAACTTTAAGCGAAATTAATGCACAGCTGCCTCGGTACGCTCTTTCATCAAGCTGCGCATGCATTTTTTCTAAATAAGGATCTTTTTCTTTATTTCAAGGCTTGAGGCCAACTTACAACAAGATCTAGGATTTTTAGCAGTCTCTGATGAAGAGTGCTCGATTATAGGGATGGACTTTTGCAAATTCAACTAACGTATGGCCAAATAAAAACCGGTTGCCTATGCAAACCGGTTTTTATTTGGCCTAGCAGAGACATTTCTTCAGGATACAGCACGCTTCCAGCGCACTGGCTGCATCTCGCTCAACACCAAATCGACCACATCTAAAAGAGCGGCAAAGATAGCCATGCGCACGGGTATGCCGTTGTCTGTTTGCCTAAAAATAGCCAGTCTTGGATCATCATTTAAATCTGTACTGAGATCATACGCACCTGGTCGACTATCTCTGGGCAAGGGGTGCATCAAAATGGTCTGGGCTGTGCAGTGGCGGTTAATTATCTGCTGATTGATTTCAAATGCAGATCCATAGGTTGTAAGCCCTTTTCCAGTCTTGGTGTCTTGGAGCATGGATTCTTCGAAACGCTCTTTTTGTAAACGGGTGGCATACCACACGTCAGGGGGTTCGATAGGCTCTTGCAAGGTGTCGCGCAGCGTAACGCGATGCCCATGACTTTGCGCATAATCCGTCAGATACGAAGGCAGGCTCAGTGCAGCGGGAGCAATAAGGGTAAAGGAGAGGTTTTTATAGAGGGATAAGAGTTTTAGTAAAGAGTGAATCGTGCGGCTATATTTAAGATCTCCTGACATCACAATATGTGCGCCATCTAGGGATTTTCCTAGGCGGTGGAACTCTTTTTGTATGGTGTACACATCCAATAAAGCTTGGCTGGGATGCTCGCCTGCCCCATCTCCTGCATTAATCACAGGAATAGATGCCGATTGCGCGAACTGCGCTACAGAACCTTGCTCTGGATGCCTGACCACCATTGCATCTGCATATCCGCTCAACACACGACTGGTATCTTCAATCGACTCACCTTTTGCTATAGATGAAGAGGCAAGCCCCGTGGTATCGCATACCGCACCGCCTAAACGTGCAAAAGCTGCTCCAAAACTTATACGCGTGCGCGTGCTAGCCTCAAAAAACAAATTGGCCAATACGGCGCCTTCAAGCACCCGGGTTACTTTTTGCCTCTGTGCAATAGGCTCCAAAGCCTTTGCAACCTCTAGGAGTGCTTCAACCTTATCTCGAGAAAAAGAATCAACTGATAATAAATGAGGCCCAAACCAGGACATGATGTTCCCATGTAAAAAAAGCAGGCTTTTTGAAGGCCTGCTTGAAATTCCAAAGCTTAATTAGGGTAAAGGGCACTCTATTCAAGCGCCCTTTGCAGAACCTATTTATGTTTATTTGGCATCGCGCAAAATACTATGCCGTAGGCCATAACCAAAATAAATCATTAAACCGATTGCCATCCAAATAATTAATCTCATCCAGGTGTTCATAGGCAAACCAGCCATTAAAAATAAAGCAACACCGGCTCCCATCGGGCCCACCACAAAAACCATCGGCGTTTTGAAGGGTCGTGCGAGATTAGGCTGCATCAAACGCATAGCAACTACCCCTACACACACCAGCACAAAGGCTGAGAGCGTTCCAATACTTACTAACTCTCCCACCAAACCAATAGGCAACAGCCCTGCTAGGATCATCACCGAGCATCCTGTAATCAGCGTGGTGACATACGGTGTATGAAAGCGCGAATGGAGTCTAGAGATAAAAGGCGGCAATAGACCATCTTGCGACATTCTGTAAAAAATACGGGGCTGGCTGATAAGCAAAACTAAAACTACCGAGGTCAAACCCACAATCGCGCCAAGCTTAATAAAGGGAGATAACCACAGCAATCCAATTGCATCAATGCCCACTGCAATAGGATCAGGCACATTCAATTTATCATAAGGCACCACGCCTGTGAGCACATACGCCACCAGAATGTAGAGTACGGTGCATACGGCGAGCGAACCTAAAAGCCCTATAGGCAAATTACGACTTGGATTCTTAGTTTCTTGTGCAACACAAGAAACTGCATCAAAACCAATATAAGCAAAAAAGACCACCGCTGCGCCTCTTAACACGCCACCCCAGCCAAATACGCCTGGCTCTAAACTAGGCGGTATAAATGCGCCAGCAGGATTGGCCTGTGTTACCCAATTGGCTGTATCCACAGAAAAAATACCTACCGCAATGAATGCCAAAATAATGCTGACCTTAATCACCACCATAATGCTATTTAAGCGCGCAGATTCCCGGATTCCAAAAATCAATAAAGTGGTAATCACCCCCACTATGAGCATGGCAGGCAAGTTAATCAATGCGCCTGTATGCGTCCATCCCGTTGCAAGACTAAATGTCAACGGTGGGCTAGACCATTGACTGGGAATATGAATACCAAAATCGTGCAAGAAGCTCACCACATACCCTGACCATCCAACAGCCACTGCGGTAGCCCCTAACGCATACTCTAGGATCAAATCCCAGCCTATTAACCAAGCGAGAAATTCGCCCATAGTTGCGTAGGCATAAATATAAGCGCTGCCAGAAACTGGAACCATAGAAGCCATTTCTGCATAGCACAATCCTGCAAATCCGCAAGCAATTGCACCCAAGATAAAAGACAACACGACCGCAGGGCCTGCGTCAGCCGCGGCTGCATGCCCAGTAAGCACAAAAATACCTGCACCAACGATACATCCAATACCCAGCATCGTCAGATCCAACGCACCTAATACACGCCGTGGTTGGTGTTTTTTTCCTTCCGAAGTACTGCCATCCTGCTCAACAGCTTCTCTCTCGAGCGCCGCGATGGACTTTTTAGCCCACATTGTCATACAAAAAACTCCACAAAATACTTAAATACGCGCCCAGAAATATCTCACACAGCTCCATCTTACAGAAACTCTGCTCGATAGCCTAAAAATCAGGTGAGTCCTTGAGCAAAATCTATAAAAAAATGGGGATCAAAACACGTTTTACGTGTTTTGATCCCCATTAAAACTACAAATATATTTGCAACAGAGGTAGGTTGGTTGAGGCGCGAACCCCAACGTGCACACCACTGACTTTTAATTTTGCTTTTGACAATTTACAAGCAGGTCTTCAAGAAGGCCGTGGTTAGGTGTTGGGGTTCCTTCGTCACCCCAACCTACGAACTAATGTTTAATAGCTTCGGCGGCAGAAAAAACCGGCTCAGCACTTATAGTAGGCGTAGGAAGATCTTCTAAAGGTGTTGGCATACGTTCAAGAGCAATTTCCAGCACCTGATCGATCCAACGAACCGGCATGATTTCAATACTGTTTTTGACATTGTCTGGAATCTCCGCGAGGTCTTTAATATTTTCCTCTGGAATCAAAACCGTTTTGATGCCACCACGATGCGCAGCTAAGAGTTTCTCTTTAAGACCACCGATCGGAAGCACTTCGCCACGCAGCGTAATTTCACCCGTCATAGCAATTTCTGCCCTAACAGGAATGCCTGTTAATACAGAAACGATAGCGGTAGCCATAGCTACACCAGCAGAAGGCCCGTCCTTAGGAGTTGCCCCTTCAGGTACATGTACGTGCACGTCTTTCGTTTCAAAGACTGTATCGCTTGCTCCCAAACGACGAAGTCGTGAACGCACCACAGAGCGAGCCGCCTCAACCGATTCTTTCATCACGTCACCAAGCGAGCCAGTGCGAATTACATTGCCTTTTCCTGGCATCACTGCAGCTTCAATAGTGAGTAAATCTCCCCCCACTTCAGTCCATGCAAGGCCTGTTACCTGCCCTATTTGGTTTTCTTTAGTAGCCAGACCAAAATCATATTTGCGCACACCCAAGAAGGTACTGAGATTGCCAGAATCTACCGTAATTTTGCCCTGCGCCGTTTTTAGCAAATGCTGTTTAACGACTTTACGACAGATTTTAGAAATCTCGCGCTCTAAAGAACGCACTCCTGCTTCGCGTGAGTAATAGCGAATGATGTCAAGAATAGCGGCTTGGGTCACCTCGATTTCACCCTGCCTCAGACCGTTGTTGCGAATCTGTTTTGGCAGTAAATACCGTTGTGCAATGCTGGCTTTTTCATCTTCGGTATAACCAGATAACCGGATAACCTCCATTCGATCTAGCAATGGAGGAGGAATATTCAAGCTATTGGATGTTGCAACAAACATCACATCCGATAAATCAAAATCTACTTCCACATAGTGGTCGGCAAACGCGTGATTTTGCTCGGGGTCTAAAACCTCTAACAGCGCGGCAGAGGGGTCTCCACGAGAATCCATCCCCATTTTGTCTACTTCATCTAGTAAAAATAAAGGATTGCGCACCCCTACTTTTGCCAAGTTTTGCAAGATCTTCCCTGCCATCGAGCCGATATATGTGCGCCTATGACCGCGAATTTCCGCTTCATCATGCATACCCCCTAATGCCATACGCACAAATTTACGATGCGTGGCTCGGGCAATAGACTCCCCTAGAGACGTTTTTCCAACGCCAGGAGGGCCGACCAAACATAAAATAGGTGCTTTTACTTTGGTCACACGTTGCTGAACGGCTAGGTATTCCAAAATACGTTCTTTTACTTTATCCAGACCATAATGGTCTTCATCCAGCACTTTTTCTGCATGCGCTAAGTCTGGATTAATTTTGCTTTTTTTGCGCCACGGCAGGCTAATCAGCATATCGATATAGTTGCGCGCAACGGTTGCTTCAGCAGACATTACCGGCATCAGTTTGAGTTTTTTCAGCTCAGACTCTGCTTTCTTTTTTGCTTCTGCAGGCATACGAGCAGCGATTACATGCTTAGCAAGCTCCTCAAGGTCGGCGCCTTCCGATCCTTCACCCAGTTCTTTTTGAATCGCTTTGACTTGTTCGTTCAGATAATACTCGCGCTGACTCTTTTCCATTTGACGTTTAATACGTCCACGGATACGTTTTTCAGCCTGCAAAATATCGATCTCAGCCTCAATATGCGACAAGAGCAAATCAAGGCGTTCCACGACGGGAAAAGTTTCTAAAAGACTTTGTTTCTTGTCGAGTTTTAAAGGCAGATGCGTTGCAATAGTATCCGCAAGACGGCTATTGTTATCCAGCGCGCTGAGCGTGCTCGCCATTTCAGGAGGAATTTTTTTATTGAGTTTGACATACTGCTCAAACTGCGCACTGACAGCACGCCGACGTGCCTCCAATTCTGGCCCTTCTTCTACCAGTTCTTCAGCCAAAGGCAGCACTTCTGCGTGGAAACACTCCTGCCCTTCTTCCACACCGAGAACCTTTGCACGCTGCACCCCATCGATAAGCACTTTGACAGTGTTATCAGGCAATTTGAGAATCTGCAAAATATTCCCAATACACCCTGTTTCATACAACTCTTTAACGGAAGGCTCGTCTTTACTCGACGATTTTTGCAAAATCAGCATAATTTGCTTATTGCCATCCATCGCGAGCTCTAGCCCTTTGATGGATTTTGCACGGCCGACAAAAAGCGAAATCACCATGTGCGGAAAAACTACCACATCTCTAAGAGGAATCAGCGGAAGCCGTACAGATTCAATAAGTAAAGGGGAAGTGGGTTGCATCATAGCCCCCTATAAAAATAAGAAAAAAGACCTGCGCGCACTGCGCAAACACATCTAAATCGTATGTATAACTGCTGTTAAGACGCTTTCAGAACCATGGTAGGCTCTGCATCGTTTGTAATGGTTTCACCATGAATAATGACTTTCTGCACATTTTTTTGCGTGGGTAATTCATACATCACATTGAGCAATACTTGCTCTATGATAGAACGCAGTCCGCGCGCGCCTGTTTTTCGCTGCATAGCCTTACGTGCAATAGCTTCAAGGGCTCCAGACTCCAACTCCAGCTCTACTTGCTCCATTGCAAATAGTTTCTGGTACTGCTTAACCAGCGAATTTTTAGGTTCAACTAAAATTTTAACCAACGCGGCTTCATTGAGCTTACCTAGCGTGGCAACTACAGGTAGACGACCAATCAGCTCAGGAATTAAACCAAATTTAATCAAATCTTCCGGCTCTACATCAACCAAGATTTCACCTGCATCACGCTCTTTCTGGCCTTTCACCGTCGCGTTAAAGCCGATACTGGTTTTTTCTGTACGCTGCGTGATGACTTTTTCCAAGCCATCAAATGCCCCACCGCAAATAAATAAAATATTGGTGGTATCCACTTGCAGAAAATCTTGATTCGGGTGTTTACGCCCGCCTTGTGGAGGAACGGAAGCTACGGTGCCTTCAATTAATTTCAGTAAGGCTTGCTGCACACCCTCGCCTGATACATCTCGAGTGATGGAAGGGTTATCTGATTTACGACTAATTTTGTCGATCTCATCAATATAGACAATACCTTGCTGTGCTTTATCTAGGGCGTAATTGCAGCTTTGCAAGAGTTTTTGGATGATATTTTCAACATCTTCCCCCACATAACCTGCTTCCGTTAGTGTCGTGGCATCCACCATGACAAAAGGGACATTTAAAAGACGCGCCAAAGTTTGCGCAAGCAAAGTCTTACCTGAACCGGTTGGACCGATGAGCAAGATATTGCTTTTTGCAAGCTCCACGTCTTCTTTCAGATCCACGTGTTTGAGACGCTTGTAATGGTTATACACCGCTACAGCGAGCGTTTTTTTCGCCATATCTTGCCCAATCACATACTCATCGAGGGTTTTCCTGATGTCTCTGGGACTAGGTAAATCTGTGCGGATACTTTCAATGTTTGCCTGCTTGAGATCCTCAATCAGCATGGAGTGACACAGATCAATACACTCATTACAGATAAAGACAGATGGGCCAGCAATCAGCTTTTGGACATCCTGCCTGGCCTTCGTGCAAAATGAGCAGAAAACAGGTGCTTCACTCGCCAAGCCATTGGTACTTGTCATAAAAATAACCTTTGAAGAAGCGACGCAAAATGCAAAGCATTTTGATTCGGCGCAAGAGACGACTCATTAAATAAGCGCCAAAATCTAAATATCAACCCCTAGAACCTATTTAAAGTCTCAAAAAAGGGGGAATGAGTAAAAAATAGGCCTCAACAGCCTGAAAAGAGAGCTTTTTAAGAGATTCTAAAGAAGTTTTTTATATTTGCTTTTCGTACAGCATACTCTTTATGCGCAAGAAGATCCTCCAATACATGCCGCAACCTTGCATGAAAACGCATTCAACCCCTTTCACATGTAGGTTGGTGGTGACGAAGGAACCCCAACATGCAAGCCACTGTGTCCTTGATGACCCGCTTACAAAATCTCAAAAACAAAGGTGAAAAGTCAGCGGTATGCATGTTGGGGTTCGCGCCTCAACCAACCTACGAAGCACGCTGTTGCAGTACTTGATCTATGAGACCGTATTCTTTTGCTCGGTCGCTAGACATAAAATTGTCTCTATCGGTATCCAGTGCAATTTGCTCTATAGATTGCCCTGTGTGATGGGCCAGCAAACTGTTCAAACGCCCTTTTAGATACAAAATTTCTCGCGCCTGTATCTCAATATCCGATGCTTGCCCGCGTGCGCCACCCAAAGGTTGATGGATCATCATACGAGCATTAGGTAGTGCAAAGCGTTTACCATTGGCACCCGCCGCTAACAAAAATGCGCCCATGCTCGCCGCCATACCCATGCATAGGGTCGACACTTGGGGCTTGATAAACTGCATCGTATCGTAAATGGCCAACCCTGCACTAACTGAGCCACCAGGGCTATTAATATAGAGACTGATGTCTTTGTCAGGGTTTTCACTTTCCAGAAACAATAACTGCGCGATAACGATATTCGCTGTCGTGTCATTGACCTCGCCGATCAAAAAAACCAGTCGCTCTTTGAGCAGGCGCGAATAAATATCATACGCTCGCTCCCCTCTTCCGCTGCTCTCCACCACCATCGGAACCAGCCCTAAACCACGAGTTTCTAATGCAGAAGTGTCAAAGTCCTGCGTTCCTGGCGCTATGGAAGAAAAAGCATGCGAATCGCCGTACTGTCTCATAGTGGTTTTCTCTTTAAATAGCCTAATTAACTAGGGCATACCCTAGCTTGTTTATGATTTTCAAAAGGTAGCCTTTTGCGCCCTTGCGTATTATCGCTTTTGAAGCCTGATTCGAAGTCGTACCGCGAAGCGACACGCAGGTACTAAAACACGGCAATGCCAGTGTAAAACTTGCCCCAAATAAGAACTCTTTTTATAACCTTTGAACAGGTTTTAGAAGGCTATGCCGTAAAGAGGATTAGACGTAAAAAAAGGTAAGAACCTATTTCCCCCTCTAATCCAACTTTGCAAGAAACAGATTAAACCATTGGATAACGGGACCTCTACATCTGTTTTTCTAGGCACCTTGCAGCCAAAAGCTATATCTACGGAAAAGTCGGTGGTATGCATGTTGGGGTTCGTGCTTAACCCCAACCTACTGGCCAGATTGCCAAAAAGGTTCTTTTTTGCATGTATGCAACGTTTCGGTCGTACTGTGGACCTAACGCTTGCTCATTGCAAAGAAGAACCTTTCTGGCAATGTAGAGGAGGCTCTTCGAATACACTAAAACCCTATCCTCACCTTCATACCTTAATTCATAAGACTGCTACTCGCTTCGGCTAATACTTTAAAACTCACCGATTCTTCGCCTACTTGCGCTTTTTCTAAAATAAAGTCGAGCGCATTTTGCTCAGCAATATGGGCTTTAAGCGAATTCAAATGCTCAGCAGACCCCAAGAAGAAACGACGCACGTCTTCAATAGGCACATTCTGCTCGCTTGCAAAGGTTTCAAAGTGCGTATCGAGCTGTGCAGATTCAGCAGCGAGTCCATTCTGACGAATTAACTCAGACAAGATCAACCCTGTCTTTGCCCGGCGAGAAGCTGTATCAAGCATAAAATCTGGAGGCAAGTTATGGCGAGCGCGAATGTCTTCAGAGGACAATTTTTGCGCGTCAGGGAAAATACGGCGAAACATTTGTTCAAACTGCGCATATTGCTCTTCACGCACCACCGCTTCAGGCACATCAAATTGCGTGGTATTGAGCAAGTATTCAATCACATCCGCACGCAACAAGGCTTTTGTGCGTTTTTCAGCTTCTGTTTCCAGGGCTTTTTTTTGTGCTTCACGCAAACTTTCTAAACTGTCGAAGTTTTCTGATTTCAGAAATTCTTCATTCAGCTCAGGCAGATGAGCCCACTCTACTTTGGTTAGGGTAACGGTCTGCTGTACCGCTTTTCCTGCCCATTCTGGGTCGAAATAATTATCAGCCAAGGTTAAATCAAAGGTTTTAGTCTCTGATTTTTTAAGGCCAACCACTGCGTTTTCAAGCTCTTTAGAAACAGCCTCTAGCCCAAGTACAAACGTCTGTGTATGCACTTTAGGTTTGCTTTGCTCTTTTTGATCGTCTTCTGTTTCTGCTGAGGCTTCTGATGCCTGCGTTTCATCATTTTTCTGCGCAGGGGCTTCCCAATGATTAACAAGCGTAACCGTTACCCGGTCGCCCATTTTGGCTTCCAGTCCACCACCATCACCGTGTTCAGATTCACTTCCACGTTCGTGATAATGGCCGCGCTTATGGCGAGCCACTTCTAGAGCACGATCCACTTCATGGTCTGTAATTGCGGTTGTGCGACGGGTCACTGCGCAGTCAGAGAATGCTCCAAACTCAATATTCGGCAACACCTCAAATAAAATATCCACTTCATAATTTTCAGAAGTCTGCTCAGAAGGGGTCTCCCCTTCTTTTGGCCAGTCCAAAGAAGGTGCGCTTGCAAGACGAATTTCATCTTGCCTCACCGCTTCAAAAAAGTGCTTACTAGCCAAATCTTGCACCACTTTGAACTCGCTTTCAGGCCCATATTTTTTCTGCAAAATCTGCATAGGCACTTTGCCTGGGCGAAAACCGTCCATACGGATTTTCTTATTCAATGTGTTAAGACGCGTTTGTACTGCTTTACGCACGTCTTGCTTGGGGAGAGAAATCGTGATGCACCGTTTGAGTTTCTCGAGGTGCTTAACCGCGTGCGTCATAAAACCAGATCATCCTGAACAGTGAAAATTAATGCCAATTTTGGTGCAGCTAACAAAGCTGTGGCCCACTTTAAAAAGCGCTTACTTTACCAAACTCTTGCGATCCCCATTTAAACTATGGAGATTCAAAAAAATACTTACTACTTAACTGCGCTACTGTCTCTATCGCGCTGATGCTCCAACCCCGCTAATACAAAGGCATTAAATAAAGGATGCCCATCGCGTGGAGTAGAGGTAAATTCAGGGTGAAACTGCACACCGACAAACCAAGGATGCAAGGTGCGGGGCAATTCCATTATTTCTGGCAAATTCTCCGTGGGCGTGCGCGCGCTAATAACTAAACCATGCGCTTCAAGCTGAGGTACAAAGTAATTATTGACCTCGTAACGATGCCGGTGCCGTTCGTTTACTTGCGCTCCAGAAATTCTGGCTGCTTCCGTACCTGCTGTAATCGGACAAGCCTGCGCACCCAAACGCATCGTGCCTCCTAATTCTGAGGACGTATCACGTTTCTCTACACGGCCATCTCGGTCTTGCCACTCTGTAATCAGCGCCACGACAGGATGCGGGGTATTAGGACTAAATTCTGTGCTATTAGCGCCCTCTAAGCCTGCTACATTGCGCGCAAACTCAATCACTGCAAGCTGCATCCCCAAGCAAATCCCTAAATAGGGGATTTTGGCTTTTCGTGCGTATTCAATAGCCATGATCTTTCCAGGTATACCACGCTCTCCAAAGCCACCTGGCACTAAAACGGCATCGAGTTTTTCAAGACCCTGAGGCCCTTCTTTCTCGATCACTTCTGAATCTAGATAATGAATATGGACCTTGGTAGCTGTATGAATCGATGCATGCTTAAGCGCTTCAATCAGCGATTTATACGACTCAGTGAGATCCACATATTTGCCCACCATACCAATGGTGATTTCATGCTTGGGGGACTCAATCGCCTGCACGAGCTTATTCCACACAGACAGATCTGCAGGCTTAGGCTCTATCCGAAGTGCTGAGCAAATCAAATCATCTAACCCTTGCTCATGCAACATCTGTGGAATGGTATAGATGCTCTGCACATCCCACATTGAAATAACCGCATCTTGAGGCACATTCGAAAACAAGGAAATTTTGGCGCACTCTTCTTCAGGAATGCGACGATCTGCCCGACATAACAAGACGGTGGGGAAAATGCCAATTTCACGCAATTTCTGCACGCTGTGCTGCGTAGGCTTGGTTTTTAGCTCGCCTGCTGCGGCAATAAACGGAACCAGCGTCAAATGCACAAAACAGGCTTGGTCACGTCCTAAGCGCAAGCTCATCTGACGCGCTGCCTCGAGAAAAGGCAAGGATTCGATATCTCCCACCGTACCACCGATCTCGATAATAGCCACATCCGGCTCTAAACCCGAATCTGCAGAGTGCGATGCATAGACGCCGCGCTCGATAAAAGTCTGGATTTCATTGGTGATATGCGGGATAACCTGAACGGTTTTGCCCAAATAATCTCCACGACGCTCTTTGCGGATCACCGACTCATAAATTTGCCCCGTCGTGAAATTATTAGCTCGGCGCATTTTGGTGCGGATAAAGCGCTCGTAATGACCTAAATCTAGATCAGTTTCAGCTCCATCTTCCGTCACAAACACTTCGCCGTGCTGAAAAGGACTGATCGTGCCTGGGTCTACATTGATATAGGGATCCAGTTTCAAAAGCGTCACGCGTAACCCGCGTGACTCTAGAATGGCCGCGAGCGACGCTGCGGCAATCCCCTTGCCTAATGAAGACACTACCCCGCCAGTCACAAATACATATTGAGTCATTCAGAATCTAACTTGGAAAAAGCATAGCAACAAAAAAACGAAAAACGCAGCGGACTTGCCCCAATACCATCCGTCAAGCATGCCACTTCTGCGTCATCAAAGTAGCAATTATACGTGAGCCTTTTCTAAGAGCCTGTGCAGAATATAAAAAAAAAGAAAAAGAGAAAATTAAATGGCGCATAGCCAGAGTACATATAGGCAAATTAGTCATTCCTCATCTAGGCTAGATAAGCCTGACAAACACTCCACTCACTGCGGGCCAATGCAATTTGCAACCGAAATCACGATCTCAGACTAGATTTCATATAGCAACTTTTAAATTGATGAACTTATCAACAGATGATAAAGTATGGGCACGCAAAAATGCAGGGGAAAAGATCCTGTTATCGATACAATGCTTGATCTACATGGCTCAATTATTGATCAAGAGAATGGATACTGGATAAAGATTGAGGCTTGGCGCGCCAATCCAACGCAGGCCATCCCTCATGGAGTCCGGTATTCACTTACTTTGCACAATCCCTATGGGAATCGAATACTAGGTTATGACAATGCTCATGCGGTAAAACCACCCAAGAAGTATAAATATGCTGGGCGCGTTTTAGCCTATGACCATAAACATCGACATGCTTCTGATAAAGGAGTGCCATATGAATTCAAAGATGCTCAACAATTAATGAATGATTTTTTTAGTAGCGTAGACCTAGCACTGCAACAAGTGAGAGCCTGATGAAAACAATTGCAATTGGTATCCTGCCACAACAACAAATCCGTGAACGGATCCTGGCGATTGCACGTGGCGATTACAAGCCACGGGCAGGGGAACCCAAAATTTGGTTTACCTCAATGAAATCTCTCGCCGAAGTATTAAGTGATGACAATCGCGTCCTCCTTAAAGTGATTCAAGAAACGCAGCCCGCATCTATTTCCTTACTAGCTAAGGCAACCGGGCGCAAAGTAAGCAATTTATCCCGCACCCTTAAAACAATGGCCCATTATGGGATTGTGTTGATGAAGAGAGAGAAAAATCGAGTGCGCCCAATCGTTGAATCAACGGCATTCCAAATCATGGCCGCATGATGGACGGTAGGTTGGTGGTGACGAAGGAACCCCAACATGCATACCACTGCCCTCTTGAATACCTGCGTAACATCAATAACTAATACTAATTAAACCAATAACGAGGCCGCTGGCTTCTATAACGTTCCACTTTCCCTACTTCGCTGTTAAAAATCAATGCGCCATGCCAGTCATTGCGATGTTGCACTGCTCCATGGCGCGCATACCGTGCAGCCACCGCTGGGTGGGGATGTCCAAAACGGTTTTTATAACCCATCTGAAAAATCACTTCACGCGCAGCTACTGCATACAAAAAAGCATTACTCGATGAGGTACGGCTGCCATGATGAGGGGCAAGGAGTATGTCTGCGCGCAAAGCCTCACGCTGCTTAGCCACTAGCTGGCGTTCTTGAGGGGTTTCAATATCTGCTGCAAGTAATACCGCATATTGGTCATTTTCTACCCGCAGTACACAGCTACCTGCATTACGTGTTCCACGTAGTTTAGGGTTGTCTGGCCATAGAAAAGTGAATGTCACCCCCTCCCATACCCAGCGCTCTCCAGCCTGACAAAGAGCACTGGAAGGCATGGGTAAATTTAAATGGCTTTGCGCATTTATAGGTGAATGGGTCTGGCTCAGACTGGCTGCACTCCATAATGGATGGCGCTTTGGTAATGATGCTCGAAACCACTCAATGGGCAACGCCGACAGCACCGAATGCGCACCGCCAGAGTGATCTGTATCTGCATGACTGATCACCAAACCATCTAGCCGATCAATACCGCGAGCACGTAAATAAGGCACTATGATGCGCTGGCCTGCATCTGACGCCTCCAAAACCTGTGATGGCGCAACAGACGCTGCTTGCATGTTTTTCTGCGTACTATGAGAAGCTTTTTGTATCCATGGGGAGTGATAGCTGGGCCCTGTATCAAATAACAATCGATGATGAGCCGTCTCAATAAGCGCAGCAGCACCTTGCCCTACATCTAGTGCAGTAACGCGAAATGCACCGGCAGCAAGACGCGTTTCAAAGGAAAAAAACAGCGGAATAAAACAACCCAGCGACACCATTTTCAAAACTATGCGCCCACCAGGAAATATGCTTTTTATGTGGTGGCACACTTTAGCTGGCCGCTCTACCCACAAGAGCATGCCCACCGCAGCGCTTATCAAGCTCATTTTTCCAGGATAAGGTAGTGGCTTAAGTGCCCACGACGCAGCACTCAGCATCTCAAGCATCCCACTTAAACCTGAAAAAGAGCGCTGGGCTACATACAATGCCCAAGCATCCAAAGGCGCTGGCAACACTACTCCTGCAAGCACGGGTGGCACCACAGCAAAGCTCACCCAAGGAATAGCAATCAGATTAGCAAATGGACCTACCCATGAGACCTGGTTAAACCACAACGCAGTGAACGGGATCAAGCCTAGCGTGATAGCGATTTGCAGGTGAATCATCTCAAATACTGCACGACGATAGGCTAGCCAACGGCTATACCACCCCGCCCCATGCTGATTGGGTACAGATACCGTAGGCACGCTAAGTACGGCATCTACATGAGGAGGCCGCATCGATAACAAAATAATCGCTACCGCACCAAATGACAGCCAAAATCCCGCAGAAACCACCGCCCATGGATCGATAAAAAGCACTATCGCTAAAGCCCAGGCCAATTTAAGCGAAGCAGCTATTTCTCGCCCACTAAGCGTAGCTGCGCTCAATACACAGAGCATAATCACAGCGCGTTGCGCAGGCACTCCAAAACCTGAGAGTGCTGCGTAGACTAAACCTATCAGTGCTCCTACAAGGGCAGCTACTTTAGGAGTAGCAATCCACAGTGGCCCTCTAAAACCAAAATACGCTAGCCTACGCCATACATCAGCAATCAAACTGCCTACAAACCCTGCAGCTAAAGCGATATGTAGACCTGAAATGGCTACTAAATGATTCGTGCCTGTACGCGTAAAAGTTTGTTTATCTTGTGCACTGATATCGGCCTGTAGCCCTATGGCTAAGGCGGTAATAACACCTTTGTGTGGCGCATCACCCAATACCTGGTTCAGTCGCCTATGCAGAGCTTGCCGCCACTGAGCAATATGATTGGACAGCTTTTTTTGTAATGATGGCAAAGTGTATTGTGCACCCCTCCCATCACGCACTGTACTGACCTGCTCATCGAAATCAGGCACGATCTGATGCAGTACATATCCCCGAGCTCGCACATTCTGCTCCAGCAGAAGGGCTTCAAAATCAGTGCCATAGGGATTGGATACTCCATGAATACGAGTGAGCCTGACCTTCAACCGCAAACGCTCCCCAACGTGCACAATAGGAGGGGCTTGCCTAGGCTGTGCATACCAGCTCAATTGAATGCGACGAGGGAAAAAAGGAGGAAGAGGAGTTAAGAAAAAATGGGGGGATGAGAGGCGCGCGTCAGAGGGGATGAGGTCAAAAATAAAACGTATAGAGTTGGGCCCAGTAGTCGGCATGCTAGCGACCTCCCCCTCTACCAAAAGCGTGCGCTGCTCCAGCTCAGGCGGCAAGTAAAAAGCTAATCGCTCCTGCGCACGCCACCCCGCCCATCCAAACCCCATACCCATAGCACAGAGAACTGCTACGGTACTTCGAGCATGCGCTGATATAAATTGAGACACTACGGCAGCGGCGTTAGAACGCGGTGCAAAAACTTGCAATACCGATGTTTGAAGCACAGGCCACCCCCACGCTCCCAAAACAC
>JASSUF010000040.1:0-17825 GCA_031963365.1 Mycoavidus cysteinexigens
ACTGCCATCTTGTTAATAGGCATTAACCACTCTCATAATTGTGGGTAATTGCAAGTCTATTAAACGCACCTTGCCAGCCGTAAATTATTGAGAAGGTGCGATGGAGGCAGGTAGAGGGGAAGTATTGAGTTTGTGGAAGTTGAACGGAAGCAGATCAGTGATGTCATCGCCTGGCTGACGCTGTGGTAGTTCGGTGAGGAGATGGCATAAATATATATAGGGCTCGATATTGCATGCGCGGCAACTGAACATCAGGCTATAAATGGTCGCGCTGGCTCGAGCGCCGGCGACCGTATCACTAAAGTGTGCGATTTAACTACCGCAGTTATGTTTACAACCGCGAATCAGATCACAAGTGGCACAGCTACAAAATTTAGCGACATCTAAGAAGCACAGTAGGCGGCCTGCCGGACGCCAGGCGTTCGGAAGAAACAAATAATTTGTTTCTTAGGAGTAAACTAGTCTGGTCTGATACGGTTAATTTTAACTATTAAAAGTTATTTTTACAGTATGTTCCATATTGTACAGCGCTGCTTCTTTATCAACGATGAACTATCCCGGAGCTTGCTGCGGCAGCTCCCGCTTCAGATAATACGCATACTCATTTAAAATCTTAACGTCGTGTGGCCGCTCTATTGACTCCGGATTGACTTTTCGGCTGTCATTGATGGCGTCATAGACAATAGGATGAGCTGGCCGCATATCATCATCCCCCTCCCCTTGTTTCGTCATCCAGCTACCGTTGTCTTTCGTACTCAGAGTCCCGTCAGGAAGTTTTTTTCGTGGCGGGTAGACCTGTCTTGAATTATCCAATGCGATTGAATTATTTTTTTGATATTTTTTCCAGATGCTATATGCACTTTTTACCACCGAACTACGACCGTTTCCTGCGGCACAGACTAGTACTATTTTTCCATTTGGATTAGCCATTTGAATTTCGTCTATTTTCAATATTAATTGATGCAACTGTGCTGGGGTGATATCTGTCTTTCCTTCATTGAAATAATCTTCTATATGGTATTTTTCATCATTGATAAAAGTGATGCGTTTTGGTTCGGCTTCTAGTTCTGCTGTAAACTTGTTGTTTATGTTGGGATTGCCCAGCATATCTTTATCTAACATTATCACGGTTGTGACCCCATCCTTCTTGAGTTCAGAGGTCGTTTCCTGAATATTTCGTATTATGGTAGGCTCTTCTTTTGGAGCAGTCGGTCCAAGCAATTGTTGACGTCCCATCGAAGCTACTTTATTTTGCTCATCGAGGGCATAATTATTTAGTACTAGCTCTCTATCATTAGCATCAAAGATTTTTTCTAATTTATTTTTCATTACATTCACTTCATCATCCTCTAATGGTTTAATACGAGGATCATCCGGACTAATTGGGCCATTAATACGAGAATTCTCCAGCCCAGTCAACTTAAGCTCTTCAGTTTCAGCATCAAATATTACGTTATGAGGTTGAATATCTTCAACACACACTCCATTTTCTTTATGAGTTTTTAATAAATTATCGAGTGCTTTAGGATTTTTTTTACGTATATCACTAATTGTTTGTTTACCTCCAGTTTTTTTCGAAATGGACTCTAAGGATTTCGATTTATCTGACCCTTTAAATAAAGAGGATACTTTATTTTTTCTGCTGCCGGTGGGTTCAGCCTGCGCTGGCATGGTGGGCCCGCGGGGTATTTCTGCGCTATTTCCTGTTGTAGAGATAGACGATAAGGGTTTGGGTTTACTAAATTTTTTAAATAAAACAGATACTAGTGATTGTTTTTTTGGGAGGGGAGAATTTGTCTGCACGCTGGGTTTTTGGGGATTGGGATCGGGCTTCGTGCCAGAGCTCAGAGGGCGATTAACTAAAATTGCGCTGCCCTCTCCATAAAGACGCTCATACGCGTAGACAAATTGCACGGCATTCTTCTCTAGCTTGCTATTTTCCCCATCAGACACACCATAGTAATCCTTTGCGAGGAATTCATCGTCAACTCTATAGATTAAATTGCTGTTCTGCTCACTATCTATGGCCGGCTCAGTATAAAGTGGTTTTTTTGGGGGTTTACTATATTCTATACTACATACATTTTTAGGCGGTGACATATATTTTTCCAAAAAATTATTACAATTTTATTCACAAGTTATTATATTTATATTTTTTCTCATATTCAAATGAGCACTTTCCGCAGCCAGATGTTTTTTAATTGCACTCATTTCTGTATCAAATGATACTAAATCATCCGTTTTTCTTGGCGTGACTCCGTCCTCTTTGAACAATATATCTTTGAGAAAGCGTTCGCTAGCATCATCGCCAATCTGTGCCTTCAGTGCATAAAATTCAGGCGATTTGACCGCGTTTTCATACACTATATTCGCCATGCCTGTACCTGGATGGTTTTCTTCCCAATGTTTACTTGCAGCTCCTATTGGATATCCAATTTCATAAGTTGTCTTACGCAATGCATAAAGATTTTCTCTAGCTGCCTGAGCTGAGGCTTTAATATTTTCAGCATTTAGCATTGCGCCAACTTTCAACCAGGATGGGGCCCTTAAATCTGTGTTTAAGACCTTAGGTAATTTTTCTAGATCAGTTAAAAACTTGTTCTTGGCTATATCATTAAAATCAATGATTATGTCCCCAGATAAATTGTCCCGCCGTGTCTTCATAGATAAACTGTCCAATAGACGGCGTTCCATTTCATTTATTGCAGCTTCAAGAATAAATGTATCATGGTATATTTTTCTGGCAAGTTCAGCGCGGTGAGTCGTGAAATTCTGTACATAATCAATACTCTGTTCAACCGTATTGCTGCCAGATGCATTAGGTAGCCACACATTTGGCGTTGCATGTCCAAAAGGATAGGTATTCTGGTGCGCTATCGCTGTTGTGTATTCCTTTACCAAAGAAGGCGTACCAAACCCATTCCTGGGTGCGCTGGTCGGTAAACTGTCATTAAACGGTATTTTAGAAATTCCAAGATCAACTAGTCTATTAGCAACATCGCCTACAACTGTTCCAGGTAGCCCTGATAAATGGGGCCCCAGCCCTGGAAGCTCAATCCCTAGTTTTCCCACTCCCAATCCCAGTCCAAAATTAATGCCAACCTCTAGAAAGGGTCTAACAATATCAAGCAGAGATTTTCCTATCCCTATGGCATAAATTCTTGCTGAAGAATAACCAAACTGTTTATTTATATCGGCAATGGACGATCCAACCTCTTCTAGATTTGTAGCCAGGCTAATGATGTTTTTTCTCTTCACTTGTTTTGGCCTTACCGGGTCTCGCCTAGCAACCCAGCGACCATTTTTATCCCGTTTAATAGCGGGATTAATTGGGGGATTAGGTTTCTTTGATATATTATAAACTTTCCAAGTACGCTGCGTATCATCCCAGTAAACTTTATAAAATTTCTCGTCCACCTTAATATATTTTTCCTCTAAGCGTAACGATCCTACTCTGGATTCTACGGTATAGATACCTTCATGGTTTTTTGCAGGTCCAGGCAGCGTATTTATCCCCCATTTAGGTTTTATTGTTTTAGCAATGTTTCTAGAATAATTATTTAGTGCTGCCCCGCCCACTATATTAGGAATCTTTTCTTGCTTTCTGAGACCAATCAACTTATCTGTCCCAGAAAAAGGCGCAAACACAAATTCAGCCATTTCTTTTCCTGCGATTTTGGCAGCATCTTTTATATAAGGCCTCACCGCTTTGAATACTTTATTTCGTAATGCTAAGCCTGTGAGATTCTGAGCTCTTCCAGCTGTCAATGCTAATTTACCTGCCTCAACTCCAGCTTTACTTACCTTTGCAATTGGAATGCCCATCGTAAATAATGTCACTACCACATCAAGCGCGTCAAATATCCAATCATCAATTTCAGGTTCATATCCTTTATCTACGTATAACTTTCGAATCATTTCAGCAAATGGCACATTATTGTCCAAAATTTTTTGCCAATAAGCTTTTTCACCATAATAAGCTTCTTTAAGTTCTGCTGATTGATTTTTAAAACTCGCTGTTTGATCTCTCTCTAATATCGCCTGCAGTGAGATAGAGGGATACCACTCAGCGTTAAGATATTCTTTCATTTCATATATTGGAGATGGAGCTAATTTTGCAATTGATTTTTTTACCCATCCATTTAGAAGGCTAGCTTCCTTGATATTATATATGGGTGTGAAATCAGTCAATTCATATGATATGTCAATATCTGTATGTGTATATTCTATCAAATCAAGAAATGATCGGCCTGATGAATTTTTTTGTGTGGGATCAGTATTTTTACCTCTATAATATAGATCAAATGTATCATCAGATATTTTTTTGAAAACAGTTTTATCAAATAATGTGCTAAAAATATATTTCTTTCCAGAGGCAGTTTTTATAAAACGCACCACTCCATTAGGATCTTTAGCTAAATAGTCATTTAAAGCACCCAAAGGTGTACTTGTATTAGCGGATATTTTATTGCTAGCTTTAGCAGAAAATTTATAGGAATATACCCACTGAGGCGGAAGACTGAGATCAGTCAGATTGACGCTGGTTGTTTCTTTTGTAATGAAAGACCTGGCTTCTTCATTAGCAGTTGTATTGTATTGTATAAATTGGTCGTAATATTCCCTATCTGATTGAAATTCAGAACGCTTCTTGATATCAGCTAGGCCCATCGTATATTTAGGATCGAACTTCTGATCGTAAAAATCATAAATATTTTTTAAAGATAAAATTGGCCTGTTTGGGTCATAAAAATCTTTTGTGGGACCTTCTGCAGGCATACGGCGAGACACATAAAAATAAGTCGCCTCCATCAGAAAGAGCTCGCTTGCTGTACTTTTACTATATCCTTCTGCTTCTGAATCATAGACTCGGTTAGCAATTTCCATTAAAGCCTTATCATCCGCATCTGACGGAATCCGATTATTCCATATATTCTTGCCATCTTTTTGCAACAAACGCATCGCCCCTAGTCGGGCCTCCTGCTGTGCTCCTACCTTATTGGGGCTTGGAGTAACAGAAGCTCTGTGCGCAATAATTTTTTCCATGAGATCGTATGGTGCTATCTGTTCACCATGTTTCTGCTTTAGTTTCTGCCTTAGCTCTTTTAACTTCTGCCACATTTCTTCCGAAATTGCAGCCGGCCGTTGTATCTGTATGTCTGCACGGGAATTGATAATACTATTATCCCCACCTGATATATAATCCATTAATCCAATGAAATTATATTTTTTATTTCCTTTATCATCGATATAACTATATTTTATATTCTGCTGCAGAAAATTCTCCGCTGGCATAGAATTTTCGTAGTGTGTATTCATATACGATACGACTGCGTCTTGTGTTACTTTATCTTTAGGTATGTCTGCTATTCTTTTCGATTCGTTGCCCCAGGCCAGTATAATTTCTAAGGAACGAAGTTTCTCTGCATCATTTTCTCCTGTGATTTGAGCCAATCTTGATTCGATCAATTTTTTATAAAGTTCTTCACGCGAAAACTGGAGAGATGCGTGTTCTTTTTCCACTGCCTCTATAAATAATTGATGTGCTTTACTTGCAAAATGTGTTCGTGTATTGATATGGACGTGAGCAACTATTTGATAAGCAGCCTCCAATTTAGTAGCAGCATCTTCCAAATCGATCGGAGCAGACGAATTAGTGGATATTGATGTCAGTACACCCTTAATTAGGTCATTAAATTCTTTTGCATTTTCAAATTGCCCCATCAATTTTAACTCATGAAGCCTAGGCATCCATATAATAAAAAGAGAAACGAATTTATATATTTTTATAGTGTTTTCAATTTTTGTGATTTCTTCTGTATGCAAACTGGCATCAAATTGTTCTCTTTTGGATTTCTTATATTGCTCTAGGCGAGAAATCTCTCTGTCTATGCTTACCTTTAGAGATTTTTCAATCAACTGTCCGTCCAAATTTGTATTGGATGATATGATTTTGAGTCCCGTCACTACAGGGGGAAATATCGCCTTCTTGGAATTATCATTGCCAACCTCCTCACCCACTATTGGGACATTAGATGACATATCCTGAGGCTTTCTTTTTACCCCTCGTATCCTGCTCCTTACCATTGATAATCTAGGTGAGTTATTCGTTACCCTCTGCCCGGAGGCGTCCTCATCGGAATTGAGAGTCTCCGTTTTTATTCTCGATTTTTCAGCTGGGGCAGAAGCGCCTTGGCTTAGTCGGCTGAAAGTCCCTGCATCCCCTGGAGCCCTATCATCAGCGCCAGAGAGGGCTTTCAATTTATTACTTATGCCTTCCATCCGTGCTTTTATATAAGCAAAAATTGTAGGAGATTGTTGTTCTAAAGCCCTTAATTTTGGAAAATACGATGCTAGACTTATACATGTATTATATATATGTATAAGTTCGTCGCATTGTTCTTTCCAAATGGGGTCTTGGATAGCGTTTCTATACTCAAGCAGTTTATCTCTTTTCTCTTGATACGCTACTATTGCCATCTCAGCATGTTTATTAAGACCCATGTCAAGAAGGATTGAATCTGCCTCAATGTCAAGAACGATTGAATCTGCGAGGGTTGTTACATCATAGGAAAATATTTTAAATGGCCCCCACTCTTGAGCGTGGGTATATAATATATCTTCCAAATCATTACTTACTAAATCTAGTGCATCATCAGTGGTCGCGTTTTGTAGTTGTTGATAAGCACTACGTAGCGCATTGTTGAGAGTATATATTGCACTAGAGAATATTCCATTATTAGAGGCTTCTTTTTCAAGTATACTGATTCGCTCTAAAATATTTTTTAAGTTTTTGTAAAAGCGCGTTTTCTCCTCGGATTCCGTTACCCTACCCCCCAACGCCGTAAGGGCATCTATGCCATCCAATAATTGCTCATGCTGCTCACCATGCTTATCTTTTTGTAGGGAATGTATAGTATCTATAATACTGGTCGCGTCGTTGGACAGATCACGCAATCCGCTATCGATTTTAGGACGTTCTGCCCACAATGGACTCGTTGGTTCTTCTAAAGTTGCCTGATGTGTCTCACCGTTAATGGGTGTGCCAACTTCCAGCTGTTCATCTAGTTTATCCACTCCCTCATCCAACTGGTGTAGCTGTTTCAAGAATTCCTGGAGTTCCAGAAGCTCCTGGTGCTTTTCTTCTTGCAACCTTCGCATATCGTGGAGTAACTTATGCCTTCCCTTAATATTTGCCGCTGCCTTAGTAAGGCGAATGCCGCTCTTAACCCCGCTCGTTGCCCCGCCAAACGCCACCTCGAAGAATAAGTCCTTTTTATAATTAGATATGAGGTGTTTGATGAAATTTGCGCGGTAATCTTTTTTCGTATAGAAGCCATAGCCTAGCGCGCCGAAGGCTATGGCATCTTTGCCAATATTGGGCATAAATATATTGACTACTCTAAAAGCGAGCTTGGATCTGAAGCGCTGTGCAAATTTTTTCTCAGTGTCATCGAAGAGATCATCATCAGGCATGATGCTACGAGGCAGATTCTCTTTTGCCCTCCAATCAGCAAGTGTTTTCACAAGCGTTATGAGTATAGTAAAGAGTTTCCTTACCGGATTCATCATCAACATACTCTTTAGCAATCCCACAGCATCTTCTATGGCTCGGTAAAATATTCCCTGCGCTATCCTCTTGCTGAGCCTTTTTTCTCCCCATTTCGTAATATAATCAGCGAATTTATCAAATTCAGCCAGTAATTCTTCCGGCGTGCCAGGCACAGGAAGGCGATCGAGTTCGGCATCAGCTACTGCCATCTCGACCATTTTTGTCAAGACCACCACATGAGCGTCGTCTGCGGACTTGAAATTCAATTGCACTTCGTCATGCCAAGCCTCATCTATCTCCAATAACGCTGACTCCGCATCAGCACGGGCCTGCTCAGTAGCCTTTGTATCATGCAGAATCTTTAAATACGGTTCGCGTTGTGTATGAATATAGAGGGCTATTCCTTTAGCTAAGCGCCAGTCTCGCGCATGCAGGCCATAGGAAACACCAGGCAAGTCAGCAGAAATACCTGTTAATAGGGTGGTGGTGAATTTAATACTTTCTTCTGCTCTGTCGATGTCGATCAGTTCTTGCGCAGTTTTCGCTATGATTTCATGTAGATCCGGCTCTTCTGCTTGGGCCTCCTGGGCTGCAGATTCTAAGATATTTGCAATGAAACGCACGCTCCGCGCCCCCTTTTTAATGCGAGGCACATACTCATCCCAACGGTTCTTTACTACATCTTGAGAAGCTTCTGGAACCAGTTCCAACGCCTGGTCCATGTGATCTTTTAGCGTCTTTGAATCTGCCTGCGTCTTCGCGCTCTTGGTAAAATCAAGCATCTGTTGTGCTTTTACTTTTAGCTCTTGCAGCGTCTGCGTTACTTCTGCCCCTTGTTCCTTCTTAGCTTTCTTGGCCTGAGTAGCACAAGATGTGAGTTGCGTTGCCCCGTCTCGTAGTATATGTATCTCATTAAGAAGCTCCAGCATCACGATATGGAAAGCAGCAGCTATCAAAGCTTCCCGTGCGATACGAGGTGATCCTCCAATGCCCACTGTATGCTTATGAGAAGAATCACCTACCGCCCTCCGGCCTACTACATTACTCTTCTTCTCCACTAAGTTTACGAAAGCACTCCCCAACAACGTTGCTTTCTGGACGCGGCGCCCTAACCACTTCTCAATACCATCGACGAGCCTCGTTGCCTTGGCTTCGACATTCTTTTCACTAGAGCCCTCAGCAACCGGCTTTTTCCGCGGTTTTAAGCTAAAAACTTCGACAAGGCCAGGCCCCTCGCGCAGCTTAACCGATGCATTCTTAAGCGCTTGTTTTATAGTCGTTTTCAGATTAGCAAATTTTTGTTTGAACGACTTGCCGTCTGGCGTGATCTCCTGGAGATGCGTTGATAATCCCCCAAGCATCGCCACGCTCCATTTTGTTTGGTTCTGCGCTTTCATGGGCAGGAGGTTCAGCATACCTGACTGGATAATCTCATGTATCTCGTGGGCAGCTCTATCTAAAAACTTCGCTGCTCTCCTCAAACCTTTAATTACTACCGGCTTGACGTCGTTTATGATGTCGTCTTTCGTCTTATGTAGCGCTTCTGCCTTGTCTTTTTCCCATGTCTCATACGCGGAAATGGTCTTATCCTTCTCTACTTCAGATGCGATATTCGGAGCTTCCTTCTCTGCATTAAGTAGCGCTTCTGTAACCTTTAACAGCTCCTCGACCGCGTTGTTCAGGTTCATCGCAGCACTGCTGCGCCGACCTGACATCGCATCTTTCTGCAATTCCAGGTCGGCGCTCAGAAAATTTTTTGAAAGTCCGCTTACCTGCTGTGCTTCGCCGTGCAAAATAGTCCAAAATAAAGCGGGAATTACCTCCAGATGACGCGATACCCCATGGATGTCCTGCACAATACTGAATATTGCATCAGACTTAACACGGGCATTCCCTCCCTTAGACTTTACCAATAACGCAGCCAGCTGATCCTCGGAAAATACCTGCTCATTGCGCCCGTCACGCCTAAACTGCTGCCATTTCGGCATTTTCCATTGGAATCCCTCTCGAAGCGCATCCCCCGCAGACTGCGAAACGTGCTGGTCTCTTGCTAGCGTCCCCGCTGAGGCTGACTGCGAAGAGGATTCCCAATTTTTTTGATAGTCTAGGGACTCTTGATAAATCTGATTTAATTGATCTTCTACATCTTCTTGCGTTGGTGGTTTATTCGACGCCGTAGGCTTGGCATAACTTGACAGGTTTGCCTTGAAAAAAGGCCTGGAGCTAGAGCGCCAAGGAAATACTGTGGCATGATTATCATCATTGTTGCCCGAATAACTTGAATTTTGGCCCATGGACATGCTGGTTGACATCTTTTCCAACCCCACTTGGGTCTCTGGCGTCCCCGCTGAGGCTGACTGCGAAGAGGATTCCCAATTTTTTTGATAGTCTAGGAGCTCTTGATAAATCTGATTTAATTGATCTTCTTCATCTTCTTGCTTATTATCATCGTCATCACCATTGTCCGAATGGCCTGAATCTTTTTGCGCGTAACTGGTGGCTTGCTCCTTGTGCAACTTCTCCTTGGACTTCTCTGCCGTCATACACACACCATTCTCCAGCGTTATATTATTAAGCGCACTCGTCGCAGCATGCCGACATGCTGTGCCAGTAAGATCCTTTTTGTTCCCCAACACGCTCTCTGTTGTTGAGCGCAAGCCCTCGCACAAGGTCAAGTTTTGGAAGAAGGGCAGGGACTTCCTACAGGCATCTCAAATACATATTATCAGATCGATTTAATACTGGTTTAGAATTTTAGTCTAGACTCGGTAAGGATAGTTTTATTTTAGTTCTCCAAAATAAATTCCTCACACAAAATTATATTGTGGCAATGCTAGAACTGGAAGCGCTGTGAGCGATATGGCATGCCCCCAATGTATTATTTAATTTTTAGGGACACGGTATAGCACAGGTTTTTTTATTTTAAATTAAGATTCGTGTTTACTATTTTTTCGTTGATTCAGTTTTTTATATCTAAAATAACGTGAGTTTTGCTTAAGCCTCGCGTCTCAAGGAAAGCGGAAGCGCCTCCGGATTGCTCGTAATATTGAGTTTTTTGCGAAACCAATAGAAATCCTGAGCAAGGAGGCGCTAATGGCTAGTCTAATGGAATCATTTTGTGTAATCGATGACTTTTGCTTGGAATTTGAACCGGCTTTCGAGGCAGAGCTTCTAGCCAGTGGGGAACGCAAGCGCCGTCGCACAGGTAGTTTGTCTTTATCTGAGCTCATGACGTTGACCGTTCTATTCCACCAAGTACGCTACCGTCATTTCAAGTTGTTCTATGAAGGTTATGTATGTCGCTTTCTGGGTGGTGCATTCCCTGGTTTACCTTCGTATTCACGTTGCATCCAGTTGATGCCTCGCTGTGCAGTGGCACTGAGCGCGCTGTTTGAGCTGCTTAAGGGATCTTGCTCGGGACTATCGATTGCAGATTCAACTGCACTGGCCGTTTGCCATAATCGGCGTATCCATCAGCACAAAGTATTTAAAGGGCAGGCTGCTCGAGGAAAAACGTCTACCGGGTGGTTCTTCGGCTTCAAATTGCATGTGATCATCAATCATCTCGAGGAATTACTCCGCATTAAATTGACGCCAGTGAATATTGATGATCGCCAGCCTATTCCTGATTTATGCGCTTCGCTCTTTGGCAAGCTTTATGCCGACAAAGGTTATATTGCTCAATGGCTTACTCACAAACTACAGGAGCAGGGCATCACTTTGATTACCAAACACCGTAAAAACATGAAGCCTATTGCTAATACTGCTGCATCTATCTTCGTCATATGAGGCCTTTTTTATTTACTTCTCTATCATATGACTTTTTACACACAAAAATTGTGACAGGCTCGTATCTTGATATGTCTGACTAACCATTCTGAATGCTATAGTGCAATCAGGAGAACCTTGGGATATCTCTGTCCATCAGTTAACTTCTATCATAGCCTGTGTTTAATATAGTTTTCACAAAGTCTAAAGGGGTGGAATATGGCTAGGGCCGCGCAGGCACAATATTTTACTAAGGTGAATCTAAAAAGTATTCGTGCGCTTACTGCACGGAATTCCAAAGTGCGCGGCTTAATCCTCTAACTTATCCAACAAAGCGATTTATGCGGTTATCCTATTTTATGCGTAATGCACATTTTTTGGGGGAGATAGGTAATGTACAAGAGTATGGGTAAACCGAAAATGACAGAAAGGAATATAAGGCGTCATTCTAACGCCGTAAACAAAGACAGTGGAAATGAAGAGAGTTTAGCATTCGACATGCTTCCTAGCCCTTTGTTTCTCACCCAACACGAGTTAGAACAAGATGAGGCAAGTGGCGCGCTTATTCTCAATAATTTGGATGACTATGCTCTGCAAGTAGAGGACGGCGGGCGAGTCTCATGGTATAGCCCAGACGAAAGTCCACACCCTCAAATGATAAATACAGGGGACTTTAGGTTTATTGTGAACAAAAATGGCCGTATCTTTGCGGCTCCTATTAGAAGTGAGACCGAACGTGACGTACCCACTTTTCCATTAAGACCCCGCTTTCACCATGCTTCGCTGGTGGGAGATGAATGGCCTGTTTACGCAGGAAGAGCGCATGCTGTGAATGGAGAAATATACTATATCAATAATCATACGGGGCATTTTGCTCAACCAAAAAGCGATATGCCTGGGGTTTTTGAGGCTTTCGAAAGACAGGGTGCACATATATCTCGCGCTAAAGAATTTTGGTTTAAAGGTCATTTGTATAACCCTTTCAAACCAGATGCGCCTCCTACAGTTATGACATTACCACTTAAAGATAACCCAAATGGAAATTTGTGGGGTGTTTATGAAGATAGCCAGGTTACGCGAACCAATTTATCCCCCAGTGAGTACCGGAGGCGATTAATTGGGTATCCCCAAGGCGATCATGCTAGTGTGCAACAGCTACAATGAAATTGACCATGGCAAAGAGTATAGTTCTTTTCTCCGATGGCACAGGCAACAGTTCTGCTAAGGCTCAGAAGACAAATGTTTGGCGTTTGTTCCAAGCACTCGATCAGACAAAAGCTGACCAAATCGCGATATACGATGACGGCGTTGGGACTTCTTCCAATAAATACCTCGCGGCTATCGGCAGCACCTTCGGATTGGGGCTCAAACGCAATGTCATCGATCTCTACAAGTTTGTTTGCATCAATTATGAGAAAGGGGATTCGATCTATGGCTTTGGATTTAGTCGTGGCGCTTTCACGATCCGAGTCCTCATTGATCTAATCGAAACGGAAGGATTAGTCCTCTTCCGTTCAAGTGAAGAATTCGACCACAACGCGGCGCTAGCCTATAGACACTACCGCTCCAAGAAATTTCCTACACGGAGTCCATTTGCCTTCGTGATGCGCCACTTATGCAATGTGCTGCTTGCCATCAAGTACTGCATAAATGGCTATCGGACCTACAGTGAGATCGTAAAACAGACAAAAGCAGCTGGACGAACAGAAATTCAGATCCGATTTCTCGGGCTTTGGGAAACCGTTGAGGCCTATGGAATGCCCATTGAGGCATTGAAACGCGGTATCGACTGGGTGCTCTGGCCCATGCTATCTAACGACCTTATCCTCTCGCCGCTTGTTCAACGGGCCTGCCATGCTCTATCACTGGATGACGAACGCATCGCCTTCCATCCGCTTCTTTGGGACGAAGTCGCCGAAGCTAACATGGTTGCAAATCACCAGGTTCTTGCTGGTCGTATCACCCAGGTATGGTTCGCGGGTGCGCATTCCAATGTAGGTGGTGGATACCCTGAAGATCAGCTCTCGTTAGTGTCGCTTAATTGGATTATGACTGAAGCTATTGACAATGGCCTCATACTCAACAATGGGGTCGTCGCACGGCTCATGGCTGCACAGTCACCTTATGCCCGTCTGTACGACTCGCGCGCGGGCTTTGCTTCCTATTACAACTATGCGCCACGCCAAATTTTTATTAAGAAGGATGGGCAAGGAAATCCCATCTTGCCGATTGTCCACAGCAGCGTGGTGATGCGAATGGCCTACGGCTCAGATTATTATGCGCCGATTCCGTTGCCGTACAAATTCTTGGTGTTAGCACCGGATAAAGAGCTACTCCTTATGGAGAATATTCCGTTGTCGCCGAAGTGCGACCCAACAAAAGAATTGGTGGCTGACGCGCAGCCTACGACTAAAACGAACGAGGCAATCGCCGCTGAAAAGATCTTACTCATTGCCGCTATTCAACGGCTTGCACACCCAAACGGAGAAGCGATTCGCTTGGTTTTGGACACTGTATTTTGGCGGAGGTGTTTGTACTTCTTCACCGTTGGGCTGACCATTGTCCTGGTACTATATCCATGGTTTGGACATTTCTTTGCACAGGTGGTGCACGGCTTGGTGGCAAGCATTCCAGTCTTTGGGAGCCATTTCGAAACAAGTTGGGAACTTTTGGAAAGTCAATTGAATGCTAAGTCTCGATGGCCTATTACCCACATCATCAGTACGTTTAATTTCATCCTCCCGACCTACGCGGGACCTTGGGAAAACGCGCTTGAAAACCACCCCCTCGACTTCAGCTTCATTGCTGCAGTGACCATGGCGAGCTTCACTGGAGGAGCTATCCTGCAAAGACGCATTCACAATCGCGCTCGACTCGCGTGGCACAAAACCTTGCGGCCAGGCTATGCAAGATGGTGCAAGGAGAATCAAAAAGGTTGGCGCAATGGCGTCCTGCTTATACTTCTCATCGCAGCCTCCTTCTTGATCCTGGCATTTACGCATGATGAGACCTTGCTAATTAAGGTCGAGCTTAGCGTCATCGTTGCGACGTTGGTTGCGCTGCTTGGGTTACACAGTCTAGGCCAGCGACGAGTATCTCAGCCGCAAACGATAGCCCCTCAGGGTACCTTCGCACTTTCAGTAGCCAGATTCTTGCGCAACAATCGATTCCTGCGAAACATCTATACATGGTGTTTTCAGCGCGCCGTGCCAATTATATTTGCGCTGTTGCTGTTGATAGGAGGATTGGGTATTGCCAAGCGACTCTTTGACTTAGTTATGGCTATTTAGCATTTATATTTAACGTAAGCATTTTTCGCTATTAGATTTTCAAATAATTTTTCTATGGTTGGGCTTGAGATAATGAGGGAATAGCACAGTTGTAACCATTCATGGTTTTGCAAATCTGCACGGTTAGGATATGCGTCTAGAACGGACTGTAAATTTCTGATTTCACTTTCAGGAAGGTTATATAACGTGGCAAACCTTTCAGCAGATATTTTTTCTTGAGCAAGGCGTCCAATACTGGGCAATAGATTAGAGGTAGATATATCAGCAGTGCTCCGAGGCTGGCGCGCTGAACGTAGCCGTTGCCGGATTTTTATAAGTTTGCTTGAAACGTTGTATATTTTTTTATTTAAGTATTGTTGTAATGGAGTGGTCTCACCTGGCATGAAACGTTTAAAGAGATTTTTATTCCTCCTCAACAAGTCATCACTATATACCCCGCCGTAGGCATCAATGTTTACATTGAGTCGATTTGCTAGTAACTGCGCTGTTGAGTTAGGCCCACCAAGTGCTCCATAACAAGACCTTAATTCAATTCGTTGGATATTCGTCCAGGTGAGTGGCATATTATTGGACCCAGACATTTTTACATGTATAAGCAGAGAATCCAGAACGTTTGCAATTTCTTCAACCCTCATAAAATTGATCCCTCCTGCTAGCCCATGCGCTTTGACTATCAAAACCCCCTCTCCATCTACTATTTTGTATTCAAACTGAGAGTCGAACCCTAGTAAAATCTCCGAGCGGCTCAAGTCTTTGCTCCGCTCACTGTTTGGGTATTTGCGTGTTTCTGTAACTTTCTCTTCTCTTGCCTCTAAATAAGTTCTTCTAGTAGTCTCTATTTCTATACCGTTTATGGTTTCCAGACGTTTTATAGGCTCTATGCTTTCATAAGGAACTTTTGCTGTATGGTGAAAAGGAGGTCCTCGGTAAATCCATAGCTTTTCTGACGCTGAATTTGATGCGTCAAATTGAGTCTGGCCAGACTGCCAGATTTGCTCAGCAAGTAAGATTTGTTTTTTATTACTCAATGAAGAGTTGATAGCAGTATTTTTTACTCCTGCAAAGCGGCCATTGCCCATACTAACCATTGTATGCTTAAGTTCCAGTGGCCCCTCTGCGGAGCGCCTTCCCCAAATGGTTAATAATTCACCTTCTGGCACTACCGCAAGTTGTTCCACTTTTGTTACAGGCAGCGGGTTTTCAAGCAATGCGCCGGCTCCTATCTCTCCTCTGGAGGCTTGCTGAGCTAAACTATGCATGGATTCATCGTTTTTAGATATCCACCCTGCTTCTTTTTGCACATCGAACGCATAATCCCAGGCTGTACCACTTTTATTGGGGGATAGGCGACGAGCAGCATTCAGCGTTTCGCTGTGATAAGCCCGATCAGATAACGGCATCTTCTTAGAATCTGCCAAGCGTCCCTTTGTTTTAATATTTCCTTGTTTCAATCGCTCTACCTCTTTTACTTTTAATGTACTAGTCTGTGGATTTTGAGCTGTTGATATATCATCTGCATCAATAAATGGTGTATCTACGTCTTGACCAAAAGCGTCTTTATTTTTTCTAACCCATGACTCATAGTCATCCAATAGCATCGGTTTTTTATGAGCCACTATCGATTGAGCCTTCTGATCTGCTAAATTTCTAATTCTCACTTTATTAATGTTATAAAACCCAAAACCAAAAATCTCAATCGTTATAGAAATAATAAAGCTCTTAAAATATTCTCTAGCTTCTGCCGGATCATCTTCAATTGCGCTTTGAATGGCATCAGGCGTGGCGCTTATAAGACCTAAAAATAATCCTGCTTTAGCTCCAAGGACGGGGCCAAATATAAATGTTGCAGCCATAGCAGAGGCTTTTATCCACTCTAGAACTAAATAACTTTTTTGTTCAGAGGGGGAGCGGATTAGCCTATCCATGGCCAATTCGAATTTTTCAAGATGTTTGTTATACATTTCATCTTCTATGTTGCCATTAATAGATACGTATTCTAAAGTAGGGTGGACTTCGTAGATAACATGGGTACTACTAATATACCGATTCCTAAATGGGGGTGAGCCCAAATTTTCTTTATCTAACAATGACATGCCATCTAAAATAGATGCCTGTAGATTACTATTCCTTATATCTATATGGTCCGCAGGGAAGGTTTGTATTTCTCCATCTTTAGACATAATATAAAGAGTATTATTAATCACAAACATATTAACCAAGTCAATAGTATCATTACCGCTCTTCAATCGCACTCGTTTTGCAGACTTCAGCGCTTGATTAAAGTCACAGTTACTTACGCTCTGTTGGTCGAGGGAGTCTGCATAGGTTGTTAATATACTGGCTTTAATCATTTTCTTTATTTTATTTGGAGTCTCGCCGGTTTTTAGATAGCGTTTTGTATACTCTTTATAATCTGACCAAAGGTGCTTTGTAAGTGCCGTACGCAATTCTGGAGGGTAGGAGGCCGGCCATTTAAATTTAATATTTTTTAGAGCAATATTGCCAGCATCATTCTTTACTTCGTTCCAATAAGCTGCAGTTGCAATATGAAAAAGTGACCAATCCTTGGTAAATTTCTCGGGTTTGGCTGCCTTAGCCGCGTAGTTTGAGCTTGGCGCCTGGCTTACAATACTCTGTTCATATTCCACCTGAATCCGATCATTCACATGGCTAGGCGGTAATCCTGCTCGTCTTAGCTGTATCGCAATCCACAGATTAATAAATTGTTGAGGAGAAGTGTCTAAGAAATTAGATGATCTATGTAACTCATCCACTAGTTCAGCCTGATGGATAGGCTCTATTTCTCTTATTTGTGCAATTTTCCTATTTATTTCTTGTTGTTTAGCGTCAATTTGTTGCTTGAGAGCGCGCAATTTCAGAATATGCGGGTTAAGTCCTTCCTGCAATAGCTGATACTGCAGCTTCCGCATTTCGTCTTTAAGAGTAGCTAGTTCTCTTTGATATTGTATATAGAGAGCATGGTTTGTCTGAGTAGAAGTAATCGCTCCCTTATTTTTATTTGCTTGAGGTTTTACTGATTCTGAATTTTGGTGGCCAGATGCTTGATCACCCTGCATCATTTCATCATCGAAATTTTCTTTATTGGCTCCTGCCAAATCATCCGTGAGTGGCGCCAACACGGCTTCGAACTCTTGATCTTGATCTGCTTCAGGTTGATTCAATTCTTCTTCTGGTATGTTTTTTGCCGAATTTTTTAG
>JASSUF010000041.1:0-17513 GCA_031963365.1 Mycoavidus cysteinexigens
AACTCAATGTAAAATTTAACTATGACTTTAGGCACACAAAATTCCTGACACTACCCAAGCCTTAAGAATACATCCCGTAGTTTGCAATATGTTTGGGCGCTGTGGTTGAGTGCGCTATTGCTGTATGTGCCAGCCATGCTTTTGCCGATGATGCATACCCGTTCTTTTTTATCGTCTGAGGGTAGTACGTTGTTAGAGGGGATTGTGCATTTTTGGGTCACAGGTTCTTGGGGGCTTGCTGTGCTTATTTTGGTTGCAAGTGTGTGTGTTCCTTTACTAAAACTGGCCGTGCTGGGTGTATTGCTATGGTGTGCGCAACGCGGAGTATGTCGGCGGCCGCAACAATATAGGTGGTTGTATCAATGGATTCACATGTTGGGGCGATGGTCCATGCTTGATATCTTTGTGTTGATATTGACGATGGCGCTTATGCATTTTTATGCGTTTGTTACGGTAACGGCCGGTGTGGGAGCGGTGGTATTTGCAGCAGTGGTGATGCTGACTTTATATGCCACCCATGCATTTGATCCTCGATGGATTGGGAAAAGTAGAATTTGATGATGCGCGCTCCTATTCCCGATACCCCTGATACGCTTGAAACTACCAGCATTCCAAAACCAGATATCGCCCCTTCGAGATGGGCTAATGTATCTTGGATTTGGGTAGTGCCCTTTATTACTGCTTTGCTTGCGTTAGGTCTTTTTATTTATAGCGTTGCCAATAATGGTCCTACGATTACAGTGCGTTTTCAAACGGCAGAAGGGTTGGAGCCAGGAGTAACAAAAGTTAAATATAAATCGGTAGAGGTGGGAGAGGTTACCAGTGTAAGTTTGAGTAAAGATTTATCACAGGTTCTGGCTCTTATTGAGTTGAATAAAGCAGCTCAGAAATTTGCAGTGCAGGGCAGCCGCTTTTGGGTGGTGCGCCCTCGTATTGCAGCGACTGGAGTGTCTGGGCTCAATACGTTGTTATCCGGTGCGTATATTGGTGTAGAGGCTGGTAATTCCAATATAGTCCGTAAAAAATTTGTTGGCTTAGAGATGCCTCCTATTGTGGCGGGAGATCAAGAAGGCCATCAATTTATTTTGCATAGCGATACGCTTGGGTCACTCGAGCAGGGTTCTCCTGTTTTCTACCGACGTATCCGGGTGGGGCAGGTGGTGCGTTATGACTTGGATAAAGACGGGGCAGGCGTTACGGTTCATATTTTTGTAAACGCGCCTTACGATCGGTATGTGAATGCCAATACGCGCTTTTGGCATGCTAGTGGCGTGGAGTTTTTGCTGGATTCAGGTGGCCTTAAATTAAATACCCAGTCATTGGCTTCTTTAGTAGCAGGGGGCATAGCTTTTCAAACAGCGCAAACAGAAGGGGTAGAAAAAGCTATAACGCCGGCTTTGGATGGTGCGGCTTTCCAATTGGCTGCTAATGCGAATGAAGCGATGGATGCAGCTGGGGGGCCAGTAGTGCATGCAACTTTGTATTTTGATCAAAGTGTGAAAGGGCTCAGTGTGGGTGCACCCATTGATTTCCGAGGGTTGCCGCTGGGTCAGGTCAGGTCGACTCGTGTAGATTTTGATGCGCGTAAGCGGGTTTTTCGGATGGCGGTAGATGTGGTGCTGTATGCCGAGCAGCTAGAGCAACTAGCGCGAGCCATGTGCCTGTCATTGGACTGTAATTCGGCTTATAAGCCGAAAGAAGCCAGTAGCGCAGAGCAGGCTCTTACATTGCTGGTGGAGCAAGGGTTAAGGGCTCAGTTACAGGTAGGAAATATGTTTCTTAGCTCGCTCTATATAGCTCTAGATTTTCTACCTACAGCTGCTGCTTCCTCTAATACGAGTAAAACTGGGCAGGTATTGAAGTCCACTGTCCATTCATCAAAGCAGCTAAGTCTAGAAATTCCGACCTTGCCTAGTGAGATCAATTCACTACAGCAGAGTGCCTCTACACTTCTTGCTCATCTCAACAGTATTCCTTTTGATCAAATTGGATCGACTTTGCAGCACACATTGACGCAAGCAAATAGCCTATTAGGACATATCGATACCCAGCTCACTCCGCAAGCTATTCGCACATTAGAGAGTTTGGAGAGAACCTTAGAGCAGGCGAAAGCCAACTTGGAATCAGATTCTCCCCTACAAGCCGATATACACCGCTCACTTACGGAGTTTAGTCGGGCTATGCAGTCTCTCAATACCTTTACAGAATATTTGGCGCGTCATCCTGATGCTTTACTACGCGGTCAAATAAAAGAAGAAGGTGAAGAATGACCTCTATACTATTTCTTCTTGAATGGGCGATAGCGCGATTATGCATATTGCCGGGTTTTATAAGAGGGGTGAGCCGCCATCTAGCTATATTGAGGTGTATTAGGGTACTGCTTGGGATAGGGGTGTCAGTGAGTTTGACGGCTTGCATTGGAAGTACGCAGACTCGTTTTTATACTTTGTCTTTTGAGCCTTTTTTGTCGGATTGCAAGACCCGGCAGCAGAGCGTATCGGAAGATACGCCTTCAAAACAGGCTGTTTGGGATATAGACCTGGCTCCTGTGGATGTTCCAACTGAAGTGGCCCGTCCACAAATAGTATTAACTAGTGCACCAGGCGAGCGCGTAATTAAAGAACATGTGCGTTGGGCAGCTCCGCTACAAGATGAAATACATCTCGCTTTGCAGCAAGCGCTGAGTGGTTCTCAGCGAGTCGCTATTTGTAAGGGTAAAAGTGCAGCAGAGGCACAAGTGCCGATCGCAGCGCACAGTCCAAAAAATAATTACCCTCAGTATCGACTCACGGTTCAGATTCAGCGCTTTAACTCTACATTAAGCAAGCCAGGCGATGTACCTGGCTATGCTTCAATGCGTGCAGTCTGGCAAATATCTTGGATTAAGTACAAAATACCCCGAGGAGGTAGCGTATTGAATCCGCAGGCTTCTAGAAAACGCTACTCGATTAAAGGGGTGAGTGACTTTACAGAAACGTTTACGCAACCGGGCTATCCCGCTCTGGCCTTGGCTCATCAGCACCTGATTGAACACTTAGCAAGGGATGTTCTAAGCGTTATTTCCAATACAGAAATGGGCCAGTCTAGAGTCGAGCAAAATCCTACTGCTTGATGGGTGTTATAGGCTTAAGCCAAGCCAGACGGTCCGCTATGTGTTTTAGGGTCTGTGGATGAAGAAAACTGTTGTCGTACATAGTATTCTGGTTCATCATCTTTGTGGCCCGAATAGATGATCCTTACAGCCCCATCATATTCTTCTATCCATTCCGTTGTTTTTGCGATGATTTCACGGGCAACCATCCTTATAGAATTCATTTTTCTCTCCGGGAAAAATGGTGGTTAGAAAATAATCCCCGCAATAAGCGGGGAGATTATTGTGTACCGCCATACAAATTCTTTTTATTCTTTTGCATGTGCAATACACAACAAAACGTATTTTTAATGTTATTTCAGATGAAATAGCATTGATCCAGGCGCCTGCAAAAGGCATAGGGTTATCTCTTTTTCCTAATCTAGGGAGACTATAAGAAAAGAGGTGGGGAATGCTTAATGTAAATCCCTTATCCTGCATAAGAGATTTACATTAAAAACCGTTGAAAAAGGCTAAGAATCTGTTTAGAGTCTTCCAAAAGGGCCCATCTTTGAGGTCGTGCGGTGCTCGGAATATTTTTAAGCAGACTTTATTGGGTAGGTTGGGCTAGCGTGTGCAGTACGAATGCAAATAGATCTGCATGAATGGTTACATTGGGAGGGAGGCAATCGGCTTTTTGAGTTGCTAAGCCTTTGCCTGTGAGGACCAGATGAGGAGCCAGCCCTACGGCAATTGCAGCTTCTAAATCGCGTTGAGCATCCCCTACGAATGGGATATGTGTTGCCTGCGCAGGTTCTATATCAAAACGCTCGAGAATATCTTGTAGTAAACCCGGTTTGGGTTTACGGCAATGACAATTATCTTGTGCGGTATGCGGGCAGAAAAAAATAGCATCGATACGCGCCCCAACCGCTGCAGCTGCGCGGTGCATTTTGGCGTGAATAGCATTGAGGGTTGCCATATCAAAAAAGCCACGACCCAGCCCCGATTGGTTGGTAGCAATCGCTACCCGGTAACCTGCTTGATTGAGCCGGGCTATCCCTTCTAAACTTTTAGGAATAGGGCGCCATTCTTCTGGAGCCCGAATAAAAGAAGCGGAATCAAAATTAATTACGCCATCACGATCAAGGATCACTAGTTTTTTAGGGGCGCTCATGGTCGTTGCTCTTCATATATGGTCTGTTTTTTTTATTAGATTTCTTTCGAAATCCTGTAGCGCTGTCATTCCTGGTAGGTTGGTGGTGAGGTACGAACCCCAACATGCGTACCACTGACCTCTAATTTTTGCTTTTAGATAATCGTAAGCTGGTCATCAAGGACGTTATGGCGTGCATGTTGGGGTTCCTTCGTCACCACCAACCTACCGGGAATGACACCGCTACAGGGTTTTAAAACAAGTCTATTGAGCAAGCTTTGATAGCTCGGCTACTTCATTCATGCTGCTATGTAATAGGGTGAGTAGAGCAAGGCGATTGACACGTAGATCTTCCTCTTCCACATTAATGCGCACCGTATCAAAAAACGCATCTACAGGTGCACGTAAAGGCGCCCAAACCAGAAGCGCTTCGGTATAGCGTTGGGCGCTGATATCAGCGGTTGCTTGCGGCACTAGAGTGCTTAGATGCTCAAATAGAGCTTGCTCTGCTGGTTCTATTAATAGGGCTGCATCTATTTTCGCGTGTGCACTGTCTGATTTTTTCAAAAGATTGGTAATTCGTTTGTTTGCTGCAGCCAGCGCAGGTGCTTGTGGCAATGCACTAAACGCATGCACGGCTTTGAGGCGTGCTAATAAACTGGTACAGGGTAAGCCTTCGATGCGCGTTCCTTGCTGCTCCATGCCTCCACCGTCTTTAATGGTATCCGTGGTATGGGATGCCACGCACGGTATTTTGGCAAATACGGCGTCGATTTCCTGCGCCAAGTACCCCTGGTCGCGCAATAAAACACGCAAACGATCCAGAAGAAAGAGCACTAGTGCGGTAGTGGGGTCTACCGTATCTGCAGGTAGTGCACACCCTGCTGGTTTTGCTAAATTTTCTGTATTCGATGCATAGGTATGTGCATGCGAAGCGGTGTGGGCAAGGGTGGTATGCGTGGCGCCTGGTGTAGTGAGCTGGTGAAAGCAAAAACGCAGCAAAGGTTCTAGATCCAGGTCTATATTTTGTTCCATCACAATGCGCAGTACGCCAAGCGCTTGCCGGCGCAAGGCAAAGGGATCTTTCTCTCCTGTTGGTGCTAAACCAATGCTCCACATACTTACCAATGTTTCTAGTTTATCCGCTAAGGCTACAGCCGTACTAATGCCAGGTGAGGGAAGCGCATCGCCTGAAAAGCGGGGTCGATAATGCTCAAAGCAGGCTTTAGCAACCGATTCTGTCTCGCCGCTGAGTTGCGCATAATATTGGCCCATCGTGCCTTGTAGCTCTGGAAATTCCCCGACCATGGCGGTGTTTAAATCCGCTTTGACTAACCAAGCAGCGCGCCTGGTTTGCGTAGCATCCACCCCTATACGCACAGCAATTTCTGCAGCGATATTTTCCAGTCGTGCAACCCTATCTAATTGTGAGCCCAGTTTATGATGATGGAGCACATTTGCCAGGCGCGGCACATAGTCTGCCAGTGGAATTTTTTGGTCTTGTTCAAAGAAAAATTGGGCATCTGCCAGACGGGGTCGGATAACGCGCTCATTGCCTTCAATAATATTTTCAGGAGTGGAGGTTGCTATGTTAGAAACTATTAGAAAGCGAGCTTGCAGTTGGCCTTCTGTATCAGTTAGTGCAAAGTACTTTTGGTGCGCTTGCATCGTTAGCACTAAGCACTCTTGCGGAATACGTAAAAACTCTGGATCAAACTCGCAGGTATAGACGGTGGGCCACTCTACTAGGCTGGTGACTTCATCTAACAGTGCTTCGGGCGCGATAAGCTGATTATTTCCTGCTGCAGCTAGAAGCTGTTCCTGGATTTGCGCACGGCGCGTTGAGTAGCTGGCTATCACATGCCCTTTTTCTTGCAGTACCCGCGCGTAGTCCGATGCGTGCTCCAGGGTAATTATTTTTTCCTTCGAGAGGAAACGATGCCCTAAAGTGGTGCGACCCGCTTCTAAGCCTAGCAGCTGCAGAGGTACTACTTCATTTCCCCACAAAGCTACTAAGCTATGCGCTGGGCGTGCAAATTGTACGGTGCTGCCGTCTGCACGCTGGTAGGTCATTTTTTTAGCAATGGGCAGTTGGGCTAGAGTGGCTTCACAAGCCGATTGCAAGCTGTCTTTTAGAGAGAGACCTGCCTGGGTGCGTGTAAAGAAAAAAGTTTCTTGTGGCCCATTCCCTGCGCGCTCTAAGTCTTTAGGAGCCAGATGGGCAAGCTCGAGCGCGCTCAGCTTTTTGTTCAGAGCAGCAGTGGGTTGCCCATTTGCGTCGAGTGCAATAGAGACTGGCATGATTTTTTCACGCACACGCTGCTCGGGAGTATGGCTGCACACGTTTTCAATTAGCACTGCTAGGCGACGCGGGGTGGCATAAGAGGTAGCGCAGGCCGTGCCTTGAATCAGACCAAGCTGTGACAGGCGTTTAGTCAGGTTGCTAGAAAAAGCATCAGACAGGCGTAGCAATGTTTTAGGCGGTAGTTCTTCGGTCAGCAGTTCGACTAATAAGGGTGCTGTGGACGACGTCATGGGATAAGGCTCTATCAGGAACAATTTTTATAATGAATGGTTGATGTTACGCAGGTGTTTTTTCACGCAGCATGGGAAAGCCAAGTTGCTCACGAGAGTCATAATAGGCCTGGGCTACTTGGCGCGACAGCGCACGAATCCGGCCAATATAACTTGCCCGCTCGGTAACAGAAATGGCATTGCGTGCATCTAGCAGGTTAAAGGTATGACCTGCTTGAAGAATCATTTCGTAGGCAGGTAAAACCAGTTGGTGTCCCATGAGGTGCAGGGCTTCACTTTCATAATGATTAAATGCGGCAAAAAGCGCGGGCACATTGGCATAGTCAAAGTTATAGGCCGACTGCTCGACCTCATTTTGATGAAATACGTCTCTATAGTGGAGCTTATAGCGCTCTGAAGCAGAGCCCACTGCACTAGAGTCAGCTGATAATGCAGTTGGTTTTTCCCATTCCGTCCATACCAGGTCGTACACGCTGTTTACTTTTTGCAAGGCCATGGCAAGCCGCTCGAGACCATAGGTAATTTCGCCTAATACCGGTTTACAGTTCAGGCCGCCAACTTGCTGAAAATAGGTAAATTGGGTGACTTCCATTCCGTTCAACCACACTTCCCATCCCAAACCCCATGCTCCTAGTGTGGGGTTTTCCCAATCGTCTTCCACAAAACGGACATCATTTTGTTGTAAATCTAGGCCAAGCGCGCTCAGAGAGCCTAGATAAAGGTCTAGGATATTTTCAGGAGCCGGTTTGAGAACCACTTGATATTGGTAGTAGTGTTGTAGTCGATTCGGATTATTTCCTCCCCGACCATCTTTAGGGCGTCGTGAAGGCTGCACATAGGCTGCTTGCCAAGGTTCAGGACCGATTGCACGTAAAAAGGTAGCGGGATGTGAGGTGCCTGCCCCTACTGCCATATCGTAAGGCTGTAGAAGAGCGCAGCCTTGCTGGGCCCAGTAATTTTGAAGGGTGAGGATCAGGTTTTGAAAGGTCAACATAAAGAATTAAATGCAAAAAGCATGCTTTTTGGTAGGTGGGTTGTTTAGATTTTCTTACTAGGGCATGTCCTCAATTACCCCAAAGGGTCCATCTTTGAGGTCGTGCGGTGCGAGGTATTCACTGTACTCAAGTACAGTTCCGGTCCCTGTGCTCCTGCTCCCCCAAATATGAACCCTTTGGAGCAATTGAGAACAAGCCCTAGTTCGCAGAGCGTACACCATGATCCAGACAAGCCAACCAAAACACCCGATTAACACAGGGGCATTTCCGTAGAAAATGTAAGGCGTTGTGCCTATACGTCCTGCAAGTGTGACGTTCAGGCTTGCAGTGGTAAAGGGGGGGAGCTCGGCGATGATTTTGCCCTTCTGGTCAATGGCTGCAGTGATGCCGGTGTTAGCGGCACTGAGCATGGGGCGTGCGGTTTCCAGTGTACGCATTTGTGCCATTTGACGGTGCTGAGCGAGTGCAATGGTGTTGCCAAACCAGCCTAGATTGGTTGAATTAATAATTAAACTTGCAGCAGGGTTAGCTTGGCGCAGCGTGCGTGCAAGCTCTTCACCAAAAATATCTTCGTAGCAAATACTAGCTGCAATAGTTTGATCGCCTACCTTGAAGTTAGCCTGCTGCACAGGTCCTTGCATAAAGCTGGCTAAAGGAAGTTGTAAATACGCCATGATTTTTGCAAAACCCCACGGAATATATTCTCCAAACGGCACGAGATGGCGTTTGTTGTAAACCGTGATGGCGAGAGTACGAGGGGCGATGCCGAATAGGCTATTTGTCCAATAAAACGTGTCATCTTCCAATGCAGAGAAGGTGCGCCCAATTCCACCTAGCAAGATAAAAGAGCCCGTTTGATCAGAAAACTGGCGCAGTGCGCGTGCAAAGGAAGCAGGCAGCTCGTCAATAGGAAGCGGTGCGGCAGTTTCTGGCGTGAGAATCAGCTCTGCCGGCTTTTCCGTTATTAACTTTTGATACAGAGCCAGCATGCCTTCTATATTCGAGGTATTGATTTTAGTGCTTTGTGGGATATTGCCTTGCAATAGCCGTATGTTGAAGGGCTTACCTTGTGGACGAGTCCATGAAATATGCTGGCAGATGAGGGCGATGCTCATTAATCCTGCACATAGCATGAGCCGTATTAGTAGCGCTTGGCGTGGACTAGGGTGCTTCCATATCAGAGAGGTCCCATTAGAATCGGTAGGAAGGAGTGGACTCAACCACTGTGGTTTGTACATTATGAGCGCTTGGGCTCCCAATGCTGCTATCCACGCTAATAGCCAACTTATGCCGTATACCCCCAAAATACTTGCATACCCAGTTAATGGACCATCAACTTGTGTATAGCCACTGACTAACCAGGGAAAGCCTGTAAGAAGGGTGCCGCGTAGCCATTCGCACAAGGTCCATGCACAAGCAAAGCTGATGCTACTGTGCCAGGTGAGAGTGCTTTTAGAGGGTTGTAGTGACAAAGCGCGCCAAACCCACCCAGTCAGTGTGGGGTAAAGACTCAAATAGAGTACACAGAGCAATAATAAAATGAGCGAGAGTGCTAGCGACAGCCCTCCATATACATGCAAACTCACTGTGAGCCAAGCAAGGCCGCTGCCAAAATGTCCTATGCCAAAAATGAGGCCCTGGCGCGCTGCAATGCGTGCTGTTGGGGTACGGGCTAGCAATATAAAAAAGGCGGAGAGGGTGAAAAGGGCAAGCCATCCACCATGCGGAGTTGGAGCAAAAGCGAGGGTATGCAGTCCTCCTAATAGCAAAGCTAGCAGCGTATCCATCATTCCCGTATGTCTGCGCAATACTGCTTTTCCTCTGGAAAAATAGGTGCGACACGACCCCCAGCTTATGCAGGAGGCCGTGCCTAATTGAGGGGGCGCGTTTTTTATAGGAAGCGGTTTTGGATCACTCATGGGAGACAGAGTGCCTAGCAGATTTGTAATCGGGTATAGAAGGGGGAGGGGCTTTAGGTGTGCTTGAGCACAAGCGAAGCACATGAATTTGCCGAGCATCGCTGCGTAGTATTTCGAATACTTTACCTTCCAGAGTAATTTTTTCGCCTCGGTGTGGTACACGGCCAATAGACTGGATGATTAAGCCTCCAATCGTATCTGCATCATTGGTGCGATAGTGTGTGTGAAACACCTCGTTAAACTGCTCAATTTCGGTTAAAGCGCGAATTCGGTAACTGCCATCGGGGGCTGCGAGAATATTGTCCGCTTCTTCATCAAAGTCATACTCATCTTCAATATCGCCCACAATTTGTTCTAGTACATCTTCAATCGTAATAAGCCCTGCAATGCCGCCATACTCATCGACCACCATAGCCATATGGTTTTGATTGGCTAGAAAATCACGCAGCAGTGCATTCAGGCGTTTAGATTCGGGAATAAAAATGGCTGGGCGCAGCATGCCGCGAATATCAACTTCTTCATTCGCATAAAAAGCCAGTACGTCTTTGGTGAGCAAAATACCAATGACATTGTCCCGATTTCCTTCATAGACCGGATAACGGGAGTGGGCTTTGTCTATCAGAAAGGGGATAAAGCTCTCGGGGCTTTGGGTAATCGATATAGCACTGATTTGGGCGCGTGGCACCATGATGTCGCGCGCGCAGAGACTGGTCATCTGAAAAATGCCTTCGATCATGGACAAAGAGTCTGCCTCGATCAAATTGCGCGCATGGGCATCTTGCAAAATTTCTAGCAACTCGCTGCAAGACTCAGGCTCTGGAGCAATAAAACGCGTTAGACGTTCCAATAGAGAGCGGCGTTTCTCAGTGGATTTTTTTGCTGCGTGTTTAGGGTGGGGATCGTTCATAAAAAAGGAAAGTAAGGACGGTAGGTTGCTTTAGGGCAATTGCAAACACGCCCTAGTCAAAACCTAACTGCGCGAGCAATTGGGTTTCGAGGTTTTCCATAACTTCGGCTTCCTCATCATCCTGATGATCATAGCCTTGCAAATGCAATACACCGTGAATAACCAGATGGGCATAGTGTGCAAGCAAGCTTTTATGCTGGACCTGCGCCTCTTTTTCCACTACAGGACAGCATAAGACAATATCTCCGGTAACCGGTGCGCCAGGACCCGAGATGATGGTGTTAGCAGAGGGATGTGTCTGATTGTAGTCAAAGCTCAATACATTGGTGGCATAGGGTTTGCCCCGATAGGTTTGATTGAGTTCTCGCCCTTCATGTCGCCCTACAAGGCGCACTGTAATTTCAGCAGTAGGGCAAAATAGTGCGCAGCGTATCCAGCGCTGTAGCGTTTTACGACGCAACAGTACACGATGGGAGAAAAAGCGGCGAGGAGGACCTTGTACTGTCAGGGTCAAAGGCGAAGGCATAAACGGTTATGAGCAAGAGAAAAACTATTAAATCAGAAAAGCGCATCGAGCAATTTTATAAGCAGCATAGTCTATACGCGTTCTCCACCCAATGAATGGGTATAAGCGTGGTTAATACGCACCGCTATCAATTGTCCTGTGAGTGCTTTATGTTCACTTAACGGAGCAGAAAAATTAACCACTCGGTTATTTTCAGTGCGCCCGCACAACTCTTGTGGATTCTTGCGAGAAGGTCCTTCAACAAGAACAGGCAGTGCTTGCCCCACCATGCGCGCACTAATTTTTTTCTCATTGGCATCAATGGCCGCTTGTAAGCGTTGCAGGCGCGCCAGTTTTATAGCGTGTGGCGTGTCATCTGGCAGCCCTGCAGCTGGTGTGCCTGGGCGAGGGCTGTAAATAAAGGAAAAACTTGCGTCAAACTCCAATTCTTCTACTAGAGCCATCAATTTTTCGAAATCTGCTTCCGTTTCGCCGGGAAACCCGACGATAAAATCGGTCGATAGGCTGAGATCAGGCCGAATGGCCCGAAGTCGGCGAATAATCGACTTGTATTCTAAGATGGTATAGCCCCGTTTCATAGCGGACAGAATGCGATCGGACCCGTGCTGTACAGGCAGATGTAAATGATTGACTAGTTTGGGGGTGTAGGCGTAGCAGTCAATGAGTCTTTGCGTAAATTCTTTAGGGTGCGACGTCGTAAAGCGAATGCGCTCAATGCCAGGGATTTCTGCAATATAGTCAATCAGAGCAGCAAAGTCCGCTTCAGGAAGATCGTGCAGCATATCCGCAGAAGCCATTTCTATAGCATCGGAGGAGTCTGCGATGCTATTTAGAGAAGGTGGGGCGCTGCGGTAGGCATTAACATTTTGCCCAAGCAAGGTTATTTCGCGCACCCCTTGTCTTGCGAGGCCTGCAATCTCGGTAAGCACATCCACTAAAGGGCGGGAGAATTCTTCGCCGCGTGTATAGGGTACGACGCAGTAGCTGCAATATTTACTACATCCTTCCATGATAGAGACAAACGCTGTTGCCCCATCTGTACGTGCGGGAGGGAGGTGGTCAAATTTTTCAATTTCAGGAAAAGAAATATCTACTTGGGCGCGCCCGGTTTTGCGACGTGCGTCAATTAAGGTAGGTAAGCGGTGCAAAGTTTGTGGCCCAAAAACTACATCTACATAAGGCGCTCTTTGCACGATAGCATGGCCTTCCTGGCTTGCTACACAACCACCCACGCCGATTACTAGATCGGGATTATTTTTTTTGAGCTCGCGCACGCGTCCCAAATCAGAGAACACTTTTTCCTGTGCTTTTTCGCGCACAGAGCACGTGTTGAACAAAATAACATCTGCCTGATCAGGCGAATCTGTTTGGGTAAAGCCTTCAGCGGCGTGTAAAACATCGACCATTTTGTCTGAGTCGTACTCATTCATCTGACAACCGAATGTTTTTATATAGACCTTTTTGGGGGGCATGGGGCAGAAAAGCGCGGTAAAAAAGAAAAAAAGGACGGTAGGTTGGTGGTACAGAAGACTGGATTATAGCTTTTGAATCTGCACTTTTGATTTTGACTTCCTAACGCTAGCCCGGTAGGCTGCGCGCTTTTCCTTTCTCCCTTCTCGCTTTTCTCTGGAATTATTAACGATCTTATGTTCAAAACACGTATTCTTACGGCGTTAGGCTTGCTTATATTGTGCCTGCCGGTGGTATTTTTTGCGCCGGTTTGGGGCTTTGCAGTATTGTGTGCAGGTGTGATGGTTATAGCTGCCAGGGAATGGGGCCGTCTGTCAGGGTTGAGTGCACAAGGGGCTTTTCTCTATGCAGCGGCAGTGGCTGTAGGTTTGGTACTGAGTGCAGCACATTCCGGCCTGTTTGCAATAGAAGCATCTCCTCATTTCGATCAGAACCATATCACCGGGCTGTATCGTGCCTCGCTGCTTTTTTTAGCGGGGGCTATTCCGTATATGTTGGTGCGCAAACCGGTTTTGACACAAGGTATGTGGCAGCGGTTTTTATTGTTTGGTGGCGGCATTTTATTTTTATCTGCATGGTATGCGCTATTGACTGCGCGCGCCTATGGCGTGCCCTTTTTGCTCTCCCTCCTGTCAATCGTCTGGCTGGCGGATAGTGGAGCCTATTTGGCAGGCAAGTGGTTGGGAGTGCATAAGTTGGCGCCCTCCATTAGCCCAGGGAAAACCTGGGAAGGCGTGGCTGGAGGAATGGCTTTTGCTTTATTGGCTGCTGCGGTAGTGCTGGCGATACCTGTTTCGCCTTTAGCTACCCCCACTATTTTTCATGTTTACGCAGCGCATTTTGGTGTTTTTGGCACGTTTGCATTTGTCATATTGTGGGTGGGCGTGAGTGTAGTAGGAGATCTATTCGAATCGCTTCTGAAGCGCCAAGCAGGTGTTAAAGATTCAGGGAAGATTTTGCCTGGTCATGGAGGAATGCTCGATCGTATCGATGGCTTATTGTTAGTGCTCCCCTTAGCAATGTTCTTTGTCCCCGTTTAACCCAAAATTATTTGCTATTACGGTGAAATGCTATGCAGACTAAGTGTTCTGCTACACCCCTTCCATGTGTTTCACGGCAGCGCTTGACGATCCTCGGGGCAACCGGATCGATTGGGATGAGCACGTTAGAAGTGGTTGCTAGACATCCTGAGCAATTTGAGATTTTTGCATTGACGGCACACGGCAATACTGAGCGGCTTTTTGAGCAGTGTTTGCGCTTTCAACCGGTTCTAGCTGTAGTCTGTCAGGTTGCTGCTGCGGCTGATTTGCAAATCTGTTTGCAAGTCGCAGGGGTAAAGACCCGCGTGCTGTGGGGGGCGGCTAGCTTGATTGAGGTGGTGGAGCATGAAGCGTGCGATACCGTAGTCGCTGCAATTGTTGGCGCAGCAGGTTTAGCGCCCACTCTTTGTGCAGCACGCCTAGGTAAGCGGATTGTGCTGGCTAATAAAGAAGCGTTAGTAATGGCAGGTGCGCTCTTTATGCAAACGGTTAGAACACACCATGCAACTTTGCTACCTATTGATAGCGAGCATAACGCTATTTATCAATGTCTGGATCACACACACTACTTCCATCCAGGCATTGAGAAAATAGTGTTAACGGCTTCTGGTGGGCCTTTTCGCAATAGCACGCCAGCATCATTAGAAACGGTGACACCCGAGCAAGCCTGCGCGCACCCTAATTGGGTTATGGGCCGAAAAATATCCGTAGATTCGGCTACGATGATGAATAAAGGTTTAGAGGTCATCGAAGCATATTGGCTGTTTGGTGTGCCTATAGAGCGCATTGAGGTACTTATTCATCCTCAAAGCGTAATCCATTCCATGGTCACTTATATAGATGGTTCGGTCTTGGCGCAAATGGGCCAACCGGATATGCGCACGCCTATTGCACAGGCGCTGGCACATCCAAACCGCATAGTTTCAGGAGTTGCGCCTTTGGATTTAGTGGCGGTTGGTGGGTTGCACTTTGAACCTGTTGACCTTGATCGATTCCCCTGTTTAGCAATGGCGTGGCAGGCGCTTCGTCAGAGCGGTAGTGCAAGTACAGTCCTAAATGCTGCTAATGAAATAGCGGTAGCAGCTTTCTTAGAGAAAAAAATTCGATTTACTGCCATTGCTTCGGTAGTGCGTGAAGTTTTAGATGCAGCTTCGCCACAGCCAGTAGATACGTTAGAAGCAATATTGGAGGTAGATCGCGATGCGCGCGAACGTGCCTATGCAGCAGTAGCATTATTGAGCTAGGACATGCCCTAGAAGAGAGGCTAGTCGTTTTGCAATATCGTGGGATAAGAACCTTCTGTTATATCATTGCTCCCTTGGACAGCGCATTTTTGCGAACGCTTTTTTACAGAGCAGGGCCTATTGGAAAAAAATGGGCATGCTCTTTATGAAAATCAAAATGAAACTTAGAAAAACATATCGGTGGGCTTTGCAAACTATGCGTATTAAGCACACGCTCTTGTCAGTGCCCTGTATTTTTGGCGCACTAGGAGGAGGGGTAATCCATGGGAGCAGTGCAGTAGCTGCTACGCCGGCACTCGCTAGCACGGCTGCCTGGATAGTGGATGATATTCGTCTTGAAGGTTTGCAGCGTGTAGAGGCTGGCACGGTATTCGCTTATTTGCCTGTAAAGCCTGGCGATACGTTAACCCCAAAGGCTTCCAGCAAGATTATTCATGATCTCTATGCAACGGGCTTTTTTAGTGATGTACGCCTGCAGCGCCAAGGTCGAACATTAGTGGTAGGGCTGCAAGAGCGCGCAGCTATTTTCTCGGTCGATTTTTCAGGTATTCATATTCTTGGTAAAGACAAGTTAATGCCTGCACTACGGGCAGTAGGGTTGGCTCAAGGTCATCACTACGATAAAAGCTTAGTAGATAAAGCTGAGCAAGAACTTAAACGTCTGTATTTGAGCCGCGGTTATTACAGCGCAGAGATTAAAACAACGGTTACGCCCATCGATCGCAATCGGGTCACGCTGTTATTTGCAGTAACTGAAGGGCCTAGAGCCCGTATTCGCCAAGTCCATTTCATTGGCAATAAAGGTATGAGTGCATCTCAGTTAGCGGATGAGATGCAGACCTCAACCCCAAACTGGTTTTCCTGGTATACGCGTAATGATTTGTATTCCAAAGAAAAATTGACCGGGGATTTAGAGAATATCCGCTCGTACTACTTAGACCGCGGCTATTTAACCTTTAATCTTGATTCGACACAGGTTGCCATTTCACCCGATAAGCAGCACATGTACCTGACGATTGGGTTGCATGAAGGTGAGAGATATACCTTGTCCGGCATAGATTGGTCTGGGAATACTTTAGGTAAGCTGGAAGAATTCAAAGCGCTTGTCAAACTTAAGCCTGGCCAACGTTTTTCTGCTAGCGAGCTACGGGCAGCTACTAGCGCTATCGTTGATAAATTAAGTGAGTATGGATATGCGTTCGCTACAGTAAATGCGCAGCCTATGCTGGATGAGACTAATCACACGGTGCGTTTAACCATGCATATTGAGCCTGGTCGCCGAGTGTATGTACGGAAAATTGATATTGTGGGCAATACCCGCACACGCGATGAAGTGATTCGCCGTGAGCTACGCCTGTTTGAGAGCACATGGTTTGATGGAGCGCAACTCAAACGTTCTGAAGAGCGTGTTAATCGCCTTGGCTATTTTAGTTCGGTCGTGGTTACTACCACACCCGTCTCTGGAACGAATGATCAGGTTGATGTTCAGATAAAAGTAGCCGAAAGACCTACTGGTTCCATGACATTAGGGGCGGGCTTGTCTTCTACCGATCGCGTAGTATTGACCGCAGGGATTTCCCAGGAAAATGTATTTGGCTCAGGCTCTAGCTTAGGGATACAGCTAAATACAGCTAAAGCATACCGTACGCTAAGTATTACTAATATCAACCCCTACTTCACGATGGATGGGGTACAGCGCATTACCAGTTTGTATTACCGTACTAATAAACCGCTGCTTTATCGTTCAAGCGAGTTCAGTATTGTCAGTGCCGGCGGAGATTTAAAATTCGGTATCCCATTTTCTGAGCAAGATCTGGTGTTTGTAGGGGCAAGTTTTGAACAAAATCACTTCAAAAACATTGATAAAAAAACCCCGCAGCTCTATAAAGATTACATTCAAGAGTTTGGAAGTACGGTTCGCAATATACCTTTAACGCTCGGCTGGTCGCGTGATGGCCGCGATAGCGTAATGATACCTAGCCGCGGTAGCTTTACCTCTTTGAATGCAGAGTTAGGCACACCTGCAGGCCATACGCAATACTATAAATTTGATGTGGCACAGCAATATTACATCTCGTTTTCCAGAGGATTTATGCTGGGCCTAAATGGCCAGGTGGGCTATGGGCAAGGTCTATCTGGAAAATCTTTCCCTATCTTTAAAAATTATTTCGCGGGCGGGATGAATTCTGTGCGGGGCTATGAACCAGGCTCTCTAGGACCTAGGGACAAGTCTGCTCCTGCTGAGCCAGAGCCTAAACCTAATCCAGGAGATGGAAAAGAAGTGCGAACGGATGACCCCATAGGGGGCGCTAAAATGGTTCTGGCGAATGTCGAGTTAACCTTTCCTTTGCCGGGAACCGGATACGATCGTACTTTGCGACTCTTTACTTTCTTGGATGCTGGAAATGTATGGGCACAGGATGAGCGTATAAAATTGAAAGATTTTCGTGCAGGATATGGTTTAGGTCTAGCCTGGATTTCCCCTGTGGGGCCCCTTAAATTCAGTTTGGGCTTTCCCCTTGTAAAAAGAAAAGGCGATCTCTATCAGAAATTCCAGTTCCAGATGGGAACCGCATTTTAGAGTTTGTCCTTTAGTCGCTTAGAACCTGTTTAGAGTCTTCCAAAAGGGTTCATATTTGGGGGAGCAGGAG
>JASSUF010000042.1:0-16796 GCA_031963365.1 Mycoavidus cysteinexigens
AATCCTTGCACCGCACGACCCCGAAGATGGGCCCTTTGGGGCAATTGAGGACACGCCCTAAAAAAACTGCTCCAAGAAAGAGCCCATGCTATCATCACGAATGTATTTACTGGTAGACTTCTTCGGGCATCTTCAATGATTTCCCTTTATCTCACCGTCTTTACACCTTTTCTAGCGCGTTCTTCCGATATACCCCATGGCGCTCCATAATAGGGCAGCTCTTTGACTAGCCAACGCTTGAGTCAAATAGGATCATCGCATGGATGGCACGCTGGAAACGTTATTAGATCTGTTACTGCGTTTGTACTTTTGTGTCTATTTTGACGCAACCAAACGCCACATACTCCCGTATATCAAGAGGCTCTTATGGAAACCATGCTGTATCCCGACCTTTATCAATCGCTCGAAGCTATTCGCTGGAATATGGAAAAGGATATTCCATGGGACACTTTTGATGCGAGCCTGCTCTCGGATGAGCAAGCCAAAACGATCAAAATGAATGCGATTACCGAGTGGTCCGCACTGCCTGCAACAGAAATGTTTTTGCGAGATAACCGCGATGACAGTGACTTTTGCGCCTTTATGAGTATCTGGTTCTTTGAAGAGCAGAAACACTCGTTGGTTTTGATGGAATACTTAAGACGCTTTCGCCCTGAACTCGCGCCTACCGAAGAAGAACTGCATGCGGTACGTTTCCCCTTTGACCCAGCGCCCCCTCTTGAAACATTGATGCTGCATTTTTGTGGGGAAATTCGCTTAAATCACTGGTATCGCCGAGCAAGTGAGTGGCATACGGAACCTGTCATCAAACATATTTATGAAACCATCTCACGCGATGAAGCACGGCACGGCGGCGCCTATTTGCGTTACATGAAAAAAGCATTGAACCGGCAAGGCGATGAGGCACGCGTAGCATTTGCAAAAATTGGGGTACTTATGGCCTCTGCGCGTCGCACCGAAAAGCCTTTGCACCCAACCAATCTTCATGTGAACCGCGATCTTTTCCCCAACGACACCGTGCAATCGCGCTTGCCAGACCCTGAGTGGTTAGAGCACTGGCTCGATGAGCAAATCCGCTTTGACGGCGAATGGGAAAAGAAAGTCATCGACCGCATTTTGCACAACCTCTCGCTACTCTTTGGCGAGTCGTTTAAAACGGTACAAGAGCTTAATCGTTTCCGCAAACAGTACGTTGCCAAGCTTGCTGAGCGCACCGCTGCAGATTCAACTGCAGCATAAGAAAACGTTTTTCTGATATCTCAAAAAGGGTGTCCGTACTTTATGCACGGACACCCTTTTTTTGCATATTACTTACTCGCGCCTCACCACTTAACAAATAGCATAAGCCCTAATGCCAGTTCATTTATCATTTTTCCGATTCATAGTTGATTTAATCAATTTTAATCTTTATGATTAAAATTAAATTATAAGCTTAACTATAGCTGTTTTGTGAATTCATAAAGAGGTAAAGATATGGCACATATAGGACCCGCAACTAAAGTACTAACTGCACATGTACCGGTTGAGCTAGCTAAAAAGATTGACCAGTTCGCTGAGCAAAAAGAACGACCGCGTGGCTGGATCATAAAACAAGCATTAGCAGCTTGGATTGATCAAGAGGAGGAGCGTAGTCGCTTGACCTACGAAGCATTAGCCGATGTGGATACAGGACAAGTCATTAGTCACCAGGCTGTTCAAGCATGGGCGGACAGTCTCAGCACCACTAAACCTTTACCGTTGCCGCTCTAATGGAAGTGAAATGGACAAGCAAAGCGCTTTCGGACTTGGCGCGATTGTATGAATTTCTCGCCCCAGCTAGCCCATCGGCAGCTACACGTATTGTCCAGTCTCTTGCAGCTGCACCGGTACGCCTACAAGTAAACCCTCGTATAGGAGAGAAACTTGAAGAGTTTACTCCGCGCGAGGTCCGCCGGATTTTTGTAAGTCATCATTATGAGATACGCTACGAAATCCAAAACTTTGTGCTTTACATATTGCGTCTTTGGCATACGCGTGAAGACCGCTAGATAACAGTGAGCGATACGCATGTTGGGACTCATACCCTCATCACCAATCTACCGTTCTTGGCCTTTTCTTATGGGTGGTAGCATTTGAATCAGCTTAACCAAGGCTGACTAATTTTCAATTGCGCCTCAAATTGCTTGATTTTTTCAGCATGATGCAGCGTGACACCGATATCATCGAGGCCATTGAGCAAACAATTTCGATGAAAAGGGGAGATATTAAATGCATATTCCACCCCCTCTACCAAGCGTATGCGCTGCGCAACCAAATCGATAGTGAGCTCGTAACTTTTAAGCAAGCGCGTTAAACCAAAAAGATGATCCATCTCTGATGGTTTAAGCGTAATGGGCAACAGGCCATTTTTTAAGCTGTTGTTATGAAAGATATCTGCAAAGCTGCGCGCTAGGATGGCGCGAAATCCATATTGCTGTAATGCCCATACCGCATGTTCACGCGAACTGCCGCACCCAAAATTGTGGCCTGCCAGCAAAATGGTTGCTTTTTGATACGTGGGTTGATTAAGAACAAAATCAGGATTTATTACGCGCACTTGGTCGGGCTGATCAGGCTCTCCACAATCGAGGTAGCGCCACTCATCAAATGCATTGGGGCCAAAGCCTGTGCGCTTAATAGATTTTAAAAATTGCTTCGGGATAATCGCATCCGTGTCGACATGATCCCGATCAAGCGGCACTACTGCGCCTGTATAGACCGTAAATTTTTCCATCGTATGACCGTAGGTATTGGGTAAAAGTAGAGGAGCTATACGCCCTTGGGGCAATTGAGGACATGCCCGAGCAAACTATCAATTTGCGTTACCTAACATCAGTTTGCGCACATCCACAATATGCCCTTCAATAGCAGCTGCAGCGGCCATAGCAGGGCTCAATAAATGCGTGCGTCCACCGGCTCCCTGCCGCCCTTCAAAATTGCGGTTTGAAGTAGATGCGCAGCGCTCTCCAGACTCCAAACGGTCTGCATTCATAGCCAGACACATCGAGCATCCCGGCTCTCGCCACTCAAACCCTGCTTGTAAGAAAATTTGATCTATCCCTTCTTTTTCAGCTTGTGCTTTCACTAAACCGGAGCCGGAGACCACCATCGCCTGCCGTATCGTAGGGGCAATGCGTCGCCCTAATGTTTGCACCACATGGGCTGCGGCCCGTAAATCTTCTATACGACCGTTCGTGCAGGAGCCAATAAAAACTTTGTCTAATTGAATAGATTCAAGAGGAGTATTGGGTTTGAGCGCCATGTAATCTAGTGCACGCTCCATAGCGTAGCGTTTACTGTCATTGAGCTCTTGCGCCGGATCGGGAGTAGATCCATCAATAGGCAACACCATTTCTGGCGAGGTTCCCCACGTTACCTGCGGTTTAAGCGTACTTGCATCGATTTCTATCACATGATCAAAGTGCGCACCCTCATCCGACACCAGCGTGCGCCAGTACGTCAGCGCTTGTTCTCGCTGCGCACCTGCTGGTGCAAATGGGCGATCACACAGATAATCCAATGTGGTGTTATCTACGGCAATCATCCCTGCCCGTGCACCCGCTTCAATAGCCATATTGCATACGGTCATACGCGCTTCCATACTAAGAGCGCGAATTGTTGAACCGGCAAATTCAATCGCATAACCGGTGCCTCCTGCTGTTCCTATACGACCAATCACCGCCAAAATCACATCTTTTGCCGAGCATCCATCAGGCAACGCCCCTTCGATGCGCACTTGCATATTTTTGCTTTTCTTTTGCAGTAAAGTTTGCGTGGCCAGTACGTGTTCAACTTCTGAAGTGCCAATACCAAAAGCCAGCGCACCAAAAGCACCATGCGTTGAGGTATGCGAGTCTCCACAGACAATCGTCATACCGGGCAGCGTTGCGCCCTGTTCAGGTCCAATGATATGCACAATACCTTGACGCACATCGTCCATTTTGAACTGCGTAATACCATGTGTTTCACAATTCGCATCTAGCGTTTCGATTTGCAATCGAGAAACGGGATCTGCAATCCCTTGGCTACGCCCAACAGTCGGAACATTGTGATCAGATACTGCGAGGTTAGCAGATACACGCCATACAGGACGCTGCGCCAAACGCAGGCCCTCAAAAGCTTGTGGGCTAGTCACTTCATGCAGTAAATGACGATCAATATAAAGCAGCGTGGTGCCATCTTCTTCGACGTGCACCACATGCGAATCCCACAATTTGTCGTATAAAGTTCTAGCCATTTTTTACATTCTTTCTTTTGAAATAGTACGAAGTGCCGTCATCTCACGATATAAGGCTCAGGCTCCAAATGCACACCAAAACGTTGTTGTACATCATGCGCAATGCGCTGTGCAAGCTGCCAAATATCCGCGCCTGTTGCTCCGCCATAATGAATTAAAACTAAGGCCTGTTGAGCATGCACACCTACCCTACCTTCTTGCCGCCCTCTCCAACCACATTGTTCAATAAGCCAAGCGGCTGCCAGCTTAACATTGCCGCTAGGTTGAGGATATGCAGCCATATTAGGGTAGGTATAGCTTAATACTTGGAACACGTCTTTACTCACTACCGGGTTTTTAAAAAAACTGCCTACATTACCTTGTATGGCAGGGTCCGGGAGCTTTGCGCGTCGTACGGCCACCACGGCATCAAAAATATCACGAGGCCCCGGCTCCTTTATTTCACGCCGTTTTAATTCATCAGAAAGTGCCGCGTACTGTCCAGAGGGCTTCCACGCTTTAGGTAGACGAAAAGTCAAAGAAGTAATGGCAAAACGATTTCGCCCTGCTCTTTTAAAAAAACTATCTCGATAGCCTAGTGCACAAGCAGCAGCATCTAGCGTTACCCACTTTCTGTTTGCCAATTCGAGTGCACGCACCTGCATTAAATAGGCACTCACCTCCATGCCATAGGCGCCAATATTTTGTATGGGCGCAGCACCGACTGTTCCAGGTATCAGTGCTAGGTTTTCTAAGCCCGGCCAACCTTGTTCGAGCGTCCACTCCACAAAGGCTGCCCAATTTTCACCAGCACTCACTTCAATGAAGCGATGTGTGGCATCTTCATGGACCAAACGGCGCCCCTTGCAGCCCATATGCCACACAACCCCTTCAAATACCTCACTCAAAAAAAGTACATTGCTGCCAGAACCCAAAATGAGTCTTGGGCATGCTGCCGTACGCGGCTCTGCGCATGCGCTCAAAAGGTCTTCTTCACTTTGAATAAGATAGGCATAGCGCGCGCGCGCTGCTAAACCAAGCGTATTGTGGTCTTCTAGTGAGTAATCGGTAAGGAGGGTAGACATAGTGCTATTCAATGAATAACTGATGTTACGCAGGTATTTAAAAGACAGTGGTATGCATGTTGGGGTTCGTGCCTCACCACCAACCTACGAGATGCATATATAAAATGGTTCTATTAAACTCCACGAATCACAAAAGCACGGTAGGTTGGTGGTGAGGCACGAACCCCAACATGCAAGCCGCTGCATCCCTGATAACCAGCTTACAAAATCTCAAAAACAAAAATTAAAAGTCAGCGGTACGCATTGGGGTTCGTGCCCACGTATACCACAATCTTTTTGAGTACCTGCGTAACATCTGTGAATAAATAATCTCAAGATCATTTTTATCTGATATACCTGATTCGTATTAGAGTTTTAACAGTAACTATGCCAAGTGTCAGCCAGAGAATTCTAGATGGAAGTCCGCCATAGCACTGAGCTACGGAGCAGTATTAAAGAAGGTTTGAAGCAGATCCTATCCATTTACGCCTTTGTACAGGAAGATTAGAATACATGTAATTTTCCAATACGCTTATTTTTAATTGTTAGACCAAGTAGTTTTTGAAATTCCTCTCTCTTGCAAGCGACCCTTAAGTTGTGATTCTCTACGAACACCCTTTTAATGAGCGCATCCGAACGCTATTGCGGCTTGAAGATCTCTTTGAGCGCTTTGCCTTTTTTCTCAGCCAAGATCATGTCAGAGAACACCATTGCGCTCTGATGACACTCTTTGAGATCGCAGATGTAACCAGTCGCACTGACCTACGATCTGAGCTGATTAAAGAGCTCGATCGGCAGCGGCATTTGCTAACCCTGTATCGGGGTAACCCTGACATCGAGCCCAATATGCTCGAAAAAATGCTTTTAAATATTCAAGGTACCCTTGATACGCTCAATAAAATGCATGGCAAGGCGGGGCAGCATCTGGTCGACAACGAATGGTTAAGCAGCATTCGTAACCGAGCCAATATTCCTGGTGGAACCTGCCGCTTCGACTTACCATCGTATTACGCCTGGCAGCAAAAATCGTCTGAACAGCGCCGCGGCTATATCCAAAAATGGGCAGTACCTTTTTTAGGAATACGGGATGCAATCAGAATCGTGCTCAAAATAGCCCGGGAATCCAGCCAGGTAACCAAAGTGACGGCCGTTGAAGGCAGCTATCAGCAAATGCTCTCCGGACGTGCTTATCAATTGATGCAAATACGCGTTGCCCCAGAGCTTAATGTTATTCCTGAAGCTAGCGCCAATAAGCATATGCTGTGGATTCGCTTTACTATACAAGACGGCGATATGCGTCCGCATCCTATAGATGACGATATCCCGTTTCAGCTCACTTTGTGCAATTTATAAGAGACGATTTACGATCTGCTAAAAGTTACAGATTGGAAAAGGCAGGCGCTACACCTGCCTTTTCCAATAATGGTATCTTAGACGCATCATAAACGCTCTAGAAAGCTAAATTGCCATGCCTCCTACCATTGTCCCCTGCCCCATCTGCAATAAACCCGTCGAATGGAATGCAACAAGCCCATTCCGCCCCTTTTGCTCAGAACGCTGCAAACAAATAGATCTAGGTGCCTGGGCATCTGGCAGTTATACCATTGCGCAGTCCACAGAAGAAAAGAATGAGGATGCGTAGGTTGGTGGTAACGAAGGAACCCCACAACATGCACACCACGAGCTTTTGACCTACGCATGCAGGGTTTAGAACGGTAGTAAAGCAATAAAAAGCGCCTGGCTTTTATGAAAGCCAGGCGCTTTTTATTGTGGCGCTTCCCGTTTTTTCTACGCTTTACTTCTATGTTTACACACTCATATTTTCAATCAATACCTCACCAAACCCCGAGCACGACACCTGCGTTGCACCAGGAATCAAACGCGCAAAATCATAGGTCACACGTTTTTGCATGATCGATTTTTCCATTGCGCTCAAAATAATATCGGCAGCTTCCGTCCACCCCATATGGCGCAGCATCATTTCTGCAGAGAGTATTTCTGAGCTAGGGTTCACGTAATCTTTGCCTGCATATTTTGGAGCAGTACCATGGGTTGCCTCAAAAAGAGCCGTGGTATCAGACAAGTTTGCGCCCGGCGCAATACCAATTCCGCCAACCTGCGCAGCCAGTGCATCAGAGATGTAATCTCCGTTTAAATTCAGCGTTGCAACCACGTCATATTCAGCAGGACGCAGCAGGATTTGTTGCAAGAAAGCATCGGCAATCACATCATTCACCACGATGTCAGCGCCGGTTTGAGGGTGCTTAAAATGCATCCAAGGGCCGCCATCGAGCAACGTTGCGCCAAATTCTTTTTGCGCTAATGCATATCCCCAATCACGGAAGGCCCCTTCCGTATATTTCATGATATTGCCTTTATGCACCAGAGTAACCACTTTAGAGTGATTATCAATCGCATATTGAAAGGCACGGCGCACTAGACGCTCTGTACCTTCGCGCGACACCGGCTTAACGCCTATACCGCAGTGCTCTTCAAAGCGGATCTTTTTCACATTCATTTCTGTGCGCAAAAACGCAATCACTTTTTTCGCTTCAGGCGAATCGGCTTGCCATTCAATTCCAGCATAAATATCTTCAGAATTTTCTCGGAAAATAACCATATTTGTTTTTTCAGGTTCACGCACAGGAGAAGGCACTCCGTTGAAATAGCGAACCGGTCTAACACAAACATATAAATCCAAATTTTGGCGCAACGCTACATTTAATGAGCGAATACCTCCACCAATCGGGGTGGTTAATGGACCTTTAATAGAAACAACATATTCTTTTATCGCCTCACAGGTTTCATCGGGTAACCATACATTCTCACCATATACTTGCGTAGCTTTTTCGCCAGCATATATCTCCATCCAGTGAATTTTTCTTTTGGCTCCATACGCCTTATTCACTGCAGCATCTACCACACGAATCATTACAGGCGTAATGTCTACACCAATCCCATCTCCCTCAATATAAGAAACGATCGGCTGATCAGGCACCTGTAATTGCCCTTTCGCATTCACTGTAATTTTTTCACCGACTGGAACTTTAATGTGCATATAAGTCATATTGATTTCATCCTAAATACAAAGCCATGTACATCATGGCTCATTAATATAACGATATCTGTTTATTCATTAACATTTATCAGAACAATCTAAAAGCATTGCGCCTTTCAATGCATCAGAATCATTTTCAATTTCGCCTAAAAATAATAACATATCCCATAAAAATAAAGCTGCGTTCAGCCAGCAAACCCCTACCTTCTTTGGTAGAACAAAAAATTTTCGGCATCCGAAGCAAGATGGTTACAGCAATCATGGTGCTATTAAGCACATGCTCTATTAGAACATGTATCGCCTTAAAAAACGCACCACACCTCACACCAGCATGGACTAAATTCCACTATTATTTTTAAATTAAACCTTGTTTTCAGGCCTGAACAAAGCAACCCATAAAATAATTTCAAAATCGGCAAAATAGACTAGTCTCATCCTAAAAAGAGAACCCGCCTTTTGAGTTCATCCATTCCCATCCATTATTATTTTTGTACTCCTTACAGGGAGCCAAAAAATGCTTAAAACAATTAAACAGGTCATCATAGAACGCTCATCATTGAAAACTAAAAGATAAGATTTCTAGATGCCTTAAATAAGCGTTATCTCTGTAGGGGTGGCTTCGAGCAATAGATACACTAGCAAGCTGCAAAAACAGGCCTTCTTATTATTATTTATTACTTTTATCTAGCTCAGCTAGATAATAATGAAGTGCTTTTTATATTACCAGGTATGTAGCTACCTTTCGAATACCATAATTTTTAATTTTAAATACGCTTGATTGTAGCAGCGATATAATTTTCTTAATATTTTCAAGCTGTATTTAAAAATTACTTAGAACCCATTTTTGATATTTATAAGGATGAACATGAACAAAATCGCTATTGCACTCGTAGTTGGCTTTTTGGCTAGTGCCGCACACGCTGCTGAAAATAATGTTGCACAGCAAAATGCAGCAACCACTCCTAGCACAGCTACGCAAGATTCCAAAACACCTGCTCCAGCTGGCACAACAGGGCAACAACCATCTTCCAGTCAAAGCCGCTATTAATTAGACAGCAGACTGCATCTTAAAACCTGATTTACCCCTTTTTTTAATTTCCACGAGGAACACAATGAATAAATTAGTCTGCGCACTTATCGCCGGTTTTGTAGTCACTGCTGCTAACGCTGCTGAACCTTCCATGGCAACACAAGATGTTACTGCTGTTGGCGCCAATACCACTCAAGAAGCTAGCACTGCTGACGCAAACGCACAGCATAAGCAAAAGAAAGCAGCTGTAGCACAGCACCGTGCTAACAAGAAAAAGGAAAAAGAAAAAAAAGCAGCGCATGCAGCTGAGAAGAAAGTCGGTGAAGAAAGCGCCACAAAAATCGATGCAAACCCAGCTCAAAGCCCCGCTGCTGCTGAATAGTATTTTCAAAGCCCCTGGCTATGCAGTGGACAGTACGACTGCTATAGGTTGTTAAAAGCGGATCGCTACTTCGGCAGCGACCCGCTTTTTTATGTAAATTTCAAATATTTTGGCAAGGCAAAACGGATATCTATAGAAAAATCTCAATAATGCAGGGAAGTTACGGATGCCATTAGACTCAAAATTCAGGTAAATTAAATGCGGTTTTTCATGAGCGCCAGCAAGGGTATACCTCACACACACCCTCTTTTTGCGACATAGCGCTTTGAAAATCAATATACACCTTCCAAGAATTTTCAGGCTTAACCGTTGCACATTGCAGTTCTTCCCTCTATTTTGAGCCATGCAAGCTTATATCCAGGCCTGCACCGAGCCATCTTCTTTGTTCGCTTCAGGCGTTGGGCTTTTATCGTCTTTTGTATCGCTCTAGGCGTGATATCTGTGCAAGCACCCTATGCATTCTCTGCTGACAGGACCGATAACATCCACAAGCCTGCAGCACAGACCGCAAGCACGCATATTGAGCACACGCTAACCATAGGCTCACACTCTATTGTGGCTGAAATCGCAGCAACACCTGCTAGCCATAGCAAAGGACTAATGTTTCGACAACACTTAAAGCCCAATAAAGGCATGCTTTTCGTATTTAATAAAAGCGCCATGCATTGTTTCTGGATGAAAAACACGGTCATCCCGCTATCTATCGCCTTTATTGATGAACATGGGGTAATTATAAATATCGATGAAATGCAAGCGCAGACTACGTATAGGCACTGTCCCACACACCCTATACGCTATGCGCTTGAAATGAATAAAGGGTGGTTTTCAAAACGAGGAATTATCCCCGGAAATACGGTGGATACACCTATGCCTTTGTGCCAGTAAACGCACTTGTTTTTCCAGTAATACCCATTTGCCCAAACAGTATGGGCACGGAAATTCTTATATAAAAATCAGATTTTTCTTGTCTGAGAGATGGGAATTTCCAATCACTGATGCATCTCAAATAGCCCAAAATTTTCGCTGTTTGACAAATAAAAAAACAGATACTTTTTCTTTAAATTGGTGGAGGAGACATGGCTTTTAAGACCATAAATATTATTGTTGCAGACGATCACCCAGTGGTTCTCACAGGTGCTGTAAAACTTTTAGAAAGCCGAGCTGATTGCAAAGTCGTAGCTGCAGTGCGCTCCATTACAGAAATGTTTAGCGCACTCAAGCAATCGCAATGCGATGTGCTTATTTCTGACTTTTCCTTTGATGGTGATTCTGAGCCAGATGGTTTGCTCATGCTTGAGAAGGTCACCCGACTGTTCCCCGATGTCAAAGTTATTGTGTTGTCACAACACGATGATCTAGTGCGTGTAAGACGCATTATGACCTCTGGCGGCGCCGGTTTTGTCAGCAAATCCAGTGGTATTCCAGCATTACCCTTTGCAATTGATGCCGTGCTCAAAGGCATGAAATATGTAGACCCAGAAACGTCCAAATTGCTCATCGAACACATGTTCAATGGAGCGGGTGACCATCTGGCCGAAGAAGCCTTGACCATGCGCGAAATGGAAGTTATGCGCCTGTATGCACGAGGAATGACCGTCACAAAAATTGCTAATTGCACCAAGCGCAGCATCAAAACCATTAGCGCCCAAAAGCAAAGTGTTATGAGAAAACTCGGCGTAGATAACGATGTTGAACTGATTGGCGCACTCAAGCACATTGAAGTGGGTGCTTAAATTTCCCTGCTCTGTAAGCTCCCAAAAAAGTCTGTGCATTCTTATGTATTTGACAGAAGCTAACCTTCTGTAGCCGGATCTGTATAATACGGACCCCGAATACCAGCACATGCAGAAAAAGCCAGGGAGCGATCGCAGTCAACAGATTTGGGAACAAATTCCAGCAAGTAAGCTCTACGCATATTTGAGCTTACTTGCTGGTTTTCTCAACAAAGAGGAAAACACAATAGCCTCTACTAAAAGCCGGTTAGCAGCTCACTCGCAAACCATACACCTTCTGTAAGCCGTGGCATATCTACCATCTGCTGCCATGCTACATCTCTCCTGCGCGCCTCTTTGAATTGCTCTCTAGGCCTAGAGCCTAGGGTAAAACAGGTTTAATCGCACGCAACGTGCTCTTCTGGTTTTTCTGCAGATATTGAAACATTGCTTGTAACGAACATACCTAGACAGATTGGCTGTATAAGCGCATTGTTGCGATCCGGTATTGCTACTTGTTGAATGGAAAACACATACTGATGCGCATCTCAGTGGATACATCCACTAAAATAGCGCTCTACATGGGTCCATTTCCATTCAACCGTGCACTTTAGTGAATTAACGTGTATGGTTGAAATTATTTAGCCTCACTGAGTGATATCCTTCGGTGGTTTCTTAATACCAAGAGACATCTAATAGGATTTCTCTTAGAATGCATTAAGCCTCAAGCATGCTGCGCAAAGCATCTGTTGCCACAAACATTAGGAGAATTCTCACTTCACTCGTATTAGATAAGCACATGCTGATCTAGCGAGTTCCCAAAGGGGCCATACCCCAAATCAATCAGCCGGCACTCTGAATGCGGCGCATACCATTTGGCTCACATACCAAATAGGCAGAAAATTATTTTTAAGATGCAAGGAAGCACATGAACAAGGATTTTAAGCGGCAGATAGGCTTTTTCTCGCTGATGCTGACGGGATTAGGTTCTATCATCGGCTCAGGCTGGCTTTTTGGAGCTTGGAGAGCAGCAAAGATTGCAGGGCCTGCTTCCATCGTTGCATGGATTATCGGAGCAGCGGTTATTCTGGTGATTGCACTAACATATGCAGAACTGGGGGCACTCTTTCCAGAATCCGGAGGTATGGTGCGCTATGCCCATATCTCGCATGGGCCGCTGGCAGGTTTTATCGGCGCATGGGCTAACTGGATCGCTATCGTTTCTGTGATCCCGATAGAAGCAGAAGCTTCTATTCAATACATGAGCTCTTGGCCGTGGGAATGGTCACAAAACCTGTATTTAGATGGGTCTTTGCAATTGAGCGGGCTCCTACTTTCTGGCGTGCTTGTCGTTGTCTATTTCTTCCTAAACTACTGGGGTATCAAAGTTTTCATGCGTGCAAACTTTGCCATCACCCTATTCAAGTTTTTTATTCCAACCATTACTGCTATAGCACTCGTACTCACTGGTGTGCATACAGACAATTTTAGTCTCAACAGTATGGAAGGCTTTGTGCCTTATGGATGGTCAGCTGTCTTCACTGCCGTGGCAACAAGCGGAATTGTGATGAGCTTTAACGGCTTTCAAAGCCCGGTTAATCTCGCAGGTGAAGCACGCAACCCTTCACGCAATGTCCCTCTTGCCATTGCCTGTTCTATTTTTGTAGCCTTATTCCTCTATCTCTTTTTGCAAATTTCTTACATCGGCGCAATTAACCCTACCGATGTTCAGAAAGGCTGGAATCTCATCGACTTCAGTTCTCCTTTTGCTGAGTTAGCGATTGCGCTCAATCTGAACTGGCTTGCCATGATGCTCTATGTGGATGCCTTCGTAAGCCCTAGCGGCACAGGGATCATCTATATGGCAACGACCACACGCATGATCTATGCGATGGAACGTAACCGCTCTTTACCCAAAATTTTTGGGCAAATTCACCCGCTTTATGGGGTACCGCGCGCCGCCATGTGGTTCAACTTGGGCGTAGCCTTTCTGTTTATGTTTTTCTTCCGTGGTTGGAGTGCACTCGCGACGGTTATCTCCGTCATGACCATCATTTCCTATATCACAGGCCCAATTAGCCTGATGGCCTTACGCCGCACGGCCAACCATATCAAATGGCCCCTTCGCCTGCCCGGAATGTCTGTACTTGCTCCGCTTGCGTTTGTATTTGCATCGTTGATTTTGTACTGGGCATGCTGGCCACTGGCTGGGAAAATTATTTTATTAATCGTCATCGTGCTGCCTTTCTATCTTTGGTATCAAATGAAAATGAATGCCACAGAAAAGGTAAATTTAGAGGTAAAAAGCGCGCTGTGGCTACTCACCTATCTACCTGTTATGGCAGCACTCTCCTATATAGGTAGCGAGCAATTCGGCGGAATTGGCCTGCTTACCTTTGGCTGGGACATGGTGGTAGTAGGCGCTTTTGCTCTTGCGTTTTACTTCTGGGGTATACACAGCGGTAGCAAATTTCAGCATCCTGAAGATTTCACAAGACAAAAGCAGGTGGCTAGTACGGCTACTGCACCGGCAACCTCTGCATAATGTGATGTTTGTCTAAACGCGTTATGAAATACGGGTAAAAAAAAAGCGGGATCTATCAAAGGTAGATCCCGCTTTTTTTATAATGCTATGCCCTGGAAACGAACGGTAGGTTGGCTGAGGCGCGAACCCCAACATGCGTACCACTTACTTTTAACGTCGTTTTTGACCTGTATATGCAGGTCTTAAAAAGGATAGTGGTCATCATGTTGGGGTTCGTTCCTCACCACCAACCTACCCCGCTTATCCAGCATTGGCTGGGAGGAATGACGCCGCTACAGGGTTTCGAAAGAAGTCTATTAAATGCTTAGGAGGCGTAAAGATGGCTATGTTAACCGTGCGTAACTTACCCAATGCAGTACATCGAGCCTTGCGCTTTCAAGCGGCCATGCATGGCCGCAGTACGGAAGCAGAAGTGCGTGATATTTTAGAATCGGCAGTGAAACCAGAAGGACGAGTAAAGTTAGGCTCTCTGCTCGCTGATATAGGTCGCCAAATCAAGCTAACCGATGAAGAGTTTGCCGTGATCGACCAGGTGCGCGACACAAGCCCATTTCAAGCTGCCGGGGTACCCGGCATTAATTTTTTGGAATAAGAAGCGTAATTGGTTATTTTTATCCTACCCTTCTTTATTGAGCAATCTAGCCACTAGCCCTTCTAGAGCTTCTAAGCTACCAAAATCAATAGCAATATGCCCTTGGCGGCGAATACCTACTTTGATACTAACTTTTGCCATCAAGGCATCTGATAGCGCTTCTTCGAAATCAGCAATATCTTGCCTCTGCGCTTCTTTCTTCTCATTCTCTTGCACGCTTGCATTTACAGAGCCCTGTATGGCTTGTTGAGCATCCGCTTTTAGAGCCGCTGCAGCCCATTTTTCTGCATCACGCACAGAAGCCTTACGACTTGCTACTTTTTGAGCCAAATCAATCTGCGTGTGTTCCATCAAACCCAGCAAAGCACGCGCATGCCCCATATCCAATTCGCCCGCCATCAAAAGCGTTTGCACAGGGGGGGCAAGGTTAAGCAGCCTAAGTAAATTAGATACAGCACTGCGAGAGCGACCCACAGCTTGTGCAACCTGATCATGGGTCAGCTGAAATTCGATTAATAAGCGCTGTATACCTTGTGCTTCTTCCAGAGGATTGAGATTTTCCCGCTGAATATTTTCAATCAATGCTACTGCAGCAGCGGCTTTGTCAGAAATACTTTTAATCAGAACGGGAACCCGATCTAAGCCAGCAAGCTTTGCTGCACGAAAGCGGCGCTCACCGGCGATGATTTCATAGCGCTCTTGTTCAATCTCCCGCACCACAATAGGCTGGATAATTCCCTGAGCACGTATACTCATCGCCAGCTCTTCAAGGGCATCATCGTCCATATGGACACGTGGCTGGTAAGCACCTGGCTCGAGCTGATCGAGCAAAACCGTGCTTAAGCTCACTTCTTCCGCATCTAAGTCTAAATGGTTCAAATGGCTAGTACCTAGCAATACCTCAAGCCCACGACCCAGCCCTTTTTTCTTGGCTACTGTGCTCATTTTTATCCTATTCAAAAACAATTATCCATTTGGCGTTTCTGTTTGCTCTTCTTCTTTTAGCCATGCAAGCACAGGAGCCATTGCAGCTAATAAAGGGCTTACTGTCACAGGTAAATTTTGCCAAGCTAATACCTGGCCTTCCAGCCCAGCAGGAACGCCATCCCACGCATGCACTTTATAAAAGAAAAGGCGCACACGTACCTTAGGGTAAGGATGCTCAAGCTGCTTCCAGTACACACAACCTCGTACACTAATTCCAAGCTCTTCTTTTAACTCTCGCGCTAGCGCTTCTTGTGCAGATTCTCCAGCCTCCAACTTTCCGCCTGGAAACTCCCAATGTCCTGCATACGATTTGCCAACTGGACGCTGAGCCAATAAAAATTGTCCTTTTTCATTGAACACAATCCCTGCTGCAACTTCACGAACAGGAGAAGTATGTACTTCTCGCTTCTGCATCTACTATCTCCTATAGCATGGTCGGCTATGTCGGCATCACACAAAGATGCGTTTTTAGGAGTCAAATATTTCACTAAATACGTTAATAATCTTATATATAGTTTATATTCAACTATGTTTAATTTGATTTTCGTCCGTATAGACTATTTTAGAGCCTGACGTTATCTAAAAATGCCCTTATAGGCAACTGTATCAGTCTATTGTATGGACTAGAGTAGTGAACAGCCTTTCAAAGATAAAAATCCCATTGCACACACTTTTTTCTTTTTGTTACATATGGAGATGATGATGAGCACGCGCACACTCTGGAAAAAATACTTCAAAATTATCTTGCTACTACACCCCGGCATCATTCTCTGGCCGTGGATACAGCTAGTGACACACTGATGTTACGCAGGCATTCAAAAGGCCAGTGGCGCGCATGTTGGGGTTCATGCTTAACCCCAACCTACCGAGGTGCCAATGTCAAAAGGCTTTAAAAACTCCGTTAACCGCAACAAAGCTGGTAGGTTGGTGGTGACGAAGGAACCCCAACATGCGCACCACAGACTTGTAACCATCGCTCAATATGCATATGCAGAACGGTAGGTTGGTGGTGAAGCACGAACCCCAACGCGCATACCACCCACTTTTAATCTTTGCGCTCTACCTATCAACAACCTGCTGTTCTATAACATGCGTAACATCGGCGACACACTAAAAATTCATAGCGCTTAGCTAATGCTGCAATCGGCATAGGGGGCAGCCTTCTGAGGCTGCACCCCTGCCACACCACCCG
>JASSUF010000043.1:0-16744 GCA_031963365.1 Mycoavidus cysteinexigens
AATCTCGACTCAAGGGGGATGCGGCGTTTGAAGCGGTTTTTGGCGGGATAAGGCTTACGCATAATACCATTGCGCGCGATGCACAGACAACCGCACAGACTAGTGAGCGCCTAGTATTTCCGCACCAGCATGAAAGATTGGAACAAAAAAAGAGATACAAGACAAACCCGGCACAACATGAAGATCAAAAACATCTGGAGAAATTCTCAGAAGATTCGCAAAATCGAGAGGATCAGGCAACGGAAGAAAAAACAACGGCTCTATCGCTGGCAGGACGTTCTTATAGAATAGATAAAGGACTACTTGATCCGTCCAGCGGCGCGGCTAGGATAAGAGCGCTGATACAGTCCCTATTTAGACGAGGGTTATATAGTGAGCAGTATACGCAACTATTAAAAGAGACCGAAGCCATTGTAGAGTGGGGGGATAGATATAAGGCATCGGAGGAGAAAACACGCCTTCATAGCAATATAGAAAATATTTTAGAACATATACGTAGATGGAATCTTATTCAAAAAGAAGATGGGGATAATAGGAGCATACCCACTGCAATACATACTATTAAAAATGCGATACAGGGCGTGTATCAAAAAATACAAAGTGCTGCAACCGACCAGGCCATTTCTTTAATCCATATAGATTTTGATCATATATATGATCAGGTCCAAAAATGGGCTCCAATAAAAATATTTTCGGAGGATATAAAAACCCTTTCAGATGTGATTGACGCGAGCATCGATACGAATAAAGATGCTGAGATTGCAATAGCTGCATATGAAGCTAAAAGAGATCAATTGCTTGGGTACAAAGACTCTGTTAATGATCCAGTTTGGGAAAGTCAATATAACGAATTGATCAATTTATATAATGCAATTATTCATCTATCCGCGCGCTTTCCAAAATTAGGTGATGCCGTAAATCTAGATCCTGCAGGTCTGGCAGATATAAAAGAAAATATAAATAGCATAATAAATCAATTGCGAGCTGCATCTAGCATCGATAACATGGATTCAAAGAATCTAAAAACTTCCAGCCAACAACGCCAAAAAGCTTCTGGCGTTCAGAATAAAAATATTCGCAGTAACAATCAAGAAAACAATCTTTCCAATGAGGAAAGTCGAGCACATAAAACGAAAACAGCACACCACCCCAGATTAAGTAATATGCTGGATCTTTTATTAAATACCCTACGTCGTGGCGGCAATCCGTTTGATAATGATATATATAAAGGTGCGCGATCTGAAAGTGATAGATATATGAAGGAACTCACTGCACTGAATGCTGAGATAGATAATCTGCGTCAAGAAGAAGACAAGGGGGTTAGCAATGGAATTGATTATAAAATTAGTGAGCAAACGTCAATAACTGCGATCGAAGAACTATATTTTGCTGCTCATGAAGCTATGGAAGCAGCACCGCATCTATATCGATTGAAGTTGATGAGAATACCTTCTAACATCGATCAGATAGTATCAAATGTAATGAGTATGGTTGCTAGAGTGCAGGCAGCTTTATCTACCACTACTCCATTTAATCTGCAATATATAGAATCAACGATAATACCATTATCTACTGAAATGGGAGAAATGATTACTTCCGTTTGGAAGGATATCAAAAAAGTGGAAGATTTAACTACGTTGAGTCCAATAAATAGATATGCTTCTAAAGTAGGGGCTTTTTTGCATCAGATACAAAATAGCATCAGTGCTTCTCCTGAGACGGTTAATACATCTACCATTGAATCGAACAAAAATAAAATAAGTATTGAAAAAAGCTCCAATAATAACGCTGATTGGGAAGAACAATTCACTGAACTTGAAGCTTTACATGATCAAGTTAAAAACCTAGTAACGCATTTGTCACCATTGCAGAATTTTATTAATCAATATCCTAAAGAGGCGGAGAATATAAAAGCAAGGATAGATAGTATACTTGGCCGCTTGAAATCCATACATACACTTGAAGATATTCAGTTAATTAATGAAGAGATCGATAATATTTTAGTGGACATTCGAAATCCAGAAGAATTTAAGGCAAAGCAATTCATGCAGTTTATAAAGCATTTTTCTGATCATTTAAAATTAGAAGCGCCAAGTAGTATGGATGCACAAGTAGAGCTATCGGAGGCGAGAAATAGAGTAGTATCCTATAAGGATTCGCTACAGAATACGGCAAGCGATAAAAGTATAAAACGAAAATTAAATAAGATTGACATCTATTATGATTATTTAATCAAGCTCGATATGCGAGATAGAAAAACGTTATATATTTTATCGAAATTGGATGCAAGTAGTGCATCTACTATATCTAGGTATGTAAAATATATACAAGATCTCTATTCCAATGATCTGAGTGATGATGATGTAGGGAATATCAATGCAAGACTGTTTGGGTTGCTAAAAATTGCTGATGCGTATGAAATATATCTATTAAAAAGTGCGGTGCTGACGGGGCTGCCATTGGCCAAACCTTCTGATCCTGCACAACATGTGGCGCTTATTAATTCGAAGATAGAATTAATAAAGGAAGTACAATCCAGGCTAGGAATATATGATATAAATCTGAAAAGCACTTTGACTAAGCTCAACAGCTTATATTCTGATATAAAAACGTATTGGGAATTAAAAAATAATATAAAAATATTATATCCAAATATTAAAATATTAAACAGAAATGGAACCGAAAACAAATTATCTGATCATGAAGCTATCATTACTGCCTTAGCTGGAACTATAAGAAAAAACAGTGAGGCCACACTTGCTGATATAGAATCCTTATCCATTGAGATGCGTAGCATGGCTAAGGCTTTGATTTTAGCTAATGAAAAACAAGATGAAACTTTTGATAAAAAAGCCAAAGATATATTTGAAAGTTTGTTACCACTTGGACCCACACCTAATGACTTCATGCCCGCAAAAGTATATAACGAAGCAATAAACGGCCTTCAATCCGGATTAAAGAGTCAGGATGAAGCAATCCGGTTAGAAAGTGAAGAAACTATAAAAGCTTTACAAAAACAAAAAGCGCAATATTTAACTAGAAAAATGCAGGACGGAGCGTCTATAGATAGCGATGTCGCTAAAATTTCCAAAAATAATTCTAGGCTTGCAGATTTATTACGTAGGGAATTGGTGTACGTATACGTGGATAAAAGGGGTAGAGTTAGTAAGGGTATTTGCACTTTGAGGGAGTATTTATACCGAAACGCAGGAGGTGGGGGGGACATCGCTTCCCATCGTAGTGTTAGTGTGGGGTGGCCGACTGATATGACAGATGAAGAAAAAAAGAACATAGAAACCGCATCGGAGGTATTACGTAAACTTTATGAGGAAGAGGAAGAAGAAAAAGCACTGAATACACAATTGACAACGATATCCACCGCATTACCGACAGTAGATTCCGTTCTACAACGCATACTGGATCGAATAAACGCCTACCACGGCACGCATTACACCCTGGATACCTTAGTGGGGCAAACGCAAGGCTCAACGGCCGACGAAGCTTTGTCTGTTAGGGATATATTGATGGGTAGAAAACGTTTTTATGAAAGCGAAGACAAAGGGAGCATTACGAGGCGAAATACTTTTAGGAAATCTGCTTCATTTAATGCTTCCGTTTTATCCGACCTAGAAAGTGAGGATGCATTAAATACCTATAGAATACGATTGGACTGGACTGTTGAAAATTCAAAAGAAGTTTTTACCCGTTACGCAACCAGAGTACTTGCATTGCACAAGCCGGTGGGAGCGGGCTACCAGCTTAAATTTCCAAAGGCTCCCGGTCTTTATCTATTTTCACATGCAGATGATCAACGCCGAGATCCGATGAAAGGTGACGTCCCATTGACCTTGGTTTCTGTGCTTAGTAACGAATCTAAAACATTTGCGTCTATTTACGACATGAGGGCACAAATCAATGGAGATCGAGCTGTACGTTCATGGTTTTTGAAGCATTTCCCACTTGGTCATAGGCCGGGGAGCCTTGACACGGGCACGGGGGACTTTGTAGCATTTTTCGGCGAGGAAGACTTCGGCACTGTGTATGAAGCGTATGCCGCTAGATTGGTCAAAGACGTAGACAAACAAATATACACAGAAGCAGAAGCGCAAGCAAAGAATCAGAAAGATCGTGACGAGATAATTCAGACCATCAGTGAACTCGCTGTGGATTTGGCCATCCTGGCGATGCCCGAGCCATCCTCCACGGCTATGGGATTTGCGAAGCTTGGGAAATGGGCTTACCGTATTGCAAATGGGATCCTCTACGGATTAAATATTGCTAAGGGTGCCTTGCCGACAGTGGCAAGAGGCCTTGCAACAAGCGATCCAGCAGAACGAAAGGAATATCTAAAAGACGCTGGAGTTACCATACTCGCAGAGCTTTTTGGGTTTGGCATGTCGAAGTCAGTGGAAGCATTGGCAAGTGGTGCCGGGGCATTAGCGCAGTCCAAGTCGATATCCAATAGTGCCAGCGAATACCTTATGCAAAAAGTGTCAAGTTACTGGAAAGATCAATTGGTAAACCAAATTAAGGACCCTATAGATGCGGCGGCACATATAAGTCTTGGTGTTAAAAGCCTCGGAGTAGGCGGTGACGGTCCTAAAGAAACACTCTTACGGTTAGCCAACAGAGTTTCCCCCGGCCTAAAAGGCAAGATCGAGCCTTACGTGAGCCCTACTAATGTTAAAAATTCTTTACAAAACTCTACCGCGGCGGGGTAATAGCGTCCTACAAAGTGATCCTACCTCACCTAAAAAATTGAGTCATAAAAGCCTGCTGCATACCTATACTCGATTTGCTAACCAACCGAAAACAAATGCTTCATTTTGCTCTCGAATTTCAGCAAGCTCAATGTATTTCGCACCTTGAAGACTATTGAGCGCCTTGAGGAGCACCATTTCGCCTTGTGGCTTGCGCTTGTTTATAAAAATGTCGAGAGCATTGATAGTTTTGGGTCCTATTGCGCCATCTACGGTCATATCTGGATAGTCGGCTTGTTTATGATTTAGAGCATTGAGCGCGCGTTGTAAAAATCTTGCTGCCGTTCCAATGCCCATATTAACCCCGGTATCAAATAATTTGAGCGCAATGGGTTTTGATAATGCCGCTATGCCCTCTAGGCTAAGCGGCTTCCAATAACAATGCTGATAGATTTCTTTGGCGGTTGACAATGGTAGATATGACATTTTGCCTAAATAGCCTTCTCTGCGTGCCACGGCCTCAGTAATACCATAGGCGGTTGCCCCGCCACGATCATCTGCATGATTTGAATAGCCACCCTCAAGTTCGACCGTATGCTTAAATGCCTCATCAAATGCTTCCATTGTTTCCCCTGTTACTAAATATTCGACTCAGTTATGCTTTTTGCCAGTAAAGACCCACATTCAAAAGCGATTGCGGGTGCGATCTGATGGTTATGGATGTGTTTTAAAAATTAATGCATAAATTAGCAGAGGTATGGGTAAATTTTCTCAGGTGAAAACCTATATTAATTGGTTTATAAAAAAGCAAAAAAAGGCAAGTCAGCATGTAGCATGACTCTCTCGAATTCTGTGAATCGCGCACATTGCGTTATATCGCTTTATGCCGATGCCGACCTAGTGCATCAAGAGCTGCACTTTTGACAAGTGGGCTGCTATCCTCTAATACAGCGTCCAACGCCGAAATCCCGCTGTCAGATAATACTTCTTGCTCACCTAAGGCTTCAATAACCTGATATTTGACTTGCTCATTTTCATCTTGTAACGCGGCAATTAATGTCTGGATAGCCGCATCCGGCAACCTTGTATACTGACTTAATGCTCGGGCAGCAGCAGTTTTGATATGCAAGTTTTTATCCTGTAGCACCGCGCTCAAGGCCAGAATGGCAGCCTCCGACAATGTTTCCTGCTCGCTTAACGCCTGCACAGCTTCAGACCTGACATGCTCGTTTTCATCTCGCAATGTGGCCATTAAGGCTGAAATAATCGCATGAGGCAGCGTTCGGGATAGGCTTAATTCTCTAGCTGCTGTCAACCTGATAGATGGATCTGCATTTTGTAGCGTTTCAATTAAACTCTTAATGCTTTCTACTTTCTCCATGTATTTTCCCTTCATATATACGCATTAGCTCTCGATGGTTTCATGAATTTCCATGTCATTGGTAAAAGTACAACTTATTGCCTTAAAAATGTACCAATCTTATATTTTTACCGCCGAATCTTAGAATTATTTTACGGATAGGCAACGCACAGGTATACATGCGCTAATATGCGCATTAATCTATGGCCATAGATATAAAAATACCTTTTGTATTTTATTTTTGCCTACAACTTAAAAAATTGTCTATTATTTTGCTTTAAAAATAAAACGCTAGTGCTTCATACTAACTCGCCTTTTTTACTTTTATATAAACCAATTAATATAAGTTTTAACCTGAGAAAATGGGCCTATCCCTATGCTAATTTGTGCATTAATTTTTGGGGAGCCTGTGTTTGATATAGTTTTCACAAAGGCTATAGGTGGGATAGATAGTGTGAGTTTTTAAATTGTTTGAGGAAAGTTATGCTGAAGCACGCTATAGAACAGCAGCCAGATTACAGTAATGCCTCGACGCGTGAAGAGAATCTAGAGGAGGCAAAAGAACAAGAGGAGGATAGCGGAGATTTTTCTGCGCCACCGCCGTCAGCAGGGCCAACCTCCAGCAGCCCACAAGTTACTCCGTCTTCAGCCGAAAAATTTCGCAGGGATCTCCAGGCGTGGATCCCGGAGTGGCTGGAGTTTAACTACAGAGGGCGCAATGAGCAGGTGTTTTCCAACGAGCAGTTCGATGCGCTAGTGTCACTACTTTCAAAGTATACGGTTTCCCATGATGAGTTTGATGAGGCATCCGCTATGGTACAGGTCATCAAGGCGGTAGCGGAGAGGTTAAAGGAAGCGCAAACTATATTATGGAAAAATTCGCAGGGGGATAGGCCAGACGAGCAGCGAGATGCACTCTCAGGGTGGCGTAGCGATACGGCGACATCACTCAATACGGCAGTGAAAGCCCTGTTAGATTCCATGGAAGCATACCACCGGATGGCGAAGGAATTTCAGCAGATAAAGCACGCTATAGAGGTGGAGACGAACCTTGACCAAAAGGTAGGGAAAGAAGGTGAGACGAAAGGGCAGCTTCTAGCGCAAGCGCTCGGAGAGACGCAAGAGGCAATGCTCAAGAACTTCAAGCAGGCGGCAAAGCAAGGTATGAAGGCTGCAGCAAAATCTCTACATGAGGCTGCCTATCATATAGAGGAAACCATTGGGCCAGGCACGCTGGATCTGTTATCTTTCAGGTCCAATCAAGCACGGGGCATACTAAGCGGCGTGATAATGCTTGAGGCTTCATCAAAGCATCTCAAGAAATCACTAGAAAAGATTAAACCCGATACCAAAACTGTAAAGGCTGTAGCGGATAGCGTTGCCATAGTATTGGGTGCGTGGGCACAGGATATTAAGAAAAAATTTCATACGCTAGATAATCGTCTAGAAGCATATGCGAAAAAAGAAAAAGAACGCCATACAGAAGCGTTTCCAAAGAAAGGCCCACTCCTACACGAGGCTGCAGAACCTTTCTTAATTATAGATAAGTGGCAAAGCAAGGGCACTAATAAAACGAAGGATATTGCGCATGTACTCGCTGCCAGGATGCGTAAGACAGGATCTGTGGTAAGCCGGCATCTACAATCTAAGAAACAGGGAAAGGGTATTGCACCGCGTCAAGTCGAACCAGAAGCGCTTATTAACGAAGCGCTTGGTACAGTATGTTTGGAGCTTCTCAATGAGGTGCACATACTACGAGATGGTGCGCAAAAGTTAATGCAATCTGCGAAGCAAGCTAAAAAGGCCAAGAAGATGCTTCCAGCAGCCTATACGCAACCGATAGAAGAAACACAGGAAATAGCAGCGCTAGAAGCGGAATTAGATCAGGAGCTTGAGCAAGCCAGAGGTACAGACGTGCCAGCAGATTCTGAGACTCGTATGCAGCAGGCAGAAGGAATGCAGGCCATGCTAGGGCTACAGGGAAAGGCAGAGCAACTGATCCAGTTTGCCGAAAGCGCAGAATGGCAAACAGATCCTTATGTACTAGCAGGCCATCAAAACGCGGCCCTGGAATCACTTTCGCAACCCTTGCAAGACACGGCCAAGAAGCGCTTGCAAGCATGTCGCCCTCAATTCGAGGCTGCGTTACAGTCCACACGCCACATTGCAAAGAACCTGAAAAGCGTAGGTCAAAAGGCACAAAGAGAGGGGGCCGATCTGGGTGAAGTACAAAGTTTGCTGGTGTTGGCATGGAGCACCTTGGATGAAGTAGAAGAAAAGATTAAATCTGTAATGACAGACATGACCGGCACTTCCTTTGGACTGCATGCACAAAAATGGCGCTTAGCAAAAGGGATGGGGCAAAAGATTTACGAACTAGAAGAATCGTATTTAGAGAACCCGGTTACATTATCAGCGATAGAAGAAATCTGGCGCGAGGAAATACAATCGACTTTCGCGAGTAGGGAAGACCCTCATGGCCTGATTTTGACAAAAATGGTCCAAATGGCAATAGATGACACCGCCCTCGACCGCCTCGCCGTGCCAGATACCCCGGAAGAATTACTGGCTAAATTTGACAGCTTCGCTACATATATTACTAAATGGGGAGAGAAAAGGCTCAGCAGGAGGGTGGTGCAGGGAATATTTTACAGCGTGATGATGGAGGTGGGGTCACTCTTAGCGAGTTCCATCACCATGAATCCGCTGAGAAGGCTAGGTACGTTGCTGATAACCGCTGTGAAAGCCTATGCTGAGTGGAAGCAAAAAGATACTCTGCTGAATGGCCTCATGCCTGGGCGCGATCTTTTCCATGGTACTACGCAAACATTTGCGCAACGCTTTAAGCAGAAACTTGCCTTTAGAGTGCTCAATATATTTTTACCCAATGCAGCCAGAGATGGCATAGCGCTAGGTGCGATAGCCTATGGCTTATATAAGGATAAAGAAGATTACCGAAAAGATTTCTTCAAACGCCTCAAATCGAGGGTCAAAGAAGACATTGCCTTCGAAGTGCTCTTTAGTGGCATTCAGCTCACGCAGAGACGGATAGCGCGTGATGCGCAAACAGCGATAAATGCGAGTCAAATAGGGGCGCACCGACCGTATTTAGAGAAAGAGCTACTAAAGCCACTCGATATAAACTTCCAACCACTGGAAAGCTCAGACATACCAGCGAATCCACCTCAAGCAGGAGCTACCACAGGCCCAGAAACATCGCTCGGAGAGGACTTAGTAGAAGCCTTTGGGCACTTTGGCCCAGCAAAGGTACATGAAGAGAATGCAACGAGCACAACCAAGCTTTCTAACGCACCTGGCGCAGTACATGCAACCGCATCTGCTCCCACTTCCAAAAGCTTACCACCTGATGCTGCTTTGCAGCGCGCTCGAGGCGAATTACTGACTCGAAATAGGCGGCAGACGTATGTGCAACATCGTCACCCAGAGCGAATGGTGAGTATGCCGTTGCAAAGCAAAGTCACTACTAACAATCGAGAAAATCTCGATGATGAAATGATGCAGGGTGATCAAGCATCTAGTTCCTCAGGGCAGAGCAGAGAGATCTCAACAGATTATGCTGAGGATATAAAGAAAACGATTCCTTTTCTCCGCGAGAGTTTAGATCTTAATAAAAATCCTAATATCAAGACAAGACAGCAGGCTATACGACCAGTAGTATCTAAGCTGGTGAGGGAAATAGACCCTTCTCAGATAAGAAAATTTAGGGCCAATAGTGCTGATGGTCCTCTTGCAGAGCGAGGCTTATTTAAAATCCATGAATTGTTTATACAGATAGGTGCCTATTTTATCGCATTAGATAATGTACGTAAAAATCTAACAACAAAAAATATTGATACAATAAATAGCATAAAAAACAAGGTAGATGCCATAATTGAAAAAATGCAAAATGTATCTACTTATGAGCAGATTTCATCCATTGCGCAAGAGGTAGATGCCGTATTAAATGAGGCTCAAGATCCAAATTTTATGGTAAATAAATTTATTAATACTTTCAAGGGTTTTGCCAATTTTTTAGATTCAGCTGAAGATTTTAACAGTCAAGAGTATACAGATATATCTTCAAATATATCAGAAATATCAGAATATAAAAATTCAATTCAAAATATTGAAGATAGAAATAAATTAGATAAATTGATTGAGTTATATGAAGATATTTTTAAATTTGGAGGAAAAGCAAATAAATTGCATACCATGAGTATGGTATATACTAATAACGAAATAAATAATATACCTAATAGGATAAAACAGATCATCGAGAAAATAGAAGATGCATCTACTTATGACCAAATTTCTTCCATTAGACCTCTTTTAAATTCCTTGATAGACGAAATTGATAAAAAGGATATTTCGATATTCCCAAGAAGATTTTCTAATAATTTGCAAAAATTTTCAATTTGGTTACGCAATAATATAACCAATGGCAAAGATTTTAAAATTGAAGCAGATGCCGTAACATCGGAGATAATGTTAATAGAATATTATAAATACCATATAGATGACACTAATTTTAGTGAGCAATTAAATAAGCTTGGAATATTATATAGAAATATTTATAAACTCGGAAAAAAAATTAATATATTGCACACTTTAAATATCGTGTACCCGGGCGAATTAGACGGCGTATTAAGGAGAGCAGGTGATGTAATGGAGGCCATAAAAAATCTATCTACATACAATGATATGGATCCAGTCAATACTAATTTAAATAATCTTCTAAATGATATTGACAATAAGCATGTAAATTTTGAAAGCGATATTTCGGAAAAAATAGATCAAGAAATTGATGCATCTTTGCAAATTTTACAAACAACACCTATTAATTTTAGCATAGAAAATATATATAAAATAATAATTTCTGTTCAAGAACGTATAATAAACGACGCGTCAAAAAATGAAAAAGAAAAATTAGTTGCATCAGAAATCATACATTCTATACATAAAAGAACGGCTGACCTAGAAAATCAAAAAAGAGCGTTTGAAGAGAGTGACGGTAAAAAAGGTATTATATATGCCTTTAGTGAAGCTCAACTGCATGGTATTGAAGAGGGCAAACGGATACGTCAAGATTCCACTAAGATATTAACCGCCGAGAATTTGCGGTCTAAGGAACTAATATATAGCTATACAAATAGTAATGGCGAAACAGTATATGCTGCAACCACTTTACTTGCTTATATATCAAGAAAGGCTCAAGGATTTACAAATATATTAACTTCACGGGCCCCCATACATATAATATGGCCACGAGAATTTAGTAGTGAACTCATAGCATATATAGATGGTGCAGCAGATAAAGTGGATAAATTTTCGCGTATATATGACGCACATGAAGAAATAAAAATAATCACCAAAGATTTTTCAAAAGATATACCAAGTGTTGACATGTATGTTAATAAAATATTAACTTCCTTAAACAGAAAATATAATATTGAAGGCGGCATAAATTTATCAGATACAGTGACATTTAATTATACAACACGATTTATAGATAATGGCGCAATAAGTTTTATACCTGGCAGAATAAAATTTACTATAGCAGAAATTTTATTTGGATGGAAAAAAAATTGGGAGGTTAATAATACAGATGCCACGAGATTAGTGCCCTCTTCTCAGAAATATAACAATAATTTTTTATCAGAGTTAGAGCAAAAAAGTACCGATCTCGAGAGTGCTTACACCCAGAAAATTACACAAGCAAAAAATAATACTGAGATCAGAGGAAAAGTTAGTCAGTATATAGATCAAGTATTATTAATTCATAAACCTGATAATGCAACCACATACAAAGTCAAAGATGCGGCTGGTTTGTATATATTCACATCAAATGCCGACAAAAGTCAAAATTCGAGTTTGAATTCCAATACTGGCCCTATAAAAATTACTTCATTAATTTTTAATAAAAGCAAAGAATTTTCATCAATCAAGGCAATGAAAGCTGCATTGGCAACGGATAGTCAATTAAAAGAATGGATAATAGCTCATTTTTCTTATGAAAATCAAAATATAAATCTTGAAGAAACTTTACAAAATATTACTGCAAATAAAGAAGATGCCCATTCTAACAATATTGCTATACATATTTTAGATAAATTAATTCAAAATATGGATCAGATGGTAAAGTCTCCTCAAGAAAATGCACAAGAGAAAAAATGGACACTTATCAGTAAAGCAGCATCCACAACTACCTCTGGCATTTCGTCGATATTTGCTATTTTTATAGTTCCCAGCTTAATAAGTACGGGAATTGGCGTCGTATTTGAAGGAGCTGCAACCGCAGGTAAAATAATAAATTCGGATATGAATATTGAAAGAGAGAACCATCTCTTCGATGGGATCACTGCAGTGGCTGCTGAAGTTTTAGGAGAAGGAGTAGGAGCAGTATTAGGTTATGGCGTTAGAATATCAGCCGGGCCAATAACTAGCCAATTTAAGAGAAACTTGCTGGCTCGAGATATGAAAAAAACATCTCAATCAGCAGAAAGCATAACTTCATCAACAAACCGGACCCAACAAGCAAATCAAAATCCTGACCCTCTCCAGGGGGGGGAGACCGTCCGCCGTAATAATCAGGTTAATGAGCCTAATGTAGAAAATATACCGTCCAGTTCACACAATGCATCAACAGCAAACGGTACGACCGAAAGTACTTTTCCAAAGCGCACAGCGACCAACTTTAAAGAGGGGGTTAGAAGTACTTTAGGGTTGAGTAGTCCTAAGGGTAAAACGAAACTGTCAGATACCGGGCCAGAGTATGAATACACGACTATGAATTCAACCTGGTCTAAACTTTCTGGTGCACAGAGCGGGAAAGGCGAAGTAATGCAAATTAACTTGGGAAAAGATATGTATTTATTTCGAGAAAAAGACATCAGTAAGAATCGGCAGGGCAAAACGCCTAAACGCCTCATTATATCGGTACATGGCGCATATATTTCTTCAGGGACGGGGGGGACACCAGCGGTATTGCCAACGGGGACAAAAATGGTTTTCTTAGGGCCTCATGGAAGCTCGCTCAAAAATCCCGGCCTAAAAGAGGCTATGGTGACAAGGCCAAATCATCCAGACGGAATAGTTCCTTTTGCTGTTGTGGAACAAGACCCTGTCACCCGAAATATGCATATAACCTATGAGTCTCCAGGGGCTGAAGCGTTAACGTCTACAGGAGCGAGCAACTTTTTTGGAACAAATAAGAAAACCACTATATTAGGTGGTACAAATGGCGGTATTCCCGACTATACGTTATCAAAATATCAAACTAAAGGCGATGAAACGTATGCAGATATAGCAAATTCTACTACCCTAAGTTATAGCGGTGGCCAATATATTCCTTCGGATTTTTTGACCATAAGGCAAGAAAGGATAACTAGTAGAGGAGCGGGTGCATCGGATATCAGAGGGTTTCGAGAAGGGGATAATACGGTTCAACTAAAAGAGGTATTTGAGGAATTGAATAAGGCTGGACTCGAGTACGATGAAATTGTATTTGTTGGGTGCAGGACAACGGGCAATGAGCTACCAATCCCATCTTGGAGTACAATGCAAAGCGAAACAATATCAGGGATACATCCCAATGATACATATACTGATCTACTACCTAATAACCAACCTGAATCTGGTAAAAGCAACCCCGTCACTGCATTTTTCTATGCATTAGTGAATAGTACACCACAGAGCTAACGGGTGCAGCGGACTCTAAACCTGGCACGCGCAGGCTGAGCTCCGGTCCTATTAATTTTTGCGTTTGCGTCAGATAACACCAATAACCAGTAGTAATGCTTTATCTATTGCTCTCATCATTTCATTGCCTAAACGGCCAAACGGTTCACTAATTTTAGTGCGCGGTAGTGTTGATATCTTGTCCACCATGACTTGCGAAAGTGTACGCAGGCCATTGACCATATTGGGTTCGACGGCGACACGAAATGCGGCGTCGCGTAGATTACTTGTCACCGGACACAACATAACACTATCTAAATCCGATAGTAGGTCTGATTGAATAATCAAAGCGGGCCGTGGCTTACCATAATCACCTTGCAGGGAAACCGTCACCAAATCGCCACGTACACTCATTCCCAGCCCTTAATGTTGATGGCGGCCTCTCCTGTGAAGTGCAAAACATCAGTTTCTGCTAGATCACCCTTTAAGCTTTGGCATTGCATGCGTACTTTTGCCACGAATTCCGGAATACGTATGTCTGGCACCCAAAATTGGACAGGCCGCATTCCTGCTGCACGCATCTGCTCTCGATGACGCGCCATTTTGTTAGCCGGTTCACGAATTGATGGCATGATAATGCTCCATTGGTAACATGTATAGCAACATGTTACCAAACATGTTGCCGTCGTGCAAGGTTTTGGAGATGCCATCTTTCCAGGTGCTGCATAATGTTATTAAATAATAATATAAAACGCATACAAAGCCTATTTCTTATTTTTATATATTAAATATATTGCATAGTTTTATATGACGAATGCAAATAACTCAATCTACGAAATAATAGAAAGAATACATCTTAATTTTTGAAATATAAAAAATCTGCGCTATACGGCTATATATAAAATTTAATAATAAAGAGCGTGCATTAAGCACACTATTTATTAGTGTGCTGTCAGATTTATTCTATATGTGATCAAATTTTTCGAATGGAGTTTATTTTAGCGAAACTAAAATAATTCTTACTGAGGCTGCAATAAGATTACATAGCCAATATTGAATCAATATGATAGCTTATAGAAGGTTAAATAAATATTGACCGTAGTTATTTTATAGATATGCTATTTTTCATTTCCATGAAATAACTAACTTAATTAGAATAGTTGTCATTTGAGATGCCTGTAGGAAGTTCCTGCATGTCCTCCATGACTTGACCTCGTGTAAAGGCTTGCGCTAAAAAACAGAAGGTGTGTTGGAGAACAAAAAGGATCTTGCTGGCGCAGCATATCAGCATACGTTACCTATTGCGCTTAATAATATAACGCTTGGAGAAAATGATATGGTGGGTTCCGCTACAGCAATACAGTTCCAGGAGGAGCCGCAAAGGGAGCAAAACTCCAGGTCCATGCAAAAAAATTCAGGTCATTTGGGCAACAGTGATGACGGTGATGGCACACCAGATGAAACAGCGAATGGTGAGGGCCAGCCCTTCCTCTTGAGGTCTCCTCCTGCAAAACCTAATGGCAAGCTATCTAACTTGGAATTCCGAAAGCATTCGTCCGGAGACTATAGTAACGCGCATCCAGGATCCTCTAGCCACCCAAACCAAGAACCGACCCCCACATTTGCCAGCGAAGATCATAAGAAAAAAGCGGAGCTCATGGCTCAGGACAAAGACGCGTTCAGGAATGCGTTTAGTATAAAGCGCAGGGAGCTACAGGAATTTCACAGGACTGGAGGGAATCGGCAAAAGTTCTCGCACGAAAATCTGCAAGAGGTAGCGAGTGCGGCAAATCTTATGCCCGCGGAGATCTCTGAAGGAGATGTTGCCAATAACATCAAAACAGCGGTGCGTGCGTTGCAGGAGATACCAGAGGATCTATGGGGAAATCTACAACAGCGTGATGATAGTACTGCATCGGACTGTGCAGCGGAACTCAATGCAGCGGTGGAGGCGCTGTTAACTACGGTAAAAAAACTACAGCATTTTTCTGATATTAAGACCGAGATAGCAAAGATGGCCGCTTCGGAGCCTGTCCAGCAATCTCTGAAAGGTGTTGGAAAGAAAGATGACAAGTCGGCAAAGCAGCGCCTAGAAGAAATACTCAAAGAGACCTATGCCAAGGCAAAAAAAGACATTCTGAAGGAGGCCGCTCCAAGTTTAATAAGTGCAGCGCAATATTTAGAGGCAGCATCAATGGTAGCCGCCAAGACGCGGATACAGTACCAGATCCCTCTTGGGGATGCAAAGTCACCTGTCATAGCGAATACGGTGGGGCTTGAGCGTATTGCAGTGATACTTGGCGAGGCAGCTGAGAAGATGACAGCTAAGCAGAAGTCAGCTGACTCAGCTAAGTTTAGTACTGCAGGTAAGAGTAACAAGGAGATTGTTGATCACTATCTTGGTCCGCTCGAGCGGGCACTATCTATGCTGCCTAGTACCATCATCAAGTACCACGATAAAAAGATGGAAAAAAAAGGGCTGCGTTACCGGCGCTCTGATGAGAAGCCTCTGCCATTAAGGGAAGCGCTTACGAATTTTGCCAATAGCGCATCTTCAGAGTTTAAGACTATGGCCCATGGTATAGATTCAGGTTTAGAAAGCGCTGCTGACTACATGCACGATAAATTAACCAAGCTACCGTCTACATTCCATTTCTTGAAAGAAACCATTTTGTCGAAATTGGGCTCACTGAGCAGGATGGCACAAAAGTACTATGTGGAAGAATTCAAGTATACGCTTGAATGGTATGACCCTGAAGAGGCTGCTATACGCGTAGCGCTGAGTACAGCTGGACTGCCGCTTCTGAATGAGGCATACATACTACAAGAGGCTATTGACGAGTTCCTGCGTCATGAGAAGGAGGCTAAAAAAGATAAGAAGAGACTGAAGGCGTTTGCGCTTGATTCTCCAACGGCATCGCTTCAGTCGGCAGCAACGGCGGCGATCCTGAGTGAGGTAGGTCGTCAATAGTGGACGCCACAAATAAGAGTTATGCGGCCCTTTTCT
>JASSUF010000044.1:0-16706 GCA_031963365.1 Mycoavidus cysteinexigens
TACGCCTTATGCCAAAGTGGAGATTTTATTTATAAGCGGGGTGGACATAATGGAATGTATTCCTTCTTTCGCGGTAGTTTGGAGGCGTTGCGCTGCCTTGGTGACGGAGTCTGTGAAATTTGGAATGTGATTGGAAGCAGGCGACGGTTGTTCAGATAGCGCTTCAGTGGGTGCAGGTTGCAAGTTATATTTATAACTTGCACTACCAGGTACTAGCGTTATTTGTTCTTCTTTAAGTTTATTAACATCAATTTTGAGGGTGATGTCTGTTTGAGCGAAGCTATTTTCAGGGTCGCAAGGCAAAATAATATTCACATCATTCAAATTCCTAACCGTTGCAATTTTTTCTTCTCGGAAAATAACTCTTAGCAGTACCGTGCCGTTGTGTTGCCGGTCTAAGTGGAAGTAGACTAACCGATTTGAATTGCTAGGATGAGCTGGTATAAATTCGGCGCCCGCCAGTAGCAATAATGCCTTACTTTTTATACTTAAAATGGCAGGGGAAATAAAACAAGAAGCTTGAGAGATGCAAGATGATAGCAATACAAGTTCATCTTGTTTGTTTCGAGCGTACTCATGATTTTTGCAAAAATCCTGCAAAAGTCCAGGGATAATAAATTTTTGCTTTCTAAAAAATATATCATTCTCTTTATATGAAGATACATTTCTAAGATTGAAATCGTATTTTTTTCCATCAATAAAAAGTTCAGATGTAAATCTCCTATTAAAATCTTGGATACCTTCAGATGATATTAAAATATTTGGAGCGGTTTGAATATAATCGCTGGCATTGTTTACCTTTTTAAATCCATCAGCTGCCATTTTTAAAATAGTGTTTGGAACCAAATCTTCTAATATTGGATATACATCTCCGATATCGTAGTGCTGTAAATGGCTAAGATCAATATAGAGGCGCTCTTTAATTGCCACTTTATAGGCATCAAATAGCGGGGCAAGATTAAACTGCGGGTCTAGCTCCAGCTCGGCATCAGGGTCTACCACTGCAAGTTTGTCTTCTACTATTTTAATAGGAGTAGACAAGCAGTGGGCTAGCGCCAATAGTTGAGCGCTTTTTTGAGGGCGATCTTCTTGAAGGGATGTCGCAGCGGTAAATAGTGCATCATGTACATTTTTAGCAGCATCCGAGCGCAAAGTTAAAAGCAGCATCTCTTGCTGTTCTAGGGAAAAACTTTGAATAGCCTCGGTAATATAGGATATTAGCGCGATTTCAGTTTGTGTTTCTGATTGGTCGGCGGCAGAGAGGTGATGGTAATGCGTGAGCTTTTGGATATTTGAAAATAAAGTATAAAAATAATGTGTTGCGTCACGCGCATTTTCTTGTATTACTTCTTTAGATGTTACTTCATTCTTTGTATATGTTTCTATGGCATTGTGCATATGCTTTTCAAGCATGTTTGCATAGAATAGTTTGGCCTGTTTTTCACAGGATGTCTGCAATTTTTGCTTCAATGCATCGACTATATTTTTAAAGCGACCTGCCTCTATAGTATGAGAGGAGGGCTGATGATTATGTGCTTGCGTAAGCGTGTCTAGATGCTTTTCTAGTGTTGGTATGTCGCATTCCGATTCAGACCAATATTTTGAAGAAAGTGCTTCTATTTTTTTATAAAAATGCTCTAGATAGCTAGGGATTTTTTCAAGCTCTTTATATATACCTTCCAATGCTATGGCCATGCTTGGAAGCTTTGCAGCCATTGACTCTAAGGAAGCAAGAGGCAAAATATCAAGTACATGTAATTTGTCTTTAAGCGCATAAAGAGACGGTATCTCAGCTGGGAGATTTTGTAGGGCGCTCAACGCGGTGTTAATGTGCTGTGCCACGCTTTTAAATATAGATGCGCTTATGTTTATGTCTGACTTTGGTATATCCCATGCCCCATAGGCTTTATTCAAAGTACTTAATGACTCTAACGGTACAGCAGCTAGCATGCCCTCAAGAGCGCTTGTGTCTAAATGAGCGCTAACATCAGAGAAAACTTGCCGAATTGCGCCATCAACAAATTGGCTTAATGTAGAAGCAGGCCATTCTGACAGAGGAGGTGCAGCATCACTGGATGCTTCACTGTCTGTGTTTGGGCGAGTACCAATCCTACTTGTGTCAATTGCATCAAAAGATGCTTGTAGCCGGTCTTGTATTTTGCGTTCATTTTGTTTTTTTAAAGCAGCTTTTTGAGAAAAAGCGCGTTGAAGTGCATAGATTTCCACATCTACTTCATAATTTTTACTTTTATAAGAATCCGAATCAAAACGGTCTTGTGCGCTGCATCCCCAAAAATCGGTGAGATCGGTTTCAAATTTTTTCAGGCTGCGTTGAAAGTGCTCCGTGCTTTTGCCAAGTGATTCTGTAACGTGCTGAGGCACTTTAGATGACTGAAGCTCTGCGGCTTGTGCTAGCGCAGGAAAGGAGCTTAGTGTTTTTATATTACCCGCTAATTGATAGCTAGCGCGCTCAAAAATTAAAGCAGCTTCTTCAGCTTGGTCTTCTATTTGCTTTAATTGTCGATGTTGCTGTAAATAGGCACGCAAAACGTTGATGCCTTCATGATATTTCGTTGCAGGCGCGAAATCTGTGGAGAATGAGTGTTCTTCCAGCGTTTTGACCCATTGCTCTATACAGTGATCTACGTGCTCTAGGCTGCTATAAGGTAAGTAGTCGAGAAGATACTTTAATCGCTGCTCATCCCGGATTTTAAGTTGCTCGCCCTCACTTTCGAATGATTCACCCTTGTTCTGAAGTTGCGTACCCTTCATTCGAAGTTGCAGGCCCTTATGTTTAAGCCGGCCGCTCTCATTGTAGAGAATGCGGATTAGGCAGGCTGCAGCCTCTTTAGATAACGACTCAGTTGTTAGATTTGGGATTGCTTCAGGTGCATAGGTATCTTCGCCTACAGGCAAAATAAGCTCATAGAATGTATCTACGCTTTTAGCAAATAGCTGAGCTAGCGTTTCGGTATCTTGCCTCTGGCCTTGATTAGCTAAGTCTTCTAATTTGCGTTTGGCTATTTCATCACTTAATTTGTTACGGAAGCTTGAAGCGGAGGGGTTTTTAGGCGCTTGGAGCCTTTCGCTGTTTGGGAATTCCAGCGAGTGCTTTGCAGCGAGAAACTCCTCGCTGTGCAGGTCAAGCCACTCCAGCACCGTCTCCAGAGTGCCTGTATCGAGCGTATCAAAATCGGTATCGCAGGATGCTTGCGACTCCTGCATTAATAAGTGTCGCCAGCTTTGCAAAAATATGGAGGAAGGGTTGTCTTCCATAATTGGAGCAAGCTTTTTGATACACGTAGCAGATTGCAATACCTCGAGCAGAAGCGTTTTTTTGTTGGGCTCAAGGTTGATCTGGCATGCTTGGAGAAAATCTCGCTCGTTCAGAAGAGCGGTTTCAATCTCAGATTGTGATTCTAGCTGCGCACTCATCTCGAGCAGGTTATCGAGCGTATGTTCTATGGCTTCAGGATTAAGTGTATTTCCGTTGGAGCTCCGAACAACCAACGCTCTTAGTAGCTCTGTACCTTCTTCTACATGCTCCTCCGAACGCACAGGCGGTGTAGCAGTTAATTGCTCCATTTGAAGAGCAGTTAACGTATAAGGGCGTGGCGTTTTAAACCGAAGCGGTTTAGACGGTAAAACAGAAACAGGGGATGGTATGGATCTAAACATGAGCGATGGAAAATTCTCTGTTTGAGTACATCGGAGCCGATTTAAAACCTCTGGAAATCCTTATTTGCAAAAGAGCTATATAGGGGCTGGATATACCGGTGATATGAGTATGTAATGCACTGTATAGCCACAAAAGAACCTTATTTTTATTTTTTTAGGGGGCCTTAGGTTCTCAAAAAGAGAGAGGGAAGTGGCCTATACGTTTTGTGTATATAGATTAGCAGTTAACTACGGTACGTAAAGTGCTAGGCGGGAAACATTAGATGCTGCACGAGCACCTAGCTAAAGCGCATAGAAAGTAAACCTGAATTTGATGGCTATTATAAGGGATTTTGGCTTGGAGCGCATAAAAATGTGGGCTGTATTGGCGGCAATAGCAGCAGCTAGGAGGGTATATTTAGCGTTTTCTGAGATAAAAATATCAAGAAATGACAAAGTACATTACAGCCTATTCATACTGTAGTTACAGCCTCAAGGCATGGGCCACAGCGTTATGCTATCGCTTTTGCCATGATTAAAAGTTGGCGGTGCGCATGTTGGGATTCGTGCCTCACCCCAACCTACTATCTATTGAGAAAATATCTGATGAAATGTATGCCTTTAGATAGTGCAATGCAGAGATCTTTACCACTCTCTATAAAAAAGGCAGCTACAGTACGAGCAGAAATGGCGGCATCAATCGATAGATGCTTAAAACCTAATGGCACCGTACAGCAGAAAAAACCACTCTTCTTCCTTCATGAGTGGGAGCAAGAAAATAGGTATTGGACTCCCGCTCTTTTGCCATTAGAAGTTTCTTTATTCTTATTTTTTCCTACAGCTCTGGCAATTATTTTGTTGGTAGGGATAGGGATAGCAGTGGAGGAGGCATACACCTACGGGATTAATACTGTGGGGAGGGCTTTGGGGAAGGTTTTTGGCCAGTCTTCACTGTAATGTAGCCCTCGGCTCTCATGGCGCCATTGTGCGCTTTCTACGATAAGTGCAGCGACTTGCGCTAAATTGCGCAACTCTAGCAAATCGCGATCGATACGAAAGTGCGCATAGTATTGCTGGACCTCTTCTTGTAGGATTTCAATCCTTTGTTGCGCGCGAGCTAGCCGTTCATCTGTGCGTACAATCCCTACGTAATTCCACATCAGACGACGTAATTCGTCCCAATTGTGCGCGATGACTACTGCTTCATTGGGCGCACGCACACGGCTTTCATCCCATTCTGGAAGAGTAGAGTCGGTTTGCGTATTCGCTTCAAAGGTATTATTTTTGAGTGCTGTTTGAATAGATTCTGCTGCCGCTCTGCCCATCACGATGCATTCTAGTAAAGAATTACTCGCTAGCCGGTTTGCACCATGTAAACCCGTATAGGCGGTTTCCCCAACGGCATACAGTCCTTCTAAATCAGTACGCCCCTCTAAATCAGTGACTACCCCGCCGCAGGTATAGTGGGCAGCAGGTACTACGGGTATAGGGTCGCGGGTGATATCCACACCAAATTTGGCACAACGGGCTAGGATGGTAGGAAAGTGTTGCTGTAGAAAAGCAGGACTTTGGTGGCTGATATCTAAGTGCACATAATCAATACCATGCTTTTTAAGCTCAAAATCAATTGCGCGTGCCACTATATCGCGTGACGCTAGCTCTGCGCGTGGGTCATGTCGTTGCATGAATCGCTCCCCGTTAGGGAGCTTTAATAGGCCGCCTTCGCCCCGCACTGCTTCGCTAATTAAAAAAGATTTTGCATAAGGATGGTAGAGGCAGGTTGGATGGAATTGAATAAATTCCATATTGGCTACACGGCACCCAGCCCGCCATGCAATGGCTATGCCATCTCCTGTTGCTGAGTCAGGGTTGGTGGTATAAAGGTAGGCTTTTCCTGCTCCTCCTGTGGCTAGCACTATGTGACGCGCGCCTAGAGTGAGAGTTTGGCCTGTTTCTATATCAAGCGCATATAGGCCATAGCAATAGCTAGGGGAGGAGGGCTGGGCGGGTGCTGTGATCAGGTCGATTGCACAATGTGCTTCAAAAAGCGTGATGGAGGGATGCGCACGGACTTTTTCAATCAAGGTATGAATCAGTGCATGGCCTGTGGCATCTGCTGCATGCACAATGCGCCGGTGGCTGTGTGCTGCTTCTTGTCCAAGATGTAATCCTGAAATCTGCGCTGAATCGGTAGTAAAGGGCACCTTTTGTGCTTTAAGCCATTCAATAGCGGCAGGGCCATGTTCAATAATAAAACGGCAGGCTTGCTCATCGCATAGCCCCGCTCCTGCCAAGAGCGTATCGTTTAGATGGCTTTGTGTGCTATCTGCCTCTCCTAGAGGCGCGGCAATGCCCCCTTGCGCCCATGCACTTGCGCCTTCGCCAAGTGGCTGTTTTGAAATAATGGCGACTTGATAGGGCATGCCCTCCTGCTGATTCTCTACGAGTTGCAGTGCAGTGCATAAACCTGCTAGACCACTCCCCACTACTATCACATCAAAATGCCTATTTGTCTTTGCCATTCTCGCTACGCTCTGGTTCATTTTTAAAGTATTTGAAGTGTAGCTTAATTAGCTGCCTTTTCTTGTGGTTGGTGGAGTTTTGTAAAACCCTTTTACATGGGCATCTCGGTAGGTTGGTGGTGAGGAACGAACCCCAACACGCATACCACCATCTTTTTGAATGCCTGCGTAATATCGTTAAGAAGTGATGTATAAAGTGATTTTTATCTGCAGTAATTTTTTTTGTAAAAAATAGATGTACTTTATATGCTCTATAAGCAGAAAAAGAATAAAAAAATTGTTTTCCCATTTTTAATATGTATATGTTGAAACTCTTTTATAAAATACCTACAGCTTTGTTAGAGCGCTTTGCTATACAGAAGATCTGGGAATACCGAGGTTTTGCAGCATGGCTGCTTTTGCCTCTTTCTTTACTTTTCTGGGCCATTGCCAGCATGCGGCGATTAAGTTTTAGGTGGGGGTTCAGAAAAACCGAGTATTTGCCGGTGCCGGTCGTGGTGGTGGGGAATGTGCGAGTAGGGGGGACGGGCAAAACGCCTATTGTTATTGCTTTAGTGCAGGCTTTGAGCGCAACGGGTTGGAAACCTGGGGTGATTTCACGTGGATATGGCGCACGTTTTGTAGGGGTGCGTAGCGTGAGCGGCCAAGAAGGCGCCAATGAAGTGGGAGATGAGCCTTTATTAATAGCCCAACGCACGCAAATACCGCTATGGATAGGAAAGGATCGTGTGGCTGCAGGGCGTGCATTATGCGCTGCACACCCTGAGGTCAATATCATTATTAGTGATGATGGTTTGCAACATTATCGGCTGGGGCGTGATATTGAATTAGTGGTATTTGATCAGCGCTTGGGTGGGAATGGCTTTCTTTTACCTGCTGGGCCATTGCGTGAATCATTGCATCGTCGGCGTGATGCAACCTTGATCAATCAAAATGCAAGTATTTCCTCCCAACAGAGCGAGGCCCAATTATCGCAAGCAGCTAGGCAATGCGTGGATGCACCTACTTTTAGTGTGCAGCTTCAAACGGGGCTTGCCTGGCATCTAACCGATCCATTGGAACATTGCGCGCTTTCTACTTTTGCTACACAAAAGGTATGGGCTGCTGCAGGTATAGGTGCTCCTGAGCGGTTTTTTGACACTCTGCGTCAACACGGTATACAGCCTACGGTACAAGCTTTTCCAGATCATTTTGTCTATTTGGAAACAACATTTTTAGATATAGATGCTCAGGTAATTCTGATTACAGAGAAGGATGCAGTAAAATGCCGGGCTGTTTTGCCTTTTGTCACCGCATCGCGCGTATGGGTGGTGCCGGTGGATGCAGTGTTAGAGCCTGGTTTTATAGATTTTGTATTGCAGAAACTCAAAGCGATTTCCGCTTAAATTCTTATATAACGAGGAAAACCTCAGTGGATGCCCGTCTACTCGAAATTTTGGTCTGCCCATTATGCAAAAGCACGCTCAGGCATGACCGTCAAGCTAAAGAGCTTATTTGCACTATAGATAAGTTGGCCTACCCTATTCGCGATGACATACCGGTTATGCTCGTTGAGCAGGCTAGAAAATTGCCTGTTGACCCAGAGCCTGTCCCTGAAAAAATGCCACCTGCTTTATAGTGATGGCTACAAAAAATTTTCTATCTATTGTTGTTGAGTCGTTTAGCAGCAATATATATACGTATATAGCTTTTTCGGTTTAGGAGTGTTTGCGTGCAGGATGCACATTTTGTCGTGGTAATTCCCGCGCGCCTTCAATCTACTCGATTGCCTGAAAAGGCCTTGGTTGAAATTGATGCAAAGCCGATGGTAATACATGTTGCGCAGCGCGCGCAGGCGTCTGGTGCGCAACGCACGATCATTGCAACAGATTCTCCTCGTATTGTGGAGTGTGCTAACCAATATGGTGTAGAAGCTATGTTGACTGCCGAGCACCACACATGCGGAACGGATCGACTGGCTGAGCTTGCAGCTCAATTAGACTGGGCTGATGATCAAATTGTAGTGAATGTACAGGGCGATGAGCCGCTGATTAGCCCTCTATTGATTCGGGAAACGGCGGTGCACTTAGCAGCGCATCCTATTTGCGCGTTATCTAGTGTTGCACACCCTATTAGTGACCCCGAAGAAATTTTTAACCCTAATGTGGTTAAAGTAGTGCTCGATGCGAGAAGGTATGCGTTGTATTTCTCGCGCGCACCGATTCCTTGGGCGCGCGATGCGTGGTCAGGCGTGATGGGGGAAACCGGGTTTGCTCTAAACGCAAAGACCAGCCTCTCTAGCGTAATGAGCACTTTGCCGGTATATCGTCATATTGGGGTGTATGCATATCGCGCTGCATTTTTACGCCGCTTTACAAGCTTAGCGCGCGCTCCTTTAGAGGAAGTAGAAGCGTTAGAGCAACTGCGTGCATTGTGGCATGGTGAATCTATTGCCATGCATCTGACAGAAGAAGTGCCTATTGGCGGGGTAGATACCGCCTCTGATCTAGAACGTGTACGTGCTTTATTTATTAAGTAACTAATGAGATGTAGGCTGGTTGTCAAGGGCGCAGTGTGGCCTGCATGTTGGGGAACGTTGCCCACCACCAACCTACCGTTCTTTGCTTTTTTTTGGGATGTTTATAAAGCTCTTTTCTATATGCATCTAAATTTATACTAATCTTAGCTTTTTAAAAAAATGGCATATTGCTGGAGACCTCTTTTATGCGTTTGATCCTTTTGGGCGCCCCTGGTGCAGGTAAAGGTACACAGGCTCAATTCATTAAAAATGAATTTGGCATTCCTGGTATCTCAACGGGCGACATGCTGCGCGCAGCGATCAAAGAAAATGCGCCTTTGGGCCTTGCAGCCAAGCAATACATGGAAGCAGGAGAGTTGGTGCCTGATGCACTAATTATTGATCTAGTGAAAGAACGCCTTGCAGAGCCTGATTGTGCGAATGGCTATTTATTTGATGGCTTTCCTAGAACATTGCCGCAGGCACAAGCGCTGAGAGACGCAGATGTTGCTATAGATTATGTGCTGGAAATCGATGTGCCATTTGATGAAATCATCAAACGTATTAGCGGCCGACGCGTACATCCTGGCTCTGGACGTATTTATCACGTAGATTTCAAGCCACCCAGAGTGGCTGGTAAAGATGATGAAACGGGCGAAGAGCTTATCTTGCGTGTAGATGACGAACCAGAAACGGTTAAAAGACGTTTGCAGGTATACATTGAGCAAACCCAACCATTAACCCACTATTATCAAGAGTGGGCTGCACAAAAAGAACAGGGCAGCGTACCTGCGCCCCGTTATCGCTGCATTTCTGGGTTGGGTAGTGTGGCAGATGCGCATGAGCGCATTGTTAAAGCATTGCAGCCTGGTGGGTAATAATAAAAAATGCTCCAAAATATTTTGGAGCATTTTTTGTGATGAAGTAGAAATATTTTCAGAAAATAGGCGTAATTTTCTATTATAAAAGACGTCTGGCCCATTGGAGAGAGGTCTTTTATATATTCTTTCTATACGATTATTGGTAGGAGAGTAAATATTCTTATTGTGTGATTAGAAAGGTCATTTTTGAGTTTTTCTAACTCTCTCTTTTCTCTGCCCTCTGCAGTTGTGTAATTTGTTATGAATGCCTGTGCTGCTTTTGCAAAAGCTTTAATCGATTCAAGTAAAGAAATCCATATTTCACATATTACACGACCAAAGGCGACGAAAGGGCGTTGTAAAAGACACATGTCTTCGAGGTGCTTTTTCTGTGTGAAATTTCTTTTATTGATTGGTGTATTATCAATTATATTGCTTGTATTTTTTTTATTAGTTGATAATGTCTTATCGATTATATTGCGTAACGCTATAGTAATGGCTTGCTCCGGTGAATCTGCTTTCTCAAAATAGTCTTGTAGCTCCACTAGAAGAGAAATAAAAATACTCTTTGCAAAGCCTATTCTTTCTTCTTCTCCCCCTCCTAGTTCTTTACATGCATCCTCTATGGACGCTGTTTCCGTACAAGTAAATACTTCACTGTGTCCGATCAATTTCAGTTTTCTACATGACTCTATTATAGTATCTATAGGCTGGATACTATTATCTGCTTGCAAGAAGATTGTTAATATTTTCAGCGCAGCTAATATTTGACTGAGTATAAATATTTCAGTTTCTGGGGAGCTAGATTCGCGATTTACAAAATCTACGAGCTCGCGTGCTACAGGAGACGCCTCAATAGAAGGGTTTAATTTGACAATGTGGCGTGGTGCTACTTGACCGTTTGAATGAACGGAAGCTGGTTGGAATCTAGGAGAAGGTGGTGCACTATTTGTTGTAGCAGATGCAGCTGGCATAAAAAAGTCTCAGGGAAATGGAATCACAATATATAAGAGTAGACCGTAATCTATTGTTTGTACAGATTAATCTGTATCTTGTTTAAGATTATAGGGGCTAAATCAAAAATTTGCCCATCTCATGCCCGCTTCTCGTTTGCAGACCTTCTCGAAGGCGTCCTTTACTGCTCCGGATGTGCCAACTCCGCAGAGCGCTGACAAATGCATCGGCGAAAAAAGTAGTGCGTGCAAGTCGCGCAAGGCGACTTGCATTTACATCTAATCCGCTTGTGTATTCGGTGCAATCACCTCTCGGTTACCATTGGAACCCATTGCAGAGACTATTCCTGAGCGCTCCATTTGCTCGAGTAAGCGCGCAGCGCGGTTGTAGCCGATGCGTAAATGGCGTTGTACTAGAGAGATAGATGCGCGGCGGTTTTTAACTACAATATCTACGGCTTGGTCATACATCGGGTCTGCTTCGCCATCGGCTCCGTTTTCTCCGCCTCCTTCCGCGCCTTCACTGCCTTCGCCGGTATTCCCATCCAGTAAGCCTTCAATATAAGCCGGTTCGCCTTGTTGTTTGAGTTTCTCTACGACGCGGTGCACTTCGCCATCGGCTACGAAAGCACCGTGTACCCGTACAGGAAAGCCAGTGCCTGGTGGAAGGTAGAGCATATCGCCCATACCTAGTAAGGATTCAGCGCCTTGTTGATCCAAAATGGTGCGTGAATCAATTTTGGATGAGACTTGGAATGCAATGCGGGTGGGGATATTCGCTTTGATCAGGCCCGTGATAACGTCTACAGAAGGGCGTTGTGTGGCGAGAATCAAATGAATACCGGCTGCACGTGCTTTTTGGGCGATACGAGCGATGAGTTCTTCTACTTTTTTACCCACTACCATCATCAGATCTGCCAGCTCATCGATTACTACGACGATATGAGGCAAATGTTCTAAAGGCTCTGGCGCATCGGGCGTTAGGCTAAATGGGTTGGGAATTTTTTCTTCTTGCGCTGCGGCTTCTTCAATTTTGGTGTTGTATCCAGCAAGGTTGCGCACGCCTAGTTTGCTCATAAGCTTATAGCGCCGTTCCATTTCACCTACGGTCCAATTCAATGCATGGCCCGCTTGGCGCATATCGGTTACGACAGGGCATAACAGGTGCGGAATGCCATCATAGATGCTCAGCTCTAGCATTTTGGGGTCAATCAAAATCATGCGCACTTGATCGGCGGTAGCTTTATACAACAGCGATAAAATCATCGCGTTTACGCCGACCGATTTCCCTGAGCCCGTGGTCCCTGCTACTAGTAAATGCGGCATTTTGCCTAAATCCGCTACGATAGGCTTGCCGCTGATATCTTTGCCTAATGCAACGGTGAGTGTAGAGCCTGCCTGGGCATAGACTTCCGATCCTAAAATTTCGGTAAGAAATACCGTTTGGCGGTTTGAATTGGGCAGTTCCAAGCCCATATAATTTTTGCCTGGAATGGTCTCTACAACACGAATAGAAACCAAGGAGAGTGCACGTGCTAAATCTTTGGCAAGGTTGAGTACTTGGCTGCCTTTAACGCCCGTTGCTAGATCGATCTCGTAACGGGTAATAACAGGTCCTGGATACGCAGCAATCACACTGACTTCAATTCCAAAATCTTTTAATTTTTTCTCGATCAAACGCGAGGTGTATTCCAGCGTTTGTGCAGAAACCGTTTTAGGTGAGGAGGGAGGGGCATCGAGCAGAGCTAAAGGAGGAAGCGTGGTATTAGTAAAATCTTGGAATAAAGGTTGCTGCTTTTCTTTTTCAACACGCACCGACGGTTGCACCGATACGACGGGCTCTACTATATGGATAGGCTCATGTTCTTCAATCCGCGCGCGGTCAATCTCTAAAACGCCTTCTCGGCGCAAGGCTGCTGCTTCACCTACTTTGCGGTCACGTCGCTCTTCTTGATGTTGCTTGATTTTTGTAAATAATCGGATCAGCTTGTCTCCAATATGCTCTGCCGTATTAAGCCAAGAAAAACGGAAAAATAGGGAAAGCCCAATACATAGAGCCAAGATCAATGCCAGCGTACCGCCTGTGAATCCTAGCGCCTGCAAGGTTTGCTGAGCAAGCGTGTGCCCGGTTACCCCACCTGGTGTGACAGTTGAAACGGAGAAAAATGACCAAAAACGCAGCGTCTCCAGCGCAGCGCTGGCTACGAGGATAAGTGTAAAAGCCAAGCAATCTAATGCGTTATGCCCGATAACGGGCAATAGTGCAGGTTTAGCATCGGTAGGGTGAGAGCGCAAACGTCGGTAACTGGATAAGACCCGTCGACTTAATAGCAAAACCCACCAATAAGAGGACGCGCCAAAGAAGAAAAATAAAATATCAGCGGTCCAAGCACCTGCATGCCCTGTCAAATTGGCGACTTTATTGGTTTGTAGCGTGTGTGTCCAACCTGGGTCTTGTGCGTTATAGCTGAGCAGGGAGAGCAATAAAAACACGGTGCATGCGAGCAGCAGTAACCAACGAATCTCGGCCATAAGCCGCGATAAACGGTGTGGAACAGTGGTAGCTGCTGTATGGGGCTCTGTGGAAGAGGAGGATGGTGGAGGGGTTGATCTCATAGAGCGGAATAAATAAAAGCAGATTAAAAAGTAGGGTGCACTATTGAAGAAAGGACATCTTTTGCCCTGTTAGGGCATGTCCTCAATTGCCCAAAAGGGTTTTAAAATAGACGCTAGATTTGCCAAATAGCTTTTTTAACGAAAAAAGAGTATGCCTGTGCAAGCACTGTACAGTACGGGGTTTGGACACTAGGGCGTATCCTCAATTGCCCCAAAGGGCCCATCTTTGGGGTCGTGCGGTGCTCGGGATCCTCACTGTACAAAAAGTACATCCGGATCCTGCGCTCCTGCTTCCTCAAATATGAACCCTTTGGGACAATTGAGGACACGCCCTATTGTTAGTAGACTCTTTTTTACCATGGAAACGGATATGCCCGATACAAAACACGCAAAGGTTCTCATTTTGGGCTCCGGCCCCGCAGGATATAGCGCTGCAGTCTATGCCGCACGTGCAAATTTATCTCCCGTACTAATAACTGGCTTGAGTCAGGGTGGGCAATTAATGACCACTACGGATGTAGAGAACTGGCCAGCTGATGCGCAGGGCGTGCAGGGACCTGAATTAATGCAGCGCTTTTTAGAACATGCCGAGCGGTTTGGGACCGAGATGATCTTTGATCAAATCCATACAGCTAAATTGGATGAACGTCCCTTTCTGTTGCAAGGCGATGCCGGCGACTATACTTGTAATGCGCTAATTATTGCAACCGGCGCCTCTGCACAATACCTAGGTTTGGATTCTGAAGCCGCCTTCATGGGGCGTGGGGTATCTGCTTGTGCTACTTGTGATGGCTTTTTTTATAAAGACCGCGAGGTAGTGGTAGTAGGGGGCGGTAATACCGCAGTGGAAGAAGCCTTGTATTTGTCTGGCATTGCTAAAAAAGTAACCGTTATTCATCGAAAAGACCGGTTTCGTGCAGAACCTATTTTGGTTGATCGCCTGCTTCAAAAAGAAAAAGAAGGTCGCGTAACCATTTGCTGGAATCACGTATTGCAAGAGGTTTTGGGCGATGATTCAGGTGTGACAGGGGTGCGTATCGAACATACGCAAACCGCCGTACGGACAGAACTCGCTGTACATGGTGTATTTATTGCGATTGGCCATAAACCCAATACCGCGCTCTTTGAAGGGCAGTTGGAGATGGAGCATGGTTATATAGTGACTCGCGCAGGCCACTTAGGTGGAGCTACAGCGACTAATATCGCCGGTGTTTTTGCCGCGGGGGATGTACAAGATTCTATATATCGGCAAGCTATTACCAGCGCAGGGAGCGGTTGCATGGCCGCACTTGATGCACAGCGCTATTTAGAAAGTGGCGTGTTGTAGGTTGGTGGTGAGGCACGAACCCCAACATGCATACCACTGCTTTTGATCTTTGTTTTTGAAAGTTTGTAAGCAGGTCATCAAGGACGCAGTGGTTCGCATGTTGGGGTTCCTTCGTCACCACCAACCTACCATCCTTTGCTTTTTCTTGTGCTTGGTGGAATTGGATAAGGTCCTTTGGTTGGTGGTTGGCATTAAGGCATATGTGTCATGGGGAAAAAAAATACGATTTCAGAGGTGCAAGATATAGCGTATGCAGAAGATGTGGCTTTTTTCCGCCGCATGACTGCAAGTGTGCAGCCTTTACGGCACGAAAAAAGAGCGCCAGGCCCTTCTTCTTTTGCTAAAAAGCAAGTCTTGGAAGGGCTTAAAGCGCATAAGGCACCCCATGCTTCTCGATGGTCTTCCAATTTTTTTGAACCTTCCACCTCACCTGCTTTTATTGTGTCCGATGAAGCGCAACCGCATTTGCCAACAGATGAAAAAGGCGCACCGTATTTTTGCCGCGGTGGAACCGGTGGAAAAGTGCTTCAAAAACTGCGAAAACGCACCTCAGTTATTGAAGCTAGCCTTGATCTACATGGATTGTGCACAGAGACTGCCCGCGTTGCCTTTGAGACATTTTTCAAGCGGGCATCGGAACAGGGGATGCATTGCGTAAAGGTGATTCATGGAAAAGGCTTAGGCTCAGTCAATCAAATGCCTGTTTTAAAACTCAGAGTACGGACATGGCTAACTCAACTGCCTATCGTGAGCGCTTTTCATGAAGCTCCACCCAAAGAAGGAGGCGCTGGCGCTGTGCTAGTCTTATTACGCCGTAGGTTGGGGTGACAAAGGAACCCCAACATGCATACCACTGACTTTTAATTTTTAGCTTTTAGATAATCTGTAAGCAGGTCATCGAAGACACAGTGGCGTGCATGTTGGGGTTCCTTCGTCACCACCAACCTACCGACCTTTGCTGATTGGTGGGGCTTAATAAGGCCTTTTCCCTACTTCCTATTTTTTTATCTACTTTCCTTACAATCCATTCCACGATGAACGAATTAGGTTTTGACACCCTGGCCGTGCGGGCAGGGACTATACGTACCGATTTCAACGAGCATTCCGAAGCGTTATTTCTGACTTCTAGCTTTTGCTGCGACAGTGCAGCGCAAGCGGCGGCGCTTTTTGCTAGACCTGAAGAAGGGTTTACTTATTCACGCGTAACTAACCCCACTGTGAATATGTTTCAAGATCGCTTAGCTGCGATGGAAGCAGGGGAGGCGTGCTTAGCGACTGCATCAGGGATGAGTGCAATTATGGCGGTAGTGATGGGCGCGCTGAGTGCGGGTGACCATCTGGTTAGTTCACGCAGCATTTTTGGCTCGACTATGCATTTGTTCGATTCTATTTTGCGGCGTTTTGGTATTGAGACGACTTTTGTTGATTTAACGGATATCGATGCTTGGCGAAGTGCCGTTTTGCCTAATACCAAGCTCTTTTTTCTGGAAACGCCGTCTAATCCTTTAACCAGTATTGCCGATATACACGCATTAAGCTTGCTAGCTAGGTCTGCCGATATTCTGCTGGTGATTGATAATTGTTTATGTACGCCTGCTGTGTCTCAACCTTTAAGGCTGGGAGCGGATGTGGTGGTGCACTCTGCAACAAAATATCTAGATGGCCAAGGGCGTGTGATGGGAGGCGCTATTGTTGGATCGAAGGCTTTTCTAAACGAAAAAGTTTTCCCGTTTATACGCACTACCGGCCCCACCCTCTCGCCTTTTAATGCTTGGATTCTCTTAAAAGGGTTGGAAACACTCAATATAAGAATGGAGCGTCAATCGGATAATGCATTGAAGTTGGCCATGGCTCTAGAGGCGCATCCTAGCGTGCAACGGGTTTGGTACACAGGCCTTGAGTCTCATCCTCAGCATGCGCTTGCTGCGCGCCAACAATCTTCAGGCGGTGCGCTATTTTCCTTTGAGGTTAGAGGTGATGCACCAGAAGTGCAGCGTGAGCGTGCTTGGCGTGTAATCGATCATCTCAAGCTATGTTCCATTACCGCTAATTTGGGCGATACCCGTACGATGGTGACGCATCCTGCTAGCACCACGCATGGACGTATTTCCCCTGAAGCACGTGCAGCAGCAGGTATTAAAGAAAGCTTAGTGCGCGTATCGGTAGGGCTTGAAAATCATAAAGACCTCCTTGCAGATTTGACGAGAGGTTTATAAAGACTGAGGTAGACTCGATTTGGTGGACGCCATGAAAGAAGAAGAAAGGCGATAAAGG
>JASSUF010000045.1:0-16701 GCA_031963365.1 Mycoavidus cysteinexigens
AGCGACTTTGTTGCTCCTTTAGCAGCTAGCAACCGTGGTGGTACCGAGTTTGCAGCACATCCTGGTGACCTCGACAACTTGAACGGTTCACAACGTATTGATAACGCTGTTAAATATACCAGCGCAAATTACGATGGCGTAACCTTCGGTGGTTTGTACAGCTTGGGTGGCACGCCTGGTAACTTCTCCAACAACCAAGTTTGGTCTGCTGGTGCTGGTTTCGCAAATGGTCCCTTGGCTTTAGGTGCAGCATTTTTGAAAGCCAAAAACCCCAATACTTCCTTCTTCGGTAACACTGCTGGTGTTCCTGTAGTTGCTGGTAGCGTTGTAACCCGCGGATTTTCTGCTACTGCAAATACATTGCAAGTTGCTACAGCAGGCGGTACTTATGCTTTCGGTCCGTTCACTGCTGGTGCAACATATAGCAATGTACAATTCAAAGATGTCAGCGCTACTCAAAGCAAAGGTACTTTGAACAGCACTGAAGCTAGCTTGGCTTATCAGTTCTCTCCAGTATTATCCGGTCTCGTTGCCGTTAACTACACCAAGGGTAACAGCGTTGCCGGCGACAAAGGTGCGCGTTACAAGCAGCTTAACCTTGGTCTAGACTATGCATTGTCCAAGCGTACTGATGTATACATCGTAGCAGCTGGTCAAAATGCAACTGGTACAAACTCCCTCGGCACTGCTGCTGTTGCTGAAATCAATGGCTTCTCGCCTTCTGATAGTGGCAGACAACGTGTTGCACGTGTTGGTATCCGTCACGCATTCTAATAGTGAATGGATAGTGCACTTGTAATATAGTTTGTTGTATTCTGTGCATTGGATGCCCGTGGTTTTGTAACCACGGGCATTTTTCTATTGGAACTCTGAAAGTATTTTGCAGTTAAAGGTACGCTTCAAAGTCCAGAAGAGTCTTGATTTGCAGAGCGAAACACACTAACAAAGGCCTCTTTGGGCTGATTTTGGGCACGCCCTTAACCTCTTTCTGGTCTAATACCCTTTTTTTGCCTTTCTGGCACTTTCCAATTTTTCACTCTTATGATTTCCAAACTTCTCCAAAAGATCTTTGGCAGCCGTAATCAGCGCTTAATTGCGCGTTACCGCAAACAGGTTGCTGCAATCAATGCACTCGAGTCTTCGACCAAGCCGCTCACAGACGCCCAACTCAGCGCTAAAACAACTGAATTTCGTGAGCGCGTGGCGCAGGGAGAAACGCTAGATGCATTGTTACCCGAAGCATTTGCTGTTTGCCGCGAAGCAAGCTTGCGTGTACTGTCAATGCGTCATTTTGATATGCAGCTTATCGGGGGGATTGCACTGCATGAGGGGAAAATTGCAGAAATGCGCACAGGGGAAGGTAAAACCCTCGTTGCAACACTTGCAGCCTACCTCAATGCCCTATCCGGCAAAGGGGTACATGTTGTTACGGTGAATGACTATCTCGCTACGCGTGATTCGGAGTGGATGGGTCGCCTCTATCAATTCTTAGGATTGACGATAGGCCTGAATCTGTCACACATGTCGCATGAAGAAAAGCGCCAAGCCTATGCCGCTGATATTACTTACGGCACCAATAATGAATTTGGCTTTGACTACCTGCGCGACAATATGGTCTACGAGTTAGAGGGTCGCGTACAACGCGAACTCAACTTTGCCGTTGTCGACGAAGTCGATTCCATTTTAATTGATGAAGCGCGCACCCCTCTTATCATTTCGGGGCAATCCGAAGACCATACAGATTGGTATGCGCGTATGAACGCGCTACCTGCAGCGCTCACGCTCCAAATTGGCGAAGAAAAAGTAGATGGCACTGGAGTGGAAGTGCCTGGCGATTACACCTTAGATGAGAAATCACGCCAGGTATTTCTCACAGAACTTGGTCATGAAAAAGCAGAAACACTGCTGGCAAAATGGGACCTTCTCCCTGCTGGGCAGAGTTTATATGCCCCACAAAATATTGCCTTAATGCACCATGTGTACGCAGCTTTGCGCGCACACACCTTATTCCACCGCGATCAGCATTATGTGGTTCAAGATGGCGAAGTAGTGATCGTCGATGAATTCACCGGGCGCTTAATGGCAGGCCGACGTTGGTCGGATGGCTTACATCAAGCGGTCGAGGCCAAAGAAGGCGTGGCTATTCAAAATGAAAATCAAACGCTTGCGTCCATTACCTTCCAGAATTATTTCCGGATGTACACCACGCTATCAGGCATGACGGGAACAGCCGACACCGAAGCGTATGAATTCCAAGAAATCTATAGCTTGGAAACGGTGGTCATTCCTACGAATCGTCCAAGCCAGCGTATAGATCGTCAAGACCAGATCTATAAAACCAGTAAAGAACGCTACGAAGCGGTCATTCGAGACATTCGCACCTGCTATGAGCAGGGCCAGCCTGTGCTGGTTGGAACCACTTCTATTGAAAATTCCGAGCTTTTATCTACGCTACTTGAACAGGCCAAACTCCCCCATCAAGTACTCAATGCAAAACAGCACGCACGCGAAGCCGAAATCATCGCGCAAGCGGGTCGCCCCAAAATGATTACCATTGCCACCAATATGGCAGGCCGGGGTACGGATATTGTGTTGGGTGGCAATGTTGGAAAACAGGCTGGATTTATTGAAGCCAATGAGGAATTACCGAGCGAAGAAAAACAAAAGCGCATCGCCCAACTGCATGACGAATGGCAATCGCTGCATGACCAAGTCAAAGCAGCTGGGGGCTTGCATATTATCGGCACAGAGCGCCATGAATCTCGCCGTATCGATAATCAGCTCCGAGGGCGTGCAGGACGCCAAGGGGATCCTGGTTCCTCACGGTTTTATTTATCGCTAGATGATGCGCTGCTACGCATTTTTGCAGGTGCTCGTGTGCGGGCCATCATGGAACGGCTCAAAATGCCGGATGGAGAAGCCATCGAAGCTGGCATCGTCACACGTTCTATTGAATCTGCGCAGCGCAAAGTAGAAGCGCGTAACTTTGATATTCGCAAACAATTGCTCGAATACGATGATGTCTCCAATGATCAGCGTCAGGTTATTTACCGCCAGCGTAATGCATGGCTGGGATCCTCTGATGTCTCCAATACTATCGGGCATATGCGTGAAGCCATATTAACCGACATCGTGCATCAATTTGTCCCACCAGGAAGTATTGAAGAGCAATGGGATTTACCTGGCCTAGAACGTGCCCTGCATAAAGAATGGCATCTGTGGCCTGAAGTATCTAATACGCCTAAAGCGGTAACAGTCGAAGCATCCACAGCAGTACCTGCCTTGCCTACTAACTCTCAAGATGCGCTAAAGCAGTTTGAAGCCGCACAAGACGCTGAACACATTGTACAAATCGTCCTTGCTGCAGCAGAGCAAGCCTATCAGGCAAAAATCGCTGTATTAGGTGAAGAGTCGATTAAGCATTTAGAGCGCGCACTCCTACTGCAAACATTAGATGCGCATTGGCGTGAACACCTCTCTGCGCTAGATCATTTGCGCCAGGGCATTCATTTGCGCGGCTATGCGCAAAAAAATCCCAAGCAAGAATATAAGCGCGAATCCTTGCAGCTGTTTGCTAGTTTATTAGATGCCATTAGCTTTGAGGTTACGCAAACACTCATGCAAATGCGCGTCGAAATAAACGCTGGTTTACCCGAAGAAGAAGGCGGTATGCACAACCCTTTGTGGACTCAAAACCTGCATACCCCCATGAATTTGCAATTTCAGCACGCAGACAACCCATCGTCGGAAATGTCGGAAACCCACTCCTTCGCAACAGAGTCAGGCACTCCCCATATTTCACCCAAAATTGGTCGAAATGCGTTATGCCCTTGCGACAGTGGAAAAAAATATAAACACTGCCACGGACAACCTGTATTGCAGTAATCATGGGCACTATTTTTTAAGGCAAGATATGACAGACTCTACTTCTGAAGCTATTTTTAATATTCAGCGCGTGTATCTGCAAGATATGTCGCTAGAGCAACCTAATTCCCCACAGATTTTTTTAGAAAAAGCGCAGCCTTCTGCAGAGCTGCATGTCCAAGTGGATGCGCGCCCTCTAGAAAAGGATTTGTTCGAAGCCTCACTCACGCTCACCATCACGACTAAGATTGCAGAAAAAGTCGCGTTGATCGTTGAGCTCAAGCAAGCCGGGATTTTTGAAATTCAAAATTTTCCAGACGAAGAAATGGCTCCGCTGCTGCATATCACCTGCCCTTCAATCCTATTTGGGTATGCACGAGCTAACTTGGCTGATGCTATTACACGTGCAGGTTTCCCGCCGGTACATTTGAGTGAAGTCAATTTTCATGCGCTTTATCAGCACCGTACGGCAGAAGCGGCAAACTAAATAGAGCGTTATTTTTTTTCACCCTTTTCTTCTTCCATGACCTCAACTTGTAAGCCTGACGATACTAAAACCTCTGCGTTTCAATGCGGGCGTTTTAGTTTTCCACCCCATCGTCCATTGGTTATGGGGATATTAAATATCACCCCAGATTCTTTTTCAGATGGCGGGACCACTTTCTCCCCTTCTGCCGCGTGTGAAAAAGCGCTGCAGATGATTGAAGAGGGGGCGGATATTATTGATATTGGGGCAGAATCAACACGCCCCGGTGCCACGCCTGTGAGCCTGGAAGAAGAGCTAGCACGTGTTTTGCCCGTACTTGAAATGCTGCGCGATCACCATCTCAAAGTACCCCTATCCATTGATACCTATAAACCCCAGGTCATGCGAGCAGCGCTGGAAGTCGGGGTAGATATGATCAATGATATTTGGGGATTGCGCCAAGTAGGAGCCCTTGAAGCGGTAGCAGCAAGTACCTGCGGCCTATGCATTATGCATATGCAAGGCGACCCACAAACGATGCAACATGCTCCAATATATGATGACCCTGTCGGTGAAGTGTGCCGATTTTTGGAAGATCGTTTACATACGCTAGAAGCTGCTGGAATAGACCGTTCACGTATTTGCGTGGATCCGGGCTTTGGATTTGGAAAAACGGTTCAACATAACGAGACATTGCTTGCCCATTTAGATGCACTAACCCCATTAGGTTCGCCCATTTTAGTAGGACTTTCCCGTAAATCGTTTTTGGGTGTGGGCAAAGAGCAGGGAATGTCTGCGCGTTTAGCCGCCAGTGTGACAGCAGCGCTGTACGCACTACAAAGAGGAGCACAGATTTTTCGCGTGCATGATGTGGGTGCTACGGTACAAGCTTTAAAAGTCGCGACCAACATTGCAACTGCCTGCAAACCCTCCTGATAATCTGGATCACCCTATTTTATGAAACGTCACTATTTTGGCACTGATGGAGTGCGCGGCCGAGTGGGTGAAGTGCCCATTACGCCTGACTTTATTCTTCGCTTAGGCTATGCAGCGGGCAAAGTACTAGCCAATACCCCTTACTGGCAGCAAGCCACAGTACGTCCAACGGTCCTTATTGGAAAAGACACACGGGTATCTGGATATATGCTTGAAGCCGCGCTAGAAGCCGGACTTTCAGCAGCAGGCGTAGACGTTATGTTGGCAGGCCCTATGCCCACTCCTGCTATTGCCTATTTGACACGCGCATTACGTCTAGCAGGAGGCATTGTGATCAGTGCCTCTCATAATTTGCATCATGACAATGGCATCAAGTTTTTCTCTGCCGAAGGTCATAAATTATCCGATACCGTAGAACAAGCCATTGAAGCACAGTTAGCGCTGCCCATGACCTGCTCGACGTCTGAAAATCTAGGTAAAGCACGTCGTTTAGATGATGCAGCAGGACGCTATATCGAATTTTGCAAAAGCACTTTTCCCGCGCAATTTGATTTGCGCGGTGTCAAATTAGTGGTGGACTGCGCCAATGGAGCGGCCTACCACATTGCCCCCCCTGTATTTCATGAGCTGGGCGCAGAGGTTATTGCTATTGGTGTGCAGCCTAATGGAGTCAATATCAACCAAGGCTGTGGAGCAACCGAGCCACAAGCACTTATTGATGCAGTACGCATCCATCATGCAGACTTAGGTATTGCACTAGATGGGGATGCAGACCGGCTACAGATTGTGGATGCTAATGGGCGGCTGTATAACGGCGACGAGCTGCTATATGCATTGGTTATGGACCAATTAAAAGCTACAGGACATGTAGAAGGTGTTGTAGGCACCGTCATGACCAATCTGGCACTGGAACGTGCATTGCTTGAACATGGCGTGCAGTTCGTACGTGCTGCAGTGGGTGATCGTTATGTCATTGAAAAACTTAACGAGCATGGTTGGCAACTTGGAGCCGAAGGCTCAGGCCATATTATTTCATTAGACCGCCATACCACCGGCGACGGTATCATTGCTGCACTAATGGTACTAACCGCCTTGATTCGTAATCAGAAACAAGGCGCACCCGGCGCTATCGGACAACAAATATCCGCTTTACTCGAGAGCCTTACTCTGCTTCCGCAGCAACTGGTAAATGTACAGCTACCTACCAAAATGGATTACCGCTTGCATCCGCCTATTTTGGAAGCGATAGCGCAAGGAGAGCGTGCGCTAGGATCTGAGGGTCGAATATTAATTCGTGCCTCCGGTACTGAACCCGTACTGAGAGTCATGGTGGAAGCTTCACAGGCGGATGTAGCGCTTGCCCATGCAAACGCGATTGCGGATGCCGTACGTACCGTAGCAAATGGGCTATAAAATGGTTCCGATTCTTTACCCTGCACAAATCCATTCGGGCAAGCTCTAAGAACCTGTTTAGAGTCTCCCAAAAGGGCCCATCTTCGGGGTCGTGGGGTGCCAGGTATTCACTGTACTTAAGTACAGTTCCGGTCCCTGTGCTCCTGCTCCCCCAAATATGAACCCTTTTGGAAGACTCTAAACAGGTTCTAAAACCCCTTTGCTACTCGCCTCACTTCTTTTTTCTGTATTTCTGAGTTGCTCATGCTTCCTGTTATTGCCATAGTCGGCCGCCCAAACGTAGGTAAATCTACCTTATTTAATCGTCTCACTCGATCACGAGATGCGCTAGTTGCCGATTTTCCAGGACTGACTCGCGATCGACACTACGGAACAGCGCGAGTAGGAGAGCGCCCCTACCTGATTATCGATACAGGAGGCTTTGAGCCGACAGCAAAAGACGGCATCCTCTATCAAATGGCGCAGCAAACACGTCAGGCAGTAGAAGAATCCGACCTCGTTATCTTCTTAGTCGATGCGCGCCATGGCCGCTCGCCCCAAGAAACCTCTATTGCTAATTTTTTACGTAAAACAGGGCGCCCTGTTCTATTAGTCATTAATAAAGCAGAGGGCCTAGACTTTGATACAGCTGCATCCGATTTTTATGCACTCGGCTTAGGCAACCCTTGCGTTATCTCCGCAGCGCATGGCGATGGCATCTATCCGATGGTAGAACGGCTTCTAGAAGTCGCTTATGCCCAACAAAATGCTGCAGCAGAGGAAGAGCAAGATGCCGAGTCAAAAGGCATTAAGCTTGCTTTAGTGGGGCGCCCTAATGTAGGCAAATCTACACTAGCGAATGCTTTTCTCGGCGAAGATCGTCTTATCGCTTTTGATCAACCCGGTACTACCCGTGATTCGATTTATATCGATTTTGAAAAAGAGGGAAATACTTACACATTGATCGATACAGCAGGCATCCGGCGCCGCGGACGTGTATTTGAAGCTATTGAAAAATTTTCCGTAGTAAAAACCCTAAAAGCCGTTCAAGATGCCAATGTGGTGCTACTCCTTTTAGATGCCAGGCAAGATATCAGTGAGCAGGATGCGCACATTGCAAGCTTTATCCTCGAACAAGGTCGAGCTTTAGTAGTGGTAATCAATAAATGGGAAAAATTAGATACCTATACCCGGCAACGTGTTAAAGAAGATTTCGCCAGAAAATTGAAATTTTTGAATTTTGCCCAAGTGCATTTCATTTCCGCGCTGGAGAAAACAGGTCTAGGAGGGGTATTACGCTCCGTGCGTTCAGCCTATGAAGCAGCCATGGCTAAATTACCCACTCCAAAGCTCACTCGCGCACTCATTGCAGCAGTACAAGCGCAGCCTCCCCGACGCAACGGCTTAAGTCGACCCAAAATGCGCTACGCGCACCAAGGAGGCCATAACCCGCCGATCGTGGTCATTCACGGCAATGGTTTAGATGATGTGACCATAGATTACAAACGGTATTTAGAGCGCAAATTCCGCGAGACTTTCTCATTAATAGGCACCCCATTGAGAATCGAGTTCCGCACCCACGCCAACCCATTTCTGAACAAAACTACGTAGGTTGGTGGTGGGCAACGTTCCCCAACATGCGCACCACTAACTTTTAAAATTTGCACGACAAATTCACCCTAAAAAGCAGATTCTTAAGGATTCATTTCCAAAATCCGATATAGTGATCGGCTTTTCACTATTTGCATCTCTGAATGTAGAAATATAAAAGCCCGTCGGGCAAGCCTCAGTTCTTTACATCACCTATTCTGAGGTTCTAATACAAAATGGAGTTTAACTATGAGCGGTAAGGGACAAATGTTACAAGATCCTTTTTTAAATGCATTACGTAAAGAACGCATGCCTGTAGCCATTTACCTAGTAAATGGTATTAAATTGCAAGGCAATATCGAATCTTTTGACCAATATGTGGTGCTTCTGAGAAATACAGTCACACAAATGGTTTATAAACATGCCATCTCTACGATAGTGCCAACCCGCCCTGTCAATATCCAAATAGAAGCACCAGCAAGTACACAAAACGCTACGCCTAGCTTCTTTTCAGACAATATATCTGATTCTTTTGGCGGTACTTCAGCATAGAATTTTTGGTTTCTCTTTGCGAAGGAGTTAGCGTAAGTAAATAAAAACTTTTCGCTAGCTCCAAGCAGCCCTGATCATCTAAATTTTCTTCTCATGCTTTTTTTGCGCTATGCACCTTCCTTTTTTGCAGCACCTATCAAGCATCTCTTTACGATCTGTGCAAAGCGCCTTGCTTTTTAATCGCACAACTACGAAGAGGCCTCCTTTGAGACCATTGAAGGCATGCCTAAAACTTGGTCAGCGTCTTGGGATATATTCGAATAACAGGAATAGTCCGCCTGATCTCGATGAGTTATGGCGTCAATTTACGCAACGCTTTTCTGCGTGGTTTGGCAAAAAACAGTCCAAGAAAGCCCAAAAAAACATCTACGACCGTCGCCCACCTCAGCCGCCTTTCGAACCCTCTGCACGGCATATTTTTTACTATCTCGCAGGGCTATCGCTTATCGCGTTCAGCTTATGGATAGGAAGCGGTTTTTATATGGTGTCTGAAAATGAGACCGCAGTACTGCTTCGATGGGGCAGCTACAAAGAAACGATAAGCACACGTGGAATGCACTGGCATCTGCCTTACCCCATAGAGTCGGTCGAAGAAGTAGATACTTCTAGTGAACACATTGCCCGGGTTGAATCTGCCAATTTAGTACAAACCCTCACACCATCTGCACGCGCCACCACAGCAGATGCACTGGGTGTACGCGCAACCGTACGTTACAAAGTACAAGAAGCCGCTGCCTTTTTACTCAATAACGCAGACCCTGAAGCAACACTCGCACAAATTACACAAACCACACTGCGTACACTTTTTGCTACACGTCCAGCCAATAGCACCGCACCCAATAACCTTATTGCTAATCCAGCTTCTGTCGCTTTAACTGGCAACACGGCCGCACTAGCACAAGCATTGACAGCATCTGTACAATCTCAACTCAATCTCTATAAAACAGGCATACAGATCAGCAGCATAACGCTAGAGGGCATGCAGCTTCCTGGAGTTTTGCGTGGCCACTTAGAAGAAAATGCAAAGAGTATTCTTGCAGAGCGTGATCGCCAAAAAAATATCGCGCAGAATGAAGCTAAAGCCCAACTGGCACGTACACGTATTGCATTAATTAAAATCGATGAAAATGCACAACGCTATGCCTGGCGCGCAATTGCACAAGCTAAAGCAGACGCTGAACGTTTTAAGCGCCTGTTACCTGCTTATAAAAAATCACCTTCTGTAGTACGCGAGCGCTTATATCGAGAAACCCTGCAAGAAATCTATAGCAAAGCTCCCAAGGTATGGATCAATGGAGCGCCCATAACAGGCAATGCAGGTAAAAATTGGGCAGGCCCTATCATTTCGCTCTCGATGCAAGCGCCTTCCCAAAAAACAGAACCCTCCTCGAATACGCCAAAAAATGGTGAGACTATCGAGGGGCAAAGCAAAAACCGCCCTATTTCCGCACTGCCCACCAGTACAATGTCTTCCACACCCTCAGTCGAATCAGAAACACGGCAAGATATAGGTCGCAATAACGCGCCACTTAAAGAAAGTTCGGTACTAGAAAATGCACTATTTCCACGTACCAAGGAAAGCCTACGCACTCGCGAGCGCGATGCCTAAATTTAGCCACAGCATAGCTGCCCATAAAGAACCGAAATGAAAATAGCAAAAGCAAATCGACTGGCTTCCTGTGTAGTAGCTCTAGCACTATTCTTAGGGATAGGAGCGGCATCACTATTTTTTGTAGTTGATCAACGAGAATACGCAGTCGTCTCCAGTATAGGCGGCGTGAAGCAAATCATTCAGGCTCCAGGCTTGTATATGAAATGGCCTGCCCCTCTCGAGCGCGTAGCGTTTATCGATAAACGCACGCAAATGGCAAGTCCGCCAGAAAATATACGTTTTGAAACACGCGACAAAAAAAGCGTAGCACTCGACGTATATATTAGATGGCGTGTTACTGACCCCCATCTCTATTTTCTAAGCTATCACCAAAATACCGTATTGGCAGAAAATGCCCTACGCGCAGGTATACGTGCGCAGCTCACTCCTCTTTTGGCACAACATACCTTGCTTAGCCTTGCCAATATAGATTACAGCGCGCTTGCCGATACGGTTCGCACACAATTTCAAAAAGAAAATGCTTCTGCACCAAAACGACTGGCTAACCAGATCGCCAGCGATACATCCAATAGCTATAAAGGCATTGAGATTCTGAACATCTACCTGCAACGTCCTGATCTGCGCGCGCAAGCTATACAGTCACGCGACCAAGCAGCAGCGGGTGAGCGTGCACAAATTGTAGAAACGCTACGTGCGCAAAGCGCTGCAGAAATTGAAGCCGTGCAATTTGACGCCCTGCGTGAACGTGAACAAATCATGCTCGATGCCTACGAACAGGCCCAAATTGTTGAAGGAGAAGGAGATGCGCAAGCAGCTGCAATAGAAGCAGAGGCTGCTCGCAGTGCGCCTGAATTTTATGCATTCTATAAAAACCTTCGTGCACTACAACGCAGTGTGAATGAACAAGACGTACTACTCGTTGACCCTGTGTCGAGCTTCAAAATACAAGGAAAAAGCGAGGCGCAAGCAACACCCAAAAATCGGTAGGTTGGTGGTGACAAAGGAACCCCAACATGCAGGCCGCTGCGTCCTCGATAACCTGCTTACAGATTATCTAAAAGCAGACAATTAAAAATCAGCGGTATGCATGTTAGGGTTCGTACCTCACCACCAACCTACCGAGTATTTATGCAAAAAGGTTCTATCGCATCCCATCAACCAAAAAAGTTTTCTGCATGCCCTTCCCTCAGCCTGCTTGGCTCTTGCCTGAACATATCGCAGATATTTTGCCGCCTCAAGCGCAAAAAATTGAAGCGTTGCGCCGCCGATTGTTAGACCAATTTCAATCTTATGGCTATGAGCTAGTCGCGCCCCCTTTACTTGAATACATAGAATCCCTCTCTAGTGGAGCAGGCCAAGATTTAGAGGGATGTACCTTTAAGCTAGTCGACCAACTCTCAGGCCGTATTTTAGGTTTGCGTGCCGATATGACGCCGCAAATATCACGCATCGACGCGCATGTCTTAAATCGCGCAGGAATTTCGCGCCTCTGCTATGCGGCAAGTGTTGTACAAACCCACCCAGCAGGGCTTTTCTCAACCAGAGAACCCTACCAAGTGGGTGCCGAGCTTTATGGATATGCGGGTCTAGAAGCCGATGCAGAAATTCAACAACTTTTAGTAGAAAGCCTAGCCATAGCTGGGTTAAAACCGGTTCGCCTCGAAATATCACATGCAGCCATCGTGCCAGCGTTGCTAGCTAGCGCACCACAAGCACCCGCTTTAGAAAACGCTTTATTTGAAGCCTTAGCTGCAAAAGATCTGCCACGCGTACAAAGCTTGAGCGCATCACTGCCCGCAGACCTCCGAAAAAGCTTACTCGCACTGCCTACCCTATATGGAGAAGTCAACGTACTCCAACAAGCGCGCGCTATCTTGCCAACTTCACCAGAAATCACGCGTGCGCTAGATGACCTCACACAACTCACCTGCTTTGCACAAAGCCTGCCTGATGTAGACGTGATGATCGACCTAGCCGATTTGCGAGGCTACCGCTATCACAGCGGCGTCATGTTCTCCGCCTATATTGAAGGCATAGCCAATGCAGTAGTACGAGGTGGCCGCTACGACAACGTGGGCGCTCTATACGGAAGAGCACGAGCTGCCACCGGGTTTTCTCTAGATCTGCGTGAAATTACACGCCACTTGCCCTCCGAAGCCAAAAAATACGCCATTCGAGCCCCCTGGCCTACCCTGCAATCTACCGTACCACCCAGTAATGCGGTAAAAACTGCAGAATCTAGCCCAGGCGTTGCCCTGCCCCAACCCCCTGATTTACAAGCAACCATTACAGCCCTTCGGGCCGCAGGCGAAATTGTTATCCAAGGCCCTCCCACGCAAGAACCCGATCATGGGCACGGTCATGGACGCAGATTCATCTGTGATCGAGAGCTCATTGAGCAAGACGGCCATTGGCAAGTTAAACGTATTTAGGAAAGCGATTACAGAGTGCATCGGATTATATTATTAACCCTACTCTGCATCACACACTCGACAAAGCTGGATAAATCTATTATTTAATCAGCATTTCATTAAGCAGTTATTTATTCTTTAAATTTTTTATATGTCCCTTATTCTTCACAAATATGGCGGCACTTCGATGGGTTCCGCCGAGCGCATCCATAACGTAGCCAAGCGCGTAGCAAAATGGCATCGAGCAGGCTATGAGCTGGTGGTCGTACCTTCAGCCATGTCTGGAGAAACCAACCGTCTCTTCGGCCTAGCCCACACACTGACACCCAACCCCTGCCCACGCGAACTCGATATGCTGTGCGCAACAGGGGAACAAGCTAGTTCTGCGCTACTGAGCATAGCCCTGCAAGCACTAGGCGTACCAGCCGTGAGCTATACAGGCTGGCAACTACCCGTGCGCACCAATAACGCCTATACCAAAGCGAGTATTCAATACATCGAAGGCGCTCGCGTACAGCAAGACCTAAAAGCGGGTCGCGTCGTAGTAGTCACAGGCTTTCAAGGAGCCGACAAAGAAGGCAATATCACCACGCTAGGCCGTGGCGGATCTGACACCTCAGCCGTCGCACTAGCAGCCGCATTACAAGCCGATGAATGCCTCATTTACACGGACGTTGACGGTGTTTACACCACAGACCCCCGTGTAGTTGACGAAGCCAGACGTCTGCACTGCATTACCTTCGAAGAAATGATAGAAATGGCCAGTTTAGGCTCGAAGGTCTTACAAATCCGCTCGGTGGAACTAGCAGGTCGCTACCACGTCAAAACACGCGTGCTATCCAGCCTAACTGACCCCAACATACCCCTAGAACAAGAACGGCAATCCGGCACGCTAATTACCTTTGATGAAGGCGAAATGACTGAGCAAGTTATGGAACAAAGCAAACAAACCAACATGGAAAAAGCACTTATTTCTGGAATTGCATTCCATCGTGACGAAGCGCAAATCGTCGTAGCTGGCGTACCAGACAAACCCGGCATCGCCTACCAAATCCTCCACCCCATCGCTCAAGCCAATATCGATGTGGATATGATCATCCAAAATCAAAGCACAGAAGGCCGAACCGACTTCACCTTTACAGTCAGTCGAGGCGACTATGCACAAGCCTTATCTATTTTAGAGCGCTCCGTAAAAGACCAAATTGGCGCCCAATCCATTCACGGCAACGCCAAAGTCTCTAAAGTCTCCGCAGTAGGCGTAGGCATGCGCGCCCATGCCGGCGTTGCAAGCAAAATGCTAGGCGTGCTCGCAGAAAAAAACATCAACATCCGCCTCATCTCCACCTCAGAAATCAAAATTTCTGTTTTGATCGATGAGGAATACATGGAACTCGCCGTGCGTGCCCTACACAAAGCCTTCGAACTAGAAAAAGACCCGAGTTAACGAAATCCTTATCCTAAACACCAAACAAAAAGCGGAATTTATTTGACCCCACACAGCAGCCTCGCTATGATTCGCCCCTCAGCAATAAAATGAGGCTGCAAAAAAACACACGCCATACTGTAGAAGCACCCCCGGAGACGTGGCCGAGAGGCTGAAGGCACTCCCCTGCTAAGGGAACATGTGGGCTTAACCCTGCATCGAGGGTTCGAATCCCTCCGTCTCCGCCAATTACCCCCAACACCCAGCAACATCCCCCTTCCAAATAAACCGAAAACCCTTGTAGAATAAGGGCTTTCCGGCATTTCTCGTCTTTAACTTCCAATCGAAAATAACGTAACCCAATGCAGCCAAACAGATATTTCGTAGGCATCTGTGTAGGTATTTTAAAAAAAGGGGATTTAGCATGCCTACAAATAAGCTAACTGATGTTAAATGTAAGGCCGCCAAGCCTGATGAGAAGGACTACAAACTATTTGATGGAGGGGGTCTTTTTTTATGGGTATCGCCTAAAGGTGGTAAAACTTGGCGTATGGCTTATCGGTTTAAGGGTAAGCAGACCTAGCAAAAAATGCATGCATCAACAATGCAGCCATACCGTATCTGCCACAAGGCAGAAACAGCACATATCACACACAGAAAATATGCCAAAAGCAAACAAAATCTAAAACCAAGCCCGCCTGTTTCCTATAAACATAATGTTTTATATTTTAGTGCGTATATTCCTATAAAAATCTACGCACAATTAAAAATAGTCATTATTTCACACCACCTATACATATTTTTTGCGCTTTTTATTAAAAAATTTTCAATAATGAAATTGAATTTTAATTATTTTACACCATTTAGTTTCTTATATTTTTTAATATAACCATTAATTTTATATTCCGATACATCTATTGCGCTTACCACTAGACTTTTTGTAAATCTTTTGTTATTTTCAAAAAATTTACCGATTATTTCATATTTATTATCATTCTCTACCAAAGGATTGTGGCATTCTTTTTTAAGAAAATTAATTGCTTTAACTCCGTCTGCACCATATTTTTCTTCAATTTCTTGCATAACATAATCAGGATACCTTTTTGCATTATAATTTTGGAGACCATTAAAAAATTCATATTTTGATATACCTATTGCGCTTGCCACTTGCAGTTTGTTAACCCGTTCCCTTTTTACAAATAATTGTTCACCTTCACAAAATTTCCCTATCACTTCATATCTATCATCATACGAAGTAGATAGCCACTTGTTCTTAAAATCAGTAAGTCTTTCCTTCTTCGTCTTATGTTCTGCTGTATGAGTGTACTGTAAAGCATTTTGATCTATTTCATCATGCAGATTGGTAGATACATCATTATGATTCGGTAGTATTAATTGAGTGCCTGTGTATCCTGCACTCAAGGAATATTCACTATACGAAATAGGTTGGTTTATCTCTGATTGATGCGAATGAATAGTACTGAAGTCTTCTACTTCTTTAAAAAGACGCGTAAGTATATCCCCTACACTTTCTTCTTGCACAGATCGTGAATCAAGCTGTCCTGACTCGAGTGGGCAGGTACTCGATTCATTAGGCATATAGCACGGCGAAGAAAATTTTAATCTTTTCTGCGTTACCTGGTTATGCTGATCAAAAGAACTCTCATGCGCTCGCTTATTGCTTTTTAAAGAGACAGGAGTGCTTGGTAATTGACCATGGTATATATTGTATTGTGTACGTGGTTGGGATATGGATACTGGAGACGGAAGAAATCCGTTAAATGCGGCACTTGTCCCTTTACTATGCTGGTGGCGGGATGGAATGTGTTCAACAGTAGAAGAAAACGACTGCATATTCTGTTCTTTGGAAACAGACACTGGGGGCTTAAACATGATGCGCGCACTCTATAAATATTTATGTCATTTAATAGGAGACTGTTTTACAGTCAACATGTATTTATCTCCTATTAAATACGATAGCGTGCGCCATCTTCACACATTTTGCGTAATCTCCTACTATAAAACGAAACGCGCCCTCTTCTGTAGCGCACTGCCTCTCTGTTTTTCTTTTGTCTAGCGCATACAAAATAATTAAAATTTCTATAAAAATACCCCAGTAATTGAAATAGAGCGCACACTTCCTTTTGCAAAGAATCTTTTACTCTGCAACACGCAGACTGAATCGCTGGAAGCCGAGCATCAGATGCGGCAGCTGTGAGTTAAAAAGTAAAATTGCCCACCGCAATGCCGGGGTCGCGTCCAGTAGCGCTGTGAGCATTCATTTTCCCGTGTGGTGTGCGGGATTGGATCTAACTTTTTGTGGTAGGCGCAAAAAAATGGCCCTTTTATAATTCAAAGGGCCATTTTATGGGATATATTTTAAATAGTTAACTAGGCTATAAGGGCTTGAATAGCCGCCTGTCTACTTTCAAGCGTTTTTACCTTTTGTTCGAGC
>JASSUF010000046.1:0-16698 GCA_031963365.1 Mycoavidus cysteinexigens
ATCCAGACTTCCTTTACGAGGTCTTAACTGCTCAAATTTAAATGAGGCGGCCCTGACCGTTCTTTGGGTTGTAGAGTTAAATATTAGGTGAGAGTCCCGCCCATCTGAGCGTGGGATGTTCTGCGCTATGAAGGCCAAATAAATCCAGCACACGCTCCACTGTATGGTCAACGATATCGTCGATAGAGGTCGGGTGATTATAAAAAGCAGGGAGAGGGGGAAAAATAATGCCACCCATTTCTGTGATGGTAGTCATATTGCGCAGATGAACTAGGTTCAGAGGCGTTTCGCGCACGAGCAAAATGAGGCGGCGGCGCTCTTTGAGAGTGACTTCTGCAGCCCGCGTGATGAGATTGTCAGAAAAACCTTGCGCTATAGAGGAGAGGGTTTTCATAGAGCAAGGTGCGATGACCATGCCGTGCGTTATAAAAGAACCACTAGCCAGCGTAGCGCCCACATCTCGAACGGAATGCACTACATCTGCAAGTTGACGTACAGCAGGCTTATCAAGGCCTAGCTCATGCCGTAACGTTAGCCAGCCTGCGGCGGAGACCAGCAGATGGCTCTCGACGGAATCGATAGTGCGCAATATTTCAAGCAAACGCACCCCATAGCGCACCCCTGTAGCACCTGTGATGGCTACAACCAAACGTGTGGGCGCACGTTTGGAAATCGAAGAGGGGGAAAGGTTTGTGGCAGTAGCACTCATATCTAAGAGTGGTAACGGCTTTAAGCAGAAGCAAATAAAGCTTGCAGCTCACCAGACTCATACATCTCATTCATGATGTCTGAGCCACCTATAAATTCGCCTCGCACATAGAGTTGCGGAATCGTTGGCCAATTTTTATACGTTTTAATGCCTTGTCGAATCTCGTTATCGCTCAAAACATCGACCGTATGAAACTCATGGACTCCACACGCCTTTAGAAGTTGTATGGCCCGACCTGAAAAGCCGCACATTGGAAATTGCGCATTGCCTTTCATAAATAAGACGACAGTATGCGCGTCAAGAAGTTGTTGAATGCGTTCATGTACCTGGTTTTCAAGTGTGTTTTGCATTGCTTTTCGTCCATTCAAATCAAATTTATTTGCTCGGTCTCGTACAGCACCCAAAGAGGAGATGCTCCATTACCGTTTTACCCAAGCTAAAGATCATACAAGATTGCAGCCTATTTCTATTGGGATTTTTTAAAAAAACTAAAGGACGATTTAGCTATATGGCCTAGCCAAACGATGAATAGTTTTAAAAGAATCTGAGCGATAAGCTGCTTTTCTTCTGAACGATGCTCTGAAATGGCTCTCTAAAATTTTTAGATGGATGCCTTTGAGCGTGTTTTTCAAAAGACGGAAATAGAAGTATTTCTGACTGGGTATCTCCTGATCTTTGCAAAAAAGGGACGCAGCATGGCGCTTTTCTCGACTTCCGAAGAGGTCCCTCTTACACAACCCCATACGGATTTAGCCAAAACGTATTTTGATTCGGCTATCGACTGGGAATCTTCGCGTATTGAACATATCGAACGTGCTGCGCGACGCGCGTGGCAAGTTGCGGGAGGTGCTTGTGCGGTAGCGCTTAGTGCGTCATTGGCCATTATTTTTATGATGCCTTTAAAAACTACGCTGCCTTATCTAATACGCGTTGATAGCGTAACAGGCATGCCAGATATTGTAACCACGCTAAACACTAAGAATGTGAAATACGAAGAAGCGATTAATACATATTGGTTAGCGAAATATGTGCGTGCTCGTGAAGCTTACGACTGGCACACGCTGCAAAGTGATTACGACACAGTAGGGCTTTTATCTTCTAAACAGGTTGGTGCGCAGTATGCAGAGCGCTTTGAGGGTAAAGAAGCGATAGATAAAAAGTGGGGTAATAGCCTGCACATAGGAGTGGATATTTTAAGTGTAGTGCCTACCTCTGAAGGCCGCGGGACGGTGCGTTTTATGAAGACCAGCCAATCTACAGATCGCACAGGCCCTAGTACTGTTACACACTGGATAGCCACTATTGCTTATCGCTACCAAAATCCTTCTGCGATGAAAGAGCGTGCACGCTTAATCAATCCGTTGGGTTTTCAGGTGCTGAGTTATCGCGTTGATCCTGAGTTTGTTAAAGGAGAAACTCTATGAAAAATGCGCCAATGTGCACGTGTGCGATGGCTGGTACGGCTTCAAAGAGAAGGCTCAAGTCAGTGGTAGCCGTTGGTATGGCGCTTGCCTTCTTTACAAATACAACGCTGGCAACCCATTTGCCCCAAGGCTCAAAGTACGACGCGCGAATTCAGTACGTAGACTATAACAAAGACGATGTAGTCATGATCCAGGCCTACCCTGGACTGGGCACGCAAGTTGTTTTTTCATCCGATGAAAAAATTCTAGATATAGCCTGTGGCTTTTCCCAAGGTTGGGAGATTTTAGATAAAAGAAATGCTCTGTATTTAAAGCCAAAATCAGTGAAAGTCAGCGATGAAAAAATACTTTTGCCAGAGGCAGGGAAGTGGAATACGAATTTATTAGTGACTACCACTAAGCATCTCTATGCGTTTGATCTGTACTTGATGGCTGGTAATGACAGTAAAGAAACGGCCCATAGCACTTCAAAAAATATCGGAAAAAATCTTCAAAAAAGTACTCGACCACCTAGCCGTATTATCCATAGGCGGCCCGCCTATCGTATTTTGTTTCATTACCCTAAAGAACAAATAGTTAAAGAAAAAGCCACTCACCGCCAGCAGCTTGTACACACACGTTTATCGCAAAAACCCGCTGTTGTGAATCGACAGTATTCGATGCAAGTAGGTAAACATTCACAGAATATCGTGCCATCTATGGCGTATGACGATGGACGTTTTACCTATTTTCAATTTCCAAATAATCAAGATTTTCCTGCCGTATTTGTCTGGGCTGCAGATGGCTCTGAGCGTGTCGTGAATACGCATGTGGAGGCTCGTACTTCAGGGGAAGTAGAAGATTTACTGGTAGTGCATCAAGTGGCGCCAAAAATGGTGCTGCGCTCGGGCAAATCGGTGGTCAGTATTTACAACGACCATTTTAATGCGCATGGGATTGCGCCACGCAATGGCAGCAGCATCCTTGGCTTAAAGCGTGTGTTGCGCACAGAAGAGGGGGGAGCGCTATGAAGCATGGTAAGCCGCATACGGATGCGAATCAGTCTGATCTCCCTAATACTTTGCATACCCTTGAAGGAGAGCGAGGTGCTCCACAAGTTAAAACGCTCAACACCACGCTTCCTCGCACTTGGATTTCCGCGTTTATCTTTGGGCTTCTTTTACTGGCATTAGCTCTTGTGCATTACACCTATAAAAAGCGTGTACCTGTGGCTTCTCATGCGGCACAAAAACGTGAGCCACCCATGATGGAAAGCTCTATACCCAATCGTTCTTTTGATCGTCAGCCTGCTGCTCCTGCTGCATCCCTCCCTATTCCTACTTCTTTATCTTCTGCGGCGACGTTTATCGCGCGCACTGCTTCGGGTATGCCTGATAGACCTTTGCCGGACACGAAATTTACTTTTCCCTATCCAATGCGCATGCCTATACAGCCTATGGTTATGCCAGCCTGGATGCAAAAACAAAGTGAGAAAAAATCGTCTTCGCTAGATAAATCCAGCTCTGCGCTAATGGTGAGCAAAGAGGTAGCACTAGGCAGCTCTGCTGTAAGTGTGATGGACGGTATTTCACTGGGTAGATTGACTGGTAGGCCAGATATACCTCCAGTCATGGGTGCCATGAACGCAAGGGAGATAGCCCAAACGGAGGAAAGCTTGCCAACTAACCAAACTGCTCAAGGCATGAAGCCGCACGCTCTAGGAGAGCTACTTCAATCCACAAATACGCCTATGCAACGTGCGCGCCATCTAGGAAACCGAAATTTCATAGTCCCTAAAGGCACTTTTATCAACTGTGTGTTGCAAACCAAACTAGATACTTCGGTAGCCGGTATGACGCGTTGCGGGGTTACGCAACATATATATAGCGACAACGGCAAAGTGGTTTTAATAGAGCGAGGTTCTACAGTGTTTGGGGAATATCAGGCAGGCATGGATCAGGGTATTAAACGTGTTTTTGTGCTGTGGAGTCGCCTTAAAACGCCAAATGGCACAGTCATCGACCTCGATTCTCCTGCAACTGATGCGCTAGGTGCAACAGGACTATCCGGTCATGTGGATACGCATTTCTGGGCGCGCTTTGGCGGTGCAATGGCAATAAGCCTCATAGACGATATAGGGAAGGCTTTGGTGCGGCCCATGCACGATACGGAGAAAAATGGCACCACTATCCACTTTGGCAGCACCCATCAAACGAGCCAAGATATGGCAACAGAAGCGCTAAAACGTACGATTAACATTCCATCTACGCTCTATAAAAATCAAGGGGGAAGTGTTGCGGTCTATCTGGCCAGAGATCTAGACTTTTCAGAGGTCTACGATGTATCGGTCGAATAAAGCGCAAGATAATGGGACGCAAACCAGCACATTGCATGTAAGTGGACTGCACAACGCAAGCTCACTGCTGTTTCATCTAGAGCCTCTTGCTCAGTGGATGTGTGTGCCAAGCATTACGGAAATATGCGTGAACCGGCCTGGAGAGGTGTTTTGTGAACAAGCAGGAAAGTGGACGCATTACGTAGTGCCTTCTTTGACTTTCGAGCACCTCAAAGCGCTTGCTATTGCAACTGCCCAATTTTCAGGACATGACCTCTCAGAGAGCAATCCTTTGTTATCTGCCACTTTGCCAGAGGGGGAGCGTATACAAATCGTATTGCCTCCTGCTTGTGAAGCCAACACGGTTTCGATGACGATACGTAAACCTTCTTTGGCGCAACACACCCTTGCGGACTATGACAGACAAGGCTTTTTCAACGGTATACGTCCTGTTGTTCAAGAATTTAGTGAGCAAGAGCATAGGCTGATGGCGCTCAAAGCCGAATATAAATATGCCCATTTCCTGAAAATGGCCGTCACGCTTCAAAAAGTCATTGTAGTTTCAGGAGAAACGGGATCAGGCAAAACCACGTTCATGAAAGCGTTGATCGAAGAAATTCCACAAAATGAACGTTTGATCACGATTGAAGATGTGCCAGAACTGCGTCTGCCTAATCATCACAACCATGTGCATTTGTTTTACCCCAGTGAGGCTAAAGAAGAGGAAAACGCTTTCCTTACTCCAGCCGCACTTTTAAAAAGCTGTTTGCGAATGAAACCCACGCGTATTTTGTTAGCGGAGTTACGAGGAGGGGAGGCTTTCGATTTTATGCAGGTTGCTGCTTCTGGACATGGTGGAAGCATTACGAGTTGCCATGCTGGTTCTGTTGAGCTGACTTTTGAGAGGTTGGCTTTAATGATTTTGCAAAATCGACAAGGGCGCGCTTTATCGTATGCAGTGATTCGGCAGTTGCTCTACCAAGTAGTAGATGTAGTGATTCATATACACAACGATATGCAGTTAAAAAAAGGCAGGCATATCACAGAACTTTGGTATGACCCATTGAAAAAAAGAAGTATTGGAGATAGTGACAAAATAAAGATGCATTCGAATTAAAAATTTATAGGGTGCCCCTATGTATAAAAGTCTGTTTTTATTATTAGCGGTGATGATTTCAGGGTGTACTTGGCTCGAGACATTGCCTGATACACAAGGTATGAAAATGCAGTCGGTTAATAATGATGCGCCCTCTGAATATGCAAGACTACATGCAGATTTATTAGATATTCAAAATACATTAGAAAAGCAAGGATATAAAACGGCCTCTATAAAGTTGCAACCCGATCACTCTAGTTCGCGTGTGGTGTATCTCTATTTTGCAAATACAAGCACGGTTTTTAAACCTACCCCTGCTGAAGAGATGGCTTTGTTGCCCTATATTAAAAAAACAAAACATATAGAAATTAGAAGTCGATCTGATTATTTTCACTCCGATGCAGCTAGTGAGAAAATTTCTTTAGAGCGAGCACGCGCTATAAAACGGTATTTGCTTTCTCGAGGAGTGTTGCCATCTATTATTTCCATGCATTACGCCGTGAACGATGATTCGATGGAAGCGGAGGAGGGGAATGTTTTATATGGAAAAAATAGTCCCGTAGCAGTGGAACTATTTTATGAATAAAAAATAGGAGTCAAGCTGTGAGCATGAGATCAATGGTGGCTTTTATAAGAAAAGGTATCGTAATCGGATTGTCGGCAGGTGTTTTGCATTCTAGTGTCGCACATGCTGTTTTTACAGGAGACGTTGAGCTTGCATGCGAGGCAGCGTTATGCCTTTATTCAAAGTCAACTATAAAAGAATGCACTCCTTCTCTCAAAAAATATTATTCAATTAAATTTAAAAAACGTTTTAAAACTGCTCAAGCTAGACAGGATTTTTTAAATAAATGTCCACAATAAGATATGTTTTTAAAACATATAGGGAGAAGGAGTGATGAGGTTGAGTGTAAAAGAATATTCCTTCTATAAAAATATACCCATTATTTTAAAAAAATATACCCATTTTATTTTTATAAAAGGGTTGTTTATTTTTATGTTTTTTTCGCAGCCTGCGCTGGCAGAGGGTGGTTTGGAAAGAGTGAATGGATTTATGGACAATATTTTAAAAATTTTGCATGGTGTTTCTATGGGGGTCGTCACCATGGCAATTATGTGGTCCGGTTATAAATTCCTATTCAAGCAAGCAGATATTGCAGAGTGCGCAAAAATTTTGGCAGGGGGGTTGTTGATCGGTGGATCTGCTGAGTTGGCAAATTATCTGCTCATTCATTAGGGGGCATGTCCTCAATGGTTCTTGTTGCGCAATACCCAGTATGCATGGGTCAAATAAAAATAATATAGGAGAAAGATAATGACAGAGTGTGGGGATATTTTATTCAAAGGATGCACACGGCCCGCGATGATTTTTGGCGTGCCTATGGCCCCGCTTACTATAGTGGGTGGAATAATTGTATTGGCAAGCATCTGGATTCATATTTTTATAACTATCCTTTTGTTTCCTGCACTCGCTATTATGCGGGCTATTGCAAAACATGATGACCAGCAATTCCGTTTATCGGGCCTCAAAATTTTATTCCGATTTCAATATGCTTTTCAAAATGGCCGTTTTTGGAAGGCTTCTGCTTATAGCCCCATTGAATTCAAAAAGCGCAATGCAGTCAAAATAGAATATAAAAAATAGAGGTAAAAATAAAAAATTAAACCGAGGTATATGAACCAAGCATTTTTAAAGTGTATAAGGCCCAACCATGGCAGCACAGACAAAATACGGTACTCAAATAAATAAAGAGAGAGGGTGCGCTGCATTTATTCCTTATTCTAGTCATATTTCAGAGAATACCATCATGACTAGACAGGGAGATTTTTTGCGTATTTGGAAGGTGTCAGGGATAAGTTTTGAAACTATAGACCCGGAAGAAATTGTGCTGCGTAAGGAGCAAATGAATACCATGCTTCGCTCTATTGCTTCAAGACATACTGCTATATGGACACATACCATTCGCCGCCAAATATCAGAACGACTGCACGCTACATTCGATAATGATTTTTGCCAAACCTTAGATAAAAAATACTATGACTCTTTCGCTGGCTACAAAATGATGGCGAATGAGCTGTATTTGACCCTTATTTATCGCCCTTTTCCTAGTGCTCTATCCCGGACATTTTCAAAGTCAGGTCGGCGTACTGCTGGCGATATTCTTCACGATCAGCATAGTGCTATTAAAAAATTGGATGAATTGGCGCATCAAATACAAGCGAGTATGCGGCGCTACGAATTGATAACCCTGACTACCTTTAAAGATGAGCAGGGTGCTTTATGTTCAAAGGCGCTCTCTTTTTTAAATTTTCTTATAACGGGCGAATGGCAAAAAGTGAGGTTACCTGCTGCGCCTTTATATGATTATCTTGGTCATGCGTGGATATTCGTAGGAATGGAAACCATTGAATTACGTACAGCGATGCACACCCGGTATGCTCAGGCCCTAGATTTTAAAGACTATACGTCTCATACCGAGCCAGGGCTATTGAACCGTTTAATGTATGAAGAGTATGAATATGTCATGACGCAATCTTATTCTTTTATGGATAAGCGCCAGGGTAAAGATTTTTTAGAAAGGCAACAAAACCAACTCTTAAGTGCTGAGGATGGTTCTGCGACGCAGGTGAGTGATTTATCGAGTGCCATTGATCAACTGATCCAAGGTCAGTTTGCTATGGGGGAATATCATTATTCGCTTATGATTTTTGGTCCGAGCGTTGCGCACGTTACACGTTATCGCGCTAGTGCTATGGCGATTATTCAAGACCTTGGTTTTTTAGCTGCATCGATTAATACGGCTACAGATGCTGCGTATTACGCACAACTTCCTGGTAATTGGCGATATCGTCCGCGTGTTGCCCGACTAACTAGTCAAAATTTTGCAGGATTAGCCAGTTTTCATAATTTTACGGCGGGTAAGCGAGATGCTAACCCGTGGGGGCCTGCGGTGACCTTATTCAAAACGCCATCGGGCCAGCCTTTGTATTTTAACTATCACGCCTGCCGAGTGGATGAAGAGGCATTCGACAAAAAGCTGCTAGGTAATACCAGTGTGATTGGACAATCTGGCTCTGGTAAAACGGCTTTGCTCAGCCTCCTACTGTGCCAATCTCAAAAATTTAAACACGCCTCGCCCAATGGATACACCACCGTCTTTTTCGACAAAGACGAAGGCGCAAAAATCGCTATTAAAGCGATGGGGGGTCAATACTTCACGCTGCGCAATGGGGAGTCGACAGGTTTTAATCCTTTTGCCTTGGAACCCACACAAGCGAATATATTGTTCCTAGAGCAGTGGATTCGCACACTTCTCGCAGGAGATGGGCAAGCGCTCACTACGGCCGATGAGTCACGCCTTGCCAGTGCAGTACGAACGGTCATGCGCATGCCTGTCGCATTGCGCCGCCTGACGACGGTGACACAAAATATGACGGAAGGCTTAGACAAAAAAGAACGCGAAAACAGCTTAGTTAAACGGTTAAGCCGCTGGTGCGTTGGAGGGCCATTTGCCTGGGTATTTGATAACCCGACCGATATACTCAATTTCAATATACATAGCTGCTATGGATTCGATGGCACTGCGTTTTTGGATAACCCCGTCGTGCGTAATCCGCTGGCTTTATATTTATTGCATCGTATGGAGAGCGTTATCGATGGGCGACGTTTTATCTACTACATGGATGAATTCTGGAAATGGCTTGCAGATGATGCTTTTTCAGACTTTGCATTCAATAAACAAAAAACCATACGCAAGCAAAATGGTTTAGGCGTATTTGCCACGCAATCTCCTTCAGATGTGCTGCAATCTAAAATCGCAAAAACGCTCATCGAGCAATGCGCAACAGAGATCTATCTTCCCAATCCCAAAGCCGATCACAATGACTATGTGCACGGTTTCAAAGTCAGTGAAGCAGAATTTGAAATCATTAAACATTTCCATGAAGACAGTCGTTTATTTCTTATTAAACAAGGCCATCGAGCTGCCATTGGCTGTCTAGACCTAAGTGGTTTGGAGGATGAGCTAGCCGTACTCTCGGGCAGTACAGACAATATTGCGCTAGTAGATCAACTCATCGAAGAGTTAGGCGCTGACCCCACTATTTGGCTGCCGGCTTTTCATAAAAAACGTAAAGAAAGAACGCAGCAACCATATCGTGGAGGACACCCATGAGGCAGAGAAAAAGGAGGATGTACTTTACGCTGCTTAGCCGTAGCCTCAGGGGGTGCTTCTCATTACCCAAAAGGGTTCATATCCTAGCCTTCGCATTACTGGTTAGCACTAGTACCTATGCACAGATGCCCGTGATAGATACGACGCAGATCCAGCACCATTTGCAAGCCATTGGGAAGTTGAAAGAGCAAATCAAGCAGCTCGAACAACAATACAAAGCCATCTCAGGAACACGAAAACTGGGCGCCATATTCAATAATGCAGCGTTTTATGATTATTTACCGCCAGAATGGGCCACGATCTACCGTGATTTGCAAGAAAAAGGCTATAAAGGATTAGAAGGCGAGGCGCTGCGTATTCATGAGTCGAGTCAAGTATTTGATAGTTGCCATTTTTTACCAGCGGGAGATCAGCGACTGGCTTGCGAGGCGCAAGCCAGTAAAGCGGCACAAGATCAGGCTTTTGCAATGCAAGCCTACGAGATTGCACAAAAACGTGTGATCCAGATTGAACAACTGATGGAAGCTATCAATAGCACAACGGACCTTAAGGCTATTACCGAGTTACAAGGTCGCATTGCTGTAGAGCAGGCCAATATCCAGAATGAGAAAATTAAACTAGCAATGTACGAATTAGTCTCTACAGCACAAGAGCGTTTACAAGTACAAAGAATGCACGAAATACACATGCGCGACGCGGCTAAACGTGGCGGTCTTAATGTGCAGCCCAAGACATTTACATGGGGCGCTAATTGAGGACATGCCCTAAGCAATGCAGGGCCTTTTATTTGCGAGGTGCGGGCTATGCCATCTTTTACAGATAATGTTTTTCAGGGTATTGGCGGTAGTATAGATAATGCCTTGGCTACTTTTGTGAGTTCAATCTCGGCCCAACTTATTCGAGGGATTACCCCTTGGGCTATAGCGGGGGTGATGCTGTATTTCACGCTGTATGGCTATTTGTTGATGGTAGGGAGGGTGCAGCAACCCTTTTCAGACTTTTTGATGAAGTGTGCAAAAATTTTGGTGGTAGGTAGCTTGGCTCTGAATACGGATACCTATCTGACATGGATTGTAGAAGGATTTTCTAGCCTAGAAGATGCGCTTACTGCCACACTAAGCAATAACCATATTGGAACGACGCTGTATGCTTCTTTAGATGCTACTTTGACCAAGGGCTTTGAGGTCATATCAGCGTGTTTAGAAATGGCGAAATCGGCTGGTTGGCGGCATATTGGTGCGATGTTTGGGTGGTATATCAACGCGATCCTTATTGCTGCAGGTTTTGCCTTTGTCGTGGTGGTCGGGGGCGTTAGTATTTTGGTATCACACTCTATGATCAAAGTGGCTTTTGCCGTGGGCCCGCTTTTTATTATTTGCATGATATGGCCTATGATGGCCCGTTTTTTTGATTACTGGCTGCATTTTGTTTTAAATCATATTTTGGTTGTGGTCCTAACTTCAATGATGCTGTCTATCAGTGTGACCGTATATGGCGATGAGCTTGATAAGCTTAAGATAAGTGATGCCTCTTTGAATATCAGTCGTGCTTCGCTCGAGCTTTTGATTATTGCGGTTGCCCTTTATGGCGTTATGAAAGGGGTGATGGCAATGGCTATACGATTAGCCGGTGGATTTTCCTTCCAGTTTCAGCCCGCCAGTCGCATAGCAGAAACGGCAAAGCAGGGGGCGTTATGGACTGCATCTAAAATGGGGGATACTGCAATTAGGCTTGTAAAGCATGCGGTAGCTAGGGCAGGTAAATCATCGAGTTATTTCTCCTCAGGCCAAAATCGTGGCACCGTCCCGCTTTCTGGTAGCTTATATAGTGGCGGAAGTAAGCCTGCTTACCGTCAGGCAACGTTAGACTATTTGCAAAAGCGCTCAGGTTTTTAATCTTTGTCTTTAAGAGTTTTTAAGCTGGTCATAAAGAACGCCGTGGCTTGCATGTTGGGGTTCCTTCGTCACCACCAACCTACCGTTCATTGTAGGTTGGTGGTGAGGTACGAACCCCAACATGATGACCAATGTCCTTTTAAAACCTGCATATGCATGCCAAAAGCGGTGATCAAAAGTCGGTGGTGTGCATGCGTACCGCTAACTGTTATTATTTTTTTCATTCTGAATTTCAGGTTATTGTGAATATTGTCATCCTTGCCGCTGGTAGTGGTACACGCATGCGCTCGACCATGCCTAAAGTATTGCAGCCCTTGTCGGGTTCTCCATTATTGGTGCATGTGCTTGAAACAGCACGTGCACTGAATCCTCGCAGACTTATTGTGGTTACCGGCTACAACGCGCCGGTGGTTGAAAAAGCCGTGGCAGCGCCTGATGTCCTATTTGCTAGGCAGGAGCAGCAATTAGGTACAGGGCATGCTGTGTTGCAAGCCTTGCCTTTTGTGGATCAGCAAGCACCCACGTTGGTGTTGTACGGAGATGTTCCACTGACTAGTGTGGCTACGCTGCAAAAATTGGTGCGAAAGGCAGGTACAAACCGGTATGGCATCCTAACCGTGAATCTGGAAGATCCCGCTGGCTATGGCCGGATCGTGCGTAATGAAATGGGGCAGGTGGTGCGTATTGTTGAGCACAAAGACGCCACTCAAGCAGAGCTTAGTATTGGGGAGATCAATACCGGCATTATGGCTATCCCTGCAGGCAAGCTTAGCGCTTGGTTGCATGCTTTAAATAATCACAACAAGCAGAATGAATATTATTTAACGGATATTGTTGCTTATGCTCGCGTAGATAACGTAGAGGTGGTGACAGAACAACCCGCGCATGCATGGGAGACGTTGGGCGTGAATACGCAAATGCAGCTTGCAGAGTTAGAGCGTATTTACCAGCATAATCTGGCTGCCGCACTGCTAGAGCAAGGCGTGAAGTTAGCTGACCCTGCACGTATAGATATACGCGGCACTTTGGAGTGCGAGCAAGAGGTCGCGATTGATGTGAATTGCGTGTTTGAGGGCCAGGTTGTACTCAAAGAGGGCGTGCATATTGGGCCGAACTGCGTGCTGAAAAATGTAGTGGTAGATTCAAATGCCGTGATCCATGCGTTTAGTCATATCGAAGGTGCACACATTGGTACCTGTGCCATAGTTGGACCCTATGCACGATTACGCCCTGGTACCGACTTGGGACCCGAAGTGCGTATTGGTAATTTTGTTGAAGTGAAGCAAGCCGTGATTGGACACGCCTCCAAAGTCAATCACCTAGCTTATGTAGGAGATGCGCATATAGGAGCACGCGTGAATCTTGGTGCCGGTGTAATTACTTGTAATTATGATGGTAAACAGAAGCACCAAACCCGGATTGAAGACGATGTATTTGTCGGCTCAGATAGCCAGCTTATTGCTCCTTTAACTATTGGGCAGGGTGCAAAGGTCGCTGCAGGTACCACCTTGTGGAAAGACGTTTGTGCAAAGGTATTAGTAAAAAACCCTAAAACCCAACATGAAACACCGTGATGTGCATTCTTGTAGGTTGGTGGTGACGAAGGAACCCCAACACGCACACCACCGACTTTTAAATGGTAACCACCGCTTTTAACCTGCATACGCAGGCTTGAATATTTCATTTTTTGGATTTTTTATGTGTGGCATCGTCGGTGCAGTAGCGCACCGTGAGGTAGTTCCAATTTTGATCGAAGGGCTAAAGCGGCTTGAATATCGCGGGTACGATTCTTGCGGTATTGCGATGCTGACCATGCCTTCGTCCTCTTCTCAGGCCGGACAAATCAAGCGCGTACGTAGCGTGTCGCGTGTGGAAGATTTGCAAGAACAGGTCAATAAAGAGCAGGTCCAAGGTTCGATTGGAATTGCACATACCCGTTGGGCAACGCATGGTGCACCGGTCTCGGATAATGCCCACCCCATGGTGTCGCGCAATACGATAGCGCTAGTGCACAACGGCATTATTGAAAATCATGAAGCTTTGCGTGTGCAACTCAGCGCACAAGGCTATGTATTTGAGAGTCAGACCGATACCGAGGTCATTGCACACCTAATTCATAGCTTTTACAACGGCGACCTAGTGCGTGCTGTGCATAGCGCTGTTCAACAACTGCGAGGCGCATATGCGATCGCAGTTTTGAGCACTGAAGAGCCCGACCATATTGTGGGTGCCCGCCAAGGGTCTCCTTTAGTACTAGGTTTAGCAGAAGGAGCGCATTTTGTTGCATCGGACGCAATGGCTTTATCAGGCAGTACCGACCGCTTTATTTTCCTAGAAGAGGGTGATGTTTTTTCAATTACGCGTGAGGGTTACCAGATTCAGGATGCGCAAGGGGCTATTGTGCAACGCGCTGAGAAGCAAGTCCTAGGGCATGGGGCTGCCGTTGAGCTGGGGCCTTACCGGCATTTTATGCAAAAGGAAATTTTTGAGCAGCCTCAAGCCATTGCAGATACTTTGCCTGCTGTAGACCTATTTGCACCATGGCACTTTGGAGAAGCAGCACAAGCTATTTTTCAAAAAATAGATAGTATTTTGATAGTGGCGTGTGGCACAAGTTACTACGCTGGGCTGACTGCAAAATATTGGTTAGAGTCGATTGCAGGCATCCCAACACAAGTGGAAGTAGCCAGTGAATACCGATATAGAGACTCCATACCGAATCCAAATGCCTTAGTCGTTGCTATCTCTCAATCAGGAGAAACAGCAGACACGCTTTCAGCTTTAAAACATGCACAATCCATGGGGCATGAGCACACGCTAGCGATTTGTAATGTAGCGACTAGTACGATGGTGCAGCGTGTAAAGTTGGCATTTTTAACCCATGCAGGTATTGAAATTGGCGTGGCTTCAACAAAAGCATTTACAGCTCAACTGGTCGCGCTATTTATGCTGACGGTGAGCCTAGCCAAATGCCGACATCGCCTGAAAACAGAAGAAGAAACGCGCTATTTATCGGCTCTACGCCATTTGCCTGCTGCGCTAAACAGCGTGCTTGCCCTTGAAGCACCTATTATCGGTTGGGCTGAAATCTTCGCACGCAAAGAGCATGTGCTATTTGTAGGGCGCGGCTTGCACTATCCCATTGCGCTAGAGGGCGCACTGAAATTAAAAGAAACCTCCTACATACATGCTGAGGCCTACCCTGCAGGAGAGCTCAAGCACGGGCCGTTAGCTTTAATTGATGAAGCCATGCCGGTTATTACCATTGCGCCAAACGATGCCTTATTAGAAAAGCTCAAATCCAATATGCAAGAAGTTCGTGCACGCGCAGGTGAGCTCTATGTCTTTGCCGATGCCGACACGCGCATTGCCAATGAAAAAGGAGTGCATGTGATCCGCATGCCTGAACACTATGGCGAGCTCTCTCCTATTTTGCACGTAGTCCCTTTGCAACTTTTGGCGTATCACACCTCCTGCGCACGTGGCACAGATGCAGATAAACCTAGGAATTTGGCAAAGTCGGTTACGGTGGAATAAAAAGGAAGGCTCTATGGGAGTGATTTTGGATGGTTTTGTTGCTTTTCTTGAGGATCGCTCGCTGGGATTGGTTGCGGCAAATCAATTCGTCCCTTAACGTGGCTGATCATTTTGAGTACCGTATCGTTGGCATTAACTATCAGTAGTTTCGTCTGTGGGTGAATGAGGGGCCACACTCGTACTAGCTCATCAGCGAATGCTTGTCCCAAACTCTCGACCCCCGTAAAGTCGAGTTCGACCTCACTAAATTGCTCAAACCGTACTGCTACCCGTTTGGCCTGCGAACGTGAAATCAAATTGCCTTCGAGTGCTGCGAGTGAGATAAAAAACCGGGTTTTGTAGAAGATCAACGCTTCCGTATCGCAGAAATGATTAAACACTTGCACTGCCGTCTTGGGGCTATCGTTGGCGATCTCCATCTGAATCAGCGTCCCCTGGCGAGGCGCTACGTTGCGTACCTCGCATTGGTCATGAGTAAATGAAACCGACAATTCTCCCGACTCAATGACAAAGCGATCAAACATCTTGCTCGCAAAAAATAGACCCTCACCGCTATGTGCCTCAGGAGCGACTGTGAGTTTGCCTTTGACCAGCTCGATCAGCGCATGGATGTCCGAATCCAACCCGAAGTGAGTACGAAGTTTCGCAAACACGCCAATACCGTCGTCTTCGATTTCAAAGACGGTGGACATAGTGTCCTGTTGGCCTCGAATAATGAGGTTCTGCGCCTGGGCGTGGTCGATGACGTTGTTGAGGGTTTCAGTAAAGCCGTATTCGCAAATATAAAGGACGTTTGCCGGTAGGCGCAGCTCTGGCTTAGCGAGCTGTGTCCAGACCCGGAACTCGTCTTTAACCGTATCGAGTGGAAAATATTTTTCCAGTTTCATGTGTCTTAATCTAAATGTTGAATCCCAGATCGTATACGCTCAAGGCAATGCCAGTAAGTCGGAGACAAAAGCAGTCAAAGCATGCGTGATCTGGTGAAGGGAGGATATCAGTATTACAGTTTAGGTTTACGCGATTTTAAAGTTTTCTCTAGAAATCTGGAGGAATCTTTCTTAGCGCCCCCTTCGTATAAATTAATTAACTTTTGCACGTAGTCCCTTTGCAACTTTTGGCGTATCACACCCCCTGCGCATGTGGCACAGATGCAGATAAACCTAGGAATTTGGCAAAGTCGGTTACGGTGGAATAAATTTACTTATTCTTTTTCAGGATTAGGTGACCGCTTACCGCAGATAAGCCAGATGAAGATCCCTCTGGAAGATCTTGTGCAGGCGGTTTACGCTGCCCAATATCTAGATGAGTTGAGTACGTTTTATCATTCTCTTCAACAGTAGGTTGGCTATCTAATGCGGGTGAGCTCGAGGAAGATTCTTCTGGAAGATCTCCATTCCCGATGCTGGCCTGATAAGGAGGCCGTGTGTCCTTTGAGTAAAGGGGCAGATCCGATGGGTACTCTTTGTCATAAGATGAAATATAGGTTCTCATTCTGTAAGAGCAAAGTTGTAGTGTCGTATCTGAGCAAAGTTGAGATGTCGCATGGCA
>JASSUF010000047.1:0-16480 GCA_031963365.1 Mycoavidus cysteinexigens
TTTTATTTACTGCTCTATCATATGACTTCTTGCACACAAAAATTCTGACAGGCTCTTCAATGCTCGCTAGCGTCTCAGGTCCGTTACAGGGATATGCTTGGCCAATATCTGTGGATATGGTGAGTACATCGCCGGACTGTTTCAGCATTTCTCGCAATTGCACAACCGGCGTATCCCATTTTGGCGTGATACCCAGCTTACGAAGCTCAGCAAACAATCGTGCGCGTTCCTCACGGTATCGGCGCAGCCGCTCTTTTTCGTGCGTAGCTTTTTGCTCGCGCTCGGCATCCCCCTCCCTATACTTGCTGATCTCTTTGTCGCAGCGGTAGTTATGCCAACCATCCTCTTCTAGAATAAAAAATTCTTCGAGCACGGTGTTTACTGCCTCGCACTCCTTTTTAGTGCACGCCCCAATGAGTCGTTGCACGGCTTTAGGATCGACGGGTAAAGGGCCTTCTCGCGCATAATACTTTCTGATGAGTCGGCTATAGGCAGCATCCTCCATGAAACTGAGATGCGCTGTAGCCTCAGCATAATCCCCAATGTGGTGTTCATAGTAATTCATCCAAGAAGCCCTATGGATAGCGACACTCAAGCTGATAGTGATCGGGGGTATTCAGCTGGTTAGATTGACTTATAAGATGCTTACCAGACCATTGGCAGCCGATAAAAACTTCATGAGCTATAAGCGATAGCTTTCCGAGGCGAAGTGCAGCGCCTATCACTAAATCTGTCCGCCTCTGATCTAGTTTTTCAGGCCATTTAGAAATGGCGCTACGACCTACGCTGATAGCACGCCCAAGTTCAGCGCCGCTGCCAAATACTTTAATAGCTTGCTGTTTTGAAATGATCATGTGGATCAAGTCTCCTTTTCTTCCAATTTCTTAGACCATAAATTTAGAAAACATTCTACAATTTATAAGATTATTGTCAATAAAAATATACAAAATAAGTGACTCATAAAGTAAACACATATTCAGCATATTGAATTACAGTCTGTACTCACAAACGAGAGAGACCGTAAGTACAGCGCCTTTAGGACGTGCAAAAATTTTGCGTATCACTATTTCTTGGTTCGGCGGCAATGCAATCGCCACCAAAAGAAAAGAAGTGAAAATTTCAAAGGCTTTGCTATCGCGTCCAAAATAACTGCCTGCACGATGTGAATACGATGAGCTTTAAAGATAGATTACAGTCCGTACTGGACGAAAAAGGCATGACACAGGCTGAGCTTGCGCGTGGTACTGATATTTTGCGCGGAACTGTTTCTAAGTGGTTTACCCCTCCAGAGAGTAAACCCGCCGGAAAAAATTTAATGAAAATTGCCAAGGCTTTGATGGTCAAGCCGGAATGGCTTATAACGGGAAAGGGCGCAAAAAAATGGGGAGAGGAAGTTGGTTTTGCTAAACATGGAGATAGCCACTACGCTATTCCCATAGTCAATATTAGGTTCTCCGATGGCGCACGTAAATTTTCCACCGTGCCAACCGGAGACAACATGGCAACTATTTATTTGCCCGCAGAACTGTATGAAAAAAGCAACTACGATCTAGATAAACTCTTTGCCATTAAGATAAAAGACCAAGCTATGGAGCCAAGCCTCTATGATGGTGACTGGGTTGTCGTTAACGCCGCCGATGCAACCCCTAAGAGCGGCGTCGCTTTCGCAATTCATGAAGAAAAAGAAGTGGTAGTCAGACGACTTTTTAGAATAAACAATCAATGGATTATTTCATCAGATAATTTGGACAAAAGAATCTATAAAGATAAGCCTATGGCAAAGGGAAATTTGATCCTAGGCCGTGTAGTGCATAAGCAAAGCAGTCGCATCTAATAAGAAAAAATAAGTTGCATAACAGGAGGTAGGGATTCTTCTCTACCTCCTTACTTTTTGAGTAAATTTCCATCCCACTTGGCTTAAAAAAAGCGACTCTGGTCAACTTTTTTCACCAAACATGTATACTTTTATTGACAATACTTATTATATTTGTATACTTTTACATACACAACGTTTTACAGTTTTAAGCACTGAAGCGGTCGCCATCCCCTGGCCTGCTTTCAACATTGAATAGGAGAAAGCCATGACAGAAGCAACCAAAGAACCGGCGCTAGAGAAGAAATTCAAATTACTCACTGATGATTTTGTCGAGCTACCAGGAACAAGCCTAAAAATCAGCGCCCTAACCCATTTTGGCAACGTCAAGGCTGGAGAAGTTAACTAAAGGTGCCGCCATGAAAAAGTTCCTCACTGATTTCATCTATTACGTGCGTCGTGGCTATGGCATCCGCAAAGCATGGAACCTCGCAAAAGTGACGCTATGAACATCTATAACGTTCCGTGTGCGGTCACTGCTGAGCTGAATCGCTACCTCACGCAAATGGATAGAGAAAATCTTTGGCAAGAAGCCGTCGAATCCAGGCAGGAGGCACTACTTGCTGATGGTGGCGACTACTACCCCTTCTCGACTGACAATCTTTCGGAGGCAATCGGCGAGATCAACATCAAAACCATCGCCGTCTCGCTCAAGGCCGGCAAACACGAAGAAGCAGGAAAAGTACTCGCCAGTTTGGTGATTTCTTATTGGGAACGCGAAGCCCAATGCAAGGCTGAGCGCGAGATCAAAAATGAAATGGCTAATACCTGCCTATTTTGCCGTGGCCTAGGTTGCCGCCACTGCGGCGAAACTTAGAAGAAAGGACAAATGATGAGCGCACCAAACGATGCCTTCTTGAAGGCAAGACAGTCTGGCTTAGGTGGGAGTGATATAGCCACACTATTTGGCATTAACCCATTCTCTACCAAGTTAGAACTCTATTTGCAAAAGCGCGGCGAAATCGAAGCACAGCTGGACAACAGTCGCACAAAGGCTGGCCGGGCCATGGAGCAAGTGATTGCGGCGATGGTTTCGGAGCGCACGGGCAGCAAACTGCGCCGAATAAACAGGACGCTACGCCACCCCAAACACGACTTTCTAATTGCACACATTGACCGTGATTTTGTCGGCATCTCGAAAGGGCTTGAGATCAAGAATGTCAGCCCGCGCATGGGCTATCTGTGGGGCAAAGACGGCCAGCCAGACGCCATCGCCGAATATTACATCCCACAACCCCATCATTACATGCTGGTTCTAGATTACCCAGCATTTGACGTAGCGGGCTACTTCGGGGGAGACGATCTGCGTATCTACCCGATGGAGCGCGACCCAGAGATGGACGAAATCATCATCGAGACAGCACACGACTTCTGGCACAAACATGTTCTCGCCGGCATCCCGCCCGACCCCGAATTTGATCACCCGGCAACGCTGCCGATGTTCAAGCGATTGTATCCAGGCACCAATGGGATAACCGTCGAAGCTGACGAAATAATTCTGCACTGGGCCAAGGTTGCACAAGACGCGGCCAAGCGTGCGAACGAATACGAAAAAATCGCAGAAGGCGCTAAAAATCATCTACTGGCCTTCATGGGCGATGCTGCCATTCTAAAACTGGACAGCAACAAGGTATTGCGCCGCAAGTTGGTTCAGAAGAAACCCTATACCGTCGAAGCGAGCAGCTACATTGACGCCCGTTTTGGCACAACCAAGGAGTAAATTAATGAACGAAGTTATCACCGCTAACCCCTTTGCGGCATCTGCTCCCGCTCAAGCGCGTGCATGTAGCAATGCTCTTGCCCAAACCGACCAACAGCGTGCAATCGCAGAAGTTCAGGCCGCCATGATGATTGCCCGAATGAATCCGCGTGATCCTATCATTGCAATGGATCGTATCCTCAATGCCTGCGCACGCCCGAGCTTAGCAGATGCTGCTGTATACACCTACGCAAAGGGCGGTTCGGATGTCAGCGGCCCATCGATTCGACTTGCCGAAGCAATGGCTCAAGTTTGGGGGAACATGCAGTTTGGCATTCGTGAACTGGATCAAGCCAACGGCGAATCTACCGTACAAGCCTATGCTTGGGACGTTGAGACCAACACCCGCCGAGAAATCACGTTTCAAGTACCTCACCTCCGCTATACGCGGAAAGGCTCGTATAAGTTGGAAGACCCACGCGAAATTTACGAGTTAGTCGCTAATCAAGGGGCAAGGCGTTTACGTGCGTGCATCTTGGCCGTGATTCCTGGTGACGTGACTGAGGCAGCAGTTGCTCAATGCGAGGCTACCATGCGCACTAGGGCAAACGCCTCACCAGAGGCCATGCAAAAGATGGTAGCGGCCTTTGAATCGTTCAGCGTCACTAAAGAGCAGATCGAGAAGCGTATTCAACGCCGCCTTGATGCCATCCAGCCAGCGCAGGTCGTCAGCCTCAAAAAGATTTACGCCAGCTTGCGCGATGGCATGAGCAACCCCGCTGATTGGTTTGAAGGCACTGAAGCAGAACCCACCCCGCAAACCACAACCTCATCCAGAACAAATTCAGTCAAAGCTAAGGCCCGGGAACAGCGCGAGGCAGCACAGAAAACAAGCGGCGCAAATCAGCAGGACAATACGCCGCACCATCTTGAACAAGATGGCCAACAGCAATCGCTGGGCATCACGTTCACTCAAGTATCCGACCAACTGCACAGAGCAAGCGATATTGACCTACTTGATGCGGCCGCAGACCTAATTGGCGAGGTGACCGATTCCGCGCACCGCGAGGAATTAAATTACATCTACCACCTGCGCCGCGCTGAACTTGAACAAGTATGAGCGCAATGATTTTTTAATTCAAATAAACGTGAGGCACAATAACTATGGCGCGCTTTGTTACTGTAGAAAAAATGGCTGACGAAACAGGCTATACAGAGAAAGCTATTAGGAACAAATGTAATACCGGTGTTTGGGCTATAAATGAAGTTTGGATCAAGGCTCTTGATGGCCGCATATTAATAGATATAGAAGGGTATAACGAATGGGCATTAAAAGGATTGGCGTTAAAGCAGGCTCGAAATCGAGTATCGAAATCACCTTTTCGTACAATGGCAAGCGCTGCCGGGAACGTATCTCGCTGCCGCCTACAGCCACTAACCTAAAACGAGCTGAGCAACATCGAGCAAGTATCCTTTTTGAAATATCCCAGGGAACATTTAATTACGCACAAGTATTTCCAAATTCTATCCAAGCAGAAAATTATGCTAATAATCCAGATGAGGCTACCGAAGCTAAAAAAGTGGAGTTTTATCTAAAAACTTGGCTTAAGGATAAAAAGGAACATATAGCAGCAAGCACATACCGTGACTATAATTCAATTATCAATCGCCTACTCATACCTAAATTTGGCGAAAAATATTTATCAGAAGTAACACGAAAAAATATTAAGGATTGGCTTAAGCCAATGAATGTAAGTAATAAAAGGTTTTCAAATATCCAAAGCTGCTTCCGCTCAGCATTAACCGATGCTGTAAATGACGAACTAATTGAGGATAATCCTTTATCTAATTGGTGTTATAGCCGGTTAGAAGGACCACGCACTGAGGATGATATAGATCCTTTCACAATCGAGGAACAGAAAGCAATCCTTGAAACGTTAGACGATCAAACACGCAACTTAATCCAATTCGCATTCTGGACAGGTCTACGTACCAGTGAATTTATAGCGCTTGACTGGACAGATATTGACTTTTTGCGTGGGCATGTCCTGGTACGTAAGGCAATAACACGCGCATCTCGCGGTAAAGCAGAGGACACAAAAACACGCGCTGGCCGACGAGAAGTCAAAATCCTTCCACCAGCGCTAGCCGCGCTGAACGCGCAAAAAGCCCATACCTTTTCACTTGAAAACAACGCCGTATTTCACCATCCGACTACTAATAAACGCTGGGAGGGTGACCACCAAATATGGCGTATTTGGCAAACCGCTATACCACGCTCTGGGGTACGCTATCGTCGTCCTTATCAGACGCGACATACCTATGCATCGATGATGCTATCTGCTGGCGAGCATCCGATGTGGGTAGCTAAGCAGATGGGACATTCGGATTGGACAATGATAGCTCGTCGTTATGGTCGCTGGATGCCTTCAGCAGACGAGAAGGCAGGAGAGAGGGCCATTGAGCTTTTTGGTAAGAAAATGCTAGAAAGTTGCTGTAATTCTGATTAAAAATCAAAGGAAGTATGAAGAAAAAACATAAATATTTGATTTATAAGGATTTATGGTGCGAGGAACGGGACTCGAACCCGTACACCATTTCTGGCGTCAGGACCTAAACCTGGTGCGTCTACCTATTTCGCCACCCTCGCAACTCGATTAAACACGCTTCATATCGCTTTTATTCTGATGCGCCTCAAATATCTTTCTAGACAAAACTGCCCTGTTCTACAGTAAAAAAATGTTGGCAAAATGTTGGCATTTCGAGGGGAAATGGAGGGAAATCAGGGGTAAAAAGTGACTTCCAAAAAAACGTAAGCCTTTGATTTATAAGGCTTTTATGGTGCGAGGAGCGGGACTCGAACCCGCACGCTATTTAACTAGCGTCAGGACCTAAACCTGGTGCGTCTACCTATTTCGCCACCCTCGCAATCTGATTGGCATTGCACGTTTTGTACTACTTTTTATACTTAACGTGCTTTGCAACTATCGATGGGCCGCGATTCTACCAGATCCTCTATCGAAAATTCATAAAATAAAGATAAATTGTCGGCGGTTTTCGTTATTTTATGACTGTGCTGCCCCAGCAGATGGGTGCTGTCTTATTTTTAGCTCAAAGCCCTGCGTATCACTGACCAATTCCGCATGTGCGCCAACGGGCAAGGTTGCAATATCAGGGCCGTGTCCAACGGGTAAGCCTGTGAGGATCGGGATGTGTAAGGTATTGCGCAGGTAGTCCAGCATATCGTCTAAAGTGTAACTGGTATCTTGCTCGGCAGGACGATTTGCACCTAACTCTCCTATAAGAAGTGCTTGCTGGCGTCCTAATATGCCAGCTAAGTGTAGCTGGCACAGCATGCGTTCTAGGCGAAAAGGTGCTTCATTGATATCTTCAATAAATAAAATGCCGCCTTCAATCTGAGGCAGATAAGGGGTGCCAATGAGGGAAACGATATTGGCGAGATTGCCTCCCCATAAAAGTCCAGAGCAGTGCAATGATTGAGTTTGTGGAGAATGCACGCTTAGCGTGAGGGGAGACGGTGCAAATATTTTCTCAAACGCATTCATGGTGAATGCGCTTGCTGTTTGTGCACCAAAATGACTGCATAGCATGGGGCCGCTATAGGTAGTCAGCCCTGCTTTAGCCAGCAAAGCCATTTGTATGGCGGTGAAATCGCTGTGGCCCATTAAAATAGTTGGGGTATGCTTCAAGCGTTGTTGCAAGCCTGTGTAATTTAGTAGAGGCAATAAACGAATAGCCCCATACCCTCCCCGCGCAGCAAGTACTAGCTCAGGAAGTGCATAGTGTGGGTCGGCTAACTGATTGATCTGCGCAGCACGCACTTCGTCTGTGCCTGCAAAACGCAAAAATCGCTGTTGCGTTACCTCAAGCTGGTCTATTTGCCAGTGCGCAGCTTGTAAGCGCGCAATGGCGCGATCAACGCTGGCTGGGTCGCGTACATGCCCCGATGGTGCAATGAGATTACAACGGCGTAAAAATGGCATTTGAGAAATAAGGTCTACAGAATAAAATGAAAAAAGAGCCACGGCGCACTGCACCGCCACAAAGATGAGCCCTTTGGGGCCAATTATAGAAACCCTTTAGTAAACCATGAATGGAAAGGCATATGGATCGCATACCTCCTTTAGCTCAGTCTGGAAATTCCCGCCAAGTTCAAACAGAGTCTTATACCCATGATAGCGCTAGCCCTATCATAGCTTCTTTCGATGCGTCAGAGCCCATACAACAGGCAGTTGTACAAACGCCGCATGCTACAAAAACGATAGATTGCCTGTTTATAGGTGAATTATCTTCTCGTGCCCATTATTTCCATCCGTCCAACATTATTTGTTTTTCTCCCAATGGATGCTGGATTGCCGCAGCCAGCCTCGACTTGCAACAGGTTTTTTTATACGATACAGAAAATGTGCAAAAGGTATTTGCTTTTGAACGAGAAATTATACCTACAGGTAGAAAGATAGATAATGGTCTTGAAATTCTAGCTTTTTCACAAAATGGGGAATATCTTGCTGCCAGTGGATGTGACTCTATCTATATATATAATATCCATACACTTGAACTGGATATGGTTATAGAAAAAAACACACTATTACAGAGAGAATATTTGGAGCGCATAGCACTTTCTTCAGATAGAAAGTGGATGGTTAATGAAGATTCCATTTTAACGAGCATGACTGCCCCCTATCCATGCATCCGGTCTTTAGCAAGAAATGAAAATCATATTCAACCTGTTTTTTTACCTTGCAATACCTGGCTCGCCTGCGCAGGCAACGGCATAGTGCATATATATTCTCTTCCTATAGAAGGGCAATCAAAAGCACTACCAGAAATACAGTTAAAACTGGAAACAAAAAAGAACGCGGCTGCGCCCTCTCCATCCTCTATGCATGTAGCATGGAATAGCCATTTATATGCGCCGCAAATAGCCGCGCAGGCAAAAACAGCATCAAGATATGCAATACCAGAAATCACTGCGTTGGCAGCATCCCCAAATGGACGATGGTTGGCAGTAGCGAATATAAGTTGTGCTTACAATGATAGCGCGCATTTTTCTATCGGTCTTTGGCAGACTGTTAGACCTGGCTACCCCCCTGAGCGATTTCGTTGCACCTTGCGTGGACACACAGCCAAAATAAACCTCATTACTTTTTCTGAAAATAATCAATGGCTAGCTTCTGTAAGCAGACATGAGCATGCTATTCGGATTTGGTCTACTCAATCTGCACAATGCCTGGCTACTATACAAGTCCGCCCCTTATTTATTGAGGATTGTATTTTGCAAGAAACACAAATAGGGTGTGATTTAATTATTCGGTCTTTTAAGAAATTCCATCGTATATCTATCGAGCTTCCTAAAACGCAAACCATTACACTTGCGGAAAAATACAGCGTCTAATACACCTGCGTATTTTCCACTTATTTTTTATTTTTTTTGCTCACCCCGGCTTTGGTTAAAGAAATAGCCACGGCCTGCTTTTGTGCTGCTTGTTTACTTTTAGGATGACTGCTTCCAATATGGCCTTCATCCTTATACTCATGCATAAGTGTTTTAATGTTTTCAGAAATGGCTTCTCGAGATTTTCCTTTTTTTAAAGGCATTGTACCCTCCCCCTCTGCTTATAAGTATTGAAACTATACTTATAAGACTATTATACAATCCATATTTAATATAACCCGTTTCGCTCTCATGCCCCTATCTTTAAATTACCTGCCGAGAAAATATCTCACTCTACTCCTTCTAATTTTATGTGCAAGCCTGACTACGGTTCAGGCTGAACCTGAAACTATTCCCCATGATGCAGTAGTTGAAACCTGTTTTTCCTATACACGTACCTGTAGCGCAACGGTAGCGGAGTTTATCGAAAGTGCACAGCGTCACGTCTGGCTTGCAGGTTATAGCTTTACTTCGAGCCAAATCGCACAAGCACTTAAAGAGGCACATACACGCGGCGTAAAAGTCCACTTAGTATTAGACGCCTCCAATGAATTTAGCCGATCAAGCAAAGCAGCGGAACTGGTTGCCTATGGAGTGGATGTACATGTTAATCATCGGTATGCCATCATGCACCACAAGTTTTTAATCGTAGATAACGCCGTGGCTTTTGGGTCTATGAATTTTACGGAGGGGGGCAATCGGAGAAATGCGGAGAATTTTAATATTTTTAAGCAGATGCCGGAATTAGCGAAACAATATCAAAGAGAGTTTTTAAGGCTGTATGCTGAGTCACAGCCTTATGTATCGAGGGTTAAACCTAGAAGTTAATAAAGGCAAGTCCTTGCATGAAATGGAGGCTGAGCCCAGTGCGAGTGCCAGAACTTTTTTAAGGCCGTTGAATATCACTTTTAATTGAGTGAAAATTGCTCTAGATATTCAGCCGCTGACTCAGGCCCTGCGCGTAATTGAGCCAGTCCTTGCTCATAATGCAAGCGCCTATCTGTTTAGTTCTCTTGCCACAGATAGTCCATTGCCTCATCAGAGTTAACTTCGAGATCAACGTCTTCTATGTCTGCCCATTGATCGTTTTCGCTTTTTAGACGTAGCCGAGGAATTCATTGTTCTTTCTGCCTCTTCTATTTTTTTTCTAAAGTGCGCTTCACCTGCTTTTAACCAAATAGATTGACGCCTACTTTTAGAGGAGTAAAAATAAAGATAACCGTTTTGTATATAAAGTGGCATGTTCTTCTTGAAACTCTCTGGAACCAAGATGGTTGAATAGATTAATTGAAAGAGAGCAGGCTCCAAAGTAGGTAATAAAGGATAGAGTGCATCACTAAAGCTGCATAATAAATTTTTTATGTCCCATATGGAGCCTTGTTTTTCCTTCAATAATCTAATCAAACTTTCCACTGCTTGAGGGGGCAAAGAAAGCTGGTTTTTTAAGATGCCATAGGCGCTACTTCGAACACTATAATCATCTTCCCCCAATAGCATAATTAGGCTCTCTAGTGCTTTAGGTGGTATAGAAGATTGGGCTTTTAAAATTTTATCAACGCTCCAATAAACGGAGCGATTCTTCAATAGCGTAACCAGGTTCTTGATCGCTTGAGAGGGTAAGGATTGCTGTTGTTCTAACGCTTTAATAGCGGTCTGCCGAATCTCCTCATTCTCATCTGACAAGAGTACTATCAGCCTCTGAGCTATTTCCTCTGACAAGGCGGGTTGGGTACCCAAAGCAAAAGCAGCCATCTTCCTCAGGTAATAGTCTTCACTCTGTAAAAATGGGATTAAGTCCTCATTTGCTTGAGCTGGTATGGAAGGCTGTTTGCATATAATGTCAGCAATTAGAGTATTTTCGAATCGGGTAGGTTTAACCTCATCATGCAAAAGTGTGATGAGGTCTCGCACGATTTGAAGCGGTAATGGAGAATGTTTTTCTAATACTTTGGCGGCTGTATAGCTATTTGCACCGCTAAACAGCGTAATTAGGCACTTTAGTGCTTGCGGCGATAAGGTTTGCTGGTTACTTAATGCTTTGGCAATTGGCCAGCAAAGGACTCCCTCCTTCAATAGAGCAATTAAACTCATGACGGTTTCCTCTGGTAAGGAAGCATGAGTGCCTAATGCAGAAATAGCTACCTGCTGGATATATTGATCTCTGCTTTGTAAAAATGTATGCAAGCCTTTGATTGCTTCAGACAGCGAGAGCGGTTTATCTAATACTTCGTTGCCCATGGGCTGAATGCCCCTATCCTTTAATAATGCGCTCAGACCTTGGAATGCTTGAAGTGGTAAAGGAGGTTTTTGACCTAATATTTCAATAATTACTGATCGGACGTCTGCATTTTTCAATAGAGCCATCAAGCTCATGACTGCTTCATCCAGCAAGCAGATCTGGTTCTTTAGGATTGCAGAGGCTGCCCAGCGGACGTTCCAATCTCTTAATAGTGAGATTAGGCTCTCGATTTCTTGATGGGGCAATGAGCGCTGGTTTTCTAGCACTTGAAAAGCTGCCTGCTGAGCATCAGCATTTTTTAATAAAGCGATCAGATTTTGCAAAATTTGAGATGGCAAAGACTGTTGTTGGGCTAACACGTCAGTAGCTGCACGCTGAAAGTTTTCATTTTTCTCCTGCATAAGCGTGAGCAAGCTCTTAAGTGCTCGAAGCGACAGGGAAGAACACTTTTTTAATACTGTACTAGCGTAGAAATTATCTTTTAATCTAGCAATCAAATACTCAACTGCTTCGTTTGATAAAAACCGCTGGTCGGCTAAATGAGAGATAAAAGCATCATTAACGTCAATTTCGCTAGTCTGTAAAAACGCGCACACCTCCTTTAGAATCTGATCTGGTAGCGACCGTTTGCCTAAAGTGACAGCTATATGAAGATTCTGCGCATCGCTATTCTTTAATAATATGACTAGGCTTTCAATTGTTTCATTTGGCAAAAATTGTTGGTTGGCTAACGCATAGGCAGCTGCCCTAGCAGCTTTCCAACAAGTATTTTTATCTCTAAGTAGTGCGATCAACTCTTTCACTGCTCGAGATGGCAAGCTAGGCTGATTGCCTAATGTATAAATAGCTGCGCTTTGGATCTCTTCTTCATGATATAAAAGCGTAAGCAGGCCACTTATTGCCTCATCCGACAAAAAGGACTGTTTATCTAATATCTGAATAGCCGCATGCTGAACTATATTGCCTTCTTGCAAAAGCGCAATTAAGTCTTTGACAGCCTCTTCTGGCAACGAGGTCTGTATTTGTAGCATATCGGTGATGGGACTCCATGCTGGCAGAACCATTTCCTGTATCTCTCCTTCTACATCTACGGAGATATCCATTTCAGGGTTCCACAACTCACTATCTTGCAAAAGTGTAATTAATCCCCGAATGGTTGGAACTGGCAATAAAGGCTGTTCGCCTAGCGCTTTAGCAGCCGCTAGTCTAACGTCCGGCCTTCTATCTTGTAGAGCAGCAGTCAACGCGTCTATTGCTACTGAAGATAGGATAGGTCGATTTTTTAATGTATTTATAATGCCGATTCTTAAATCCTGGCTTGGTTCAGTTTTCAAGAGGAAGAGTAACAAGTATTCTGGAAAGGTAGGCTGACTCCCTAGGTGGCTTTTGCAGGTATCGTAGCTTTCGCGACAGCGCGATATCTCATCGCATAAATAATTTACCAAACCATCTTCTAAAATACGTGCTCTCTTTGCATCAAGTTCTGGGCGCGCTTCCTGTAGACAACCCATCATCAAACGTTGCTGCTGCACACCTAATAAATCTTGGGGCTCTTGTTCGAGCAAATCAAAGAAAGCATGCAGCACTTTGACGTTTCCTTTGAGCAGTCCTGCCACCATCCACCATACAATCTCATAATGCGGATTGTATTTATGTGCCGCAATAAACCCTTTAAGCTCTGCCAAGCTAGGGGCAACTCCCAACTTAGCCTGTATAGATGATACCGCTGCGTGTTTTCCTATTATTGTTGCATGCGCTTGTAGATGTTTGACAAGGAACTTTGCCGCAAAAAATTCCTGAAATGTCAAATGCATGAAGTGGTAGCTGCATTGGCTCGCCTCGGCATCATCGGCATGCAGGAAAGAGAGTTTTTCGAGGTTAGCTTCCAACGTAAATGGCAGATCTACACCTTGTGTCTCAAGCTGCTCAACGAGCTTATGCAGGTCATGCCGATGAAATTCAATTTGATTACGTTGCAATCCCTGAAAAGCTAAGGTACTCAAAAAATCCTGTTCAGCTTTCACCAATTTCTCGAGCCGGAACGAGCTTAGCGCATTAATATGGCTCGCGGTTAATAACTCTCTCCCTTCCAATTTGCCTAGATGCAGCATATCTTTACGCCATAACTTGCTCATCATCGCTTGATATAAAGCGGTAACCGTCATCGCGCCTGGCGCCTCTTTTTGCATGCGCTTGATTTCATCCCAACTGTAACAAAGCGCATTAACCAGTTCCTGGATAAAGGCGTTGGTCTGGATAAAGTGCTTTATCTCCTTGCCCTCTGCCGTTGGTACAATGCCCGGATTGCTGAGATACGCAGTGACGTTCTCTGGACTAAAGCCCACCGTCTCCAATTCCAAATCCATCGGATCGGCCTGTCCTAAATCCACGTAAGGCCGGGACGTAATGAGCACCGCAGGCTGATTGAGTAGCTGTTTAAGAAACCCAGACATCAGTTCATGCTCGCCCCACTCCTGCGCAATTTCATCCCAACCATCGAGCACAAAGAGGGTTTTATCTTTCGCTGGCCCGTTAATTTGTGCGGCGAGCGTCTTCGCTAAAGACTGACCTTTTGGGTAACTCGGGAAGTAGGTTTCATGAAACAAGGTAGCTAGATCACAGTTTGCTCTGCCCTTCAACGTACGCAGTGGAACCCACAGCACGTAGTCAAAGCGATCCCGCCATTGTCCTTTCTGTGTATATTCGTAGACGATTTTTTTGGATAAGGTCGTTTTTCCTACACCTGCACGCCCTCGAATCAAAATCCGTCTCGGGGTCACCATCTTTCCTTGGCTTAATTCTCGAGGATCAAAGAGCTTTTCTAGCGGCACTAATTTCTGTAGATTGGAATGGATTGCCTCAAAACTCGGTAAGCGGTGAAAATGGTTTTGCGTGGCCCTACTCTCTTTAAACTTTTCCTTTTCTTCCTGTTTAAGTTTTTCCTCTTCTTCGAGTACCTTCTCCTTCTCTTGCTCCACGACCGCCAGATTAATATAGCAATGTTCCATCGACAAAGGTAGACCAGACAGCCGTTGGATGGCTAAGCGCTCGGAAGAATACGACGCCTCCAAAATTGATCGAAGTTGATCAGGCGCTACCAGATATTCGCCATTGATTTGTTTAATTTCTGTCAGGAGGCTCTCATAGGCTTTCTGAACATTCAGTTCCCGTAAATCAGAGCCATGGTCTTGTTTCAATGCCTCGAGCGCAGTCACGCACGTTTGATTCAAGAACAATGAAAAGGCTTCTGCTGTCAACGTATGCGCATGATTTTCTTGCAACTTCTGCAAGCAAGCGCGATAGACTTTCTCCTCCATCAACGGAATGCACCGCTTTTGTTCCCCTAAAAGCCGATTTAATAGCTTAAAGAAAGCAATGTGCAAGCCTTCATCCCGGTACGTCTGCCCCTTCCAATTGCTTGGTGTGCGCCATTTCGAATCTTCGATACGAATCGTAGTCGAATCAACAATAAACTTCGGCAGGCATTGCTGAGCGGTACTATTGAGCAACAGCGGAATAATCCTGTGCTCACTTTTTTTGTGTTCATAGCGGATTTGTAAAAAAGCCAATTCCGTCAGCACATGATGAAATTCCTCTTCGTTTAAATTCGCCTCCACCACCTTGCGTATCGCAGCTTCTACCTGAGAAAAGTCATTCGTACGCTCAGACACTTCCTTATAAGTACTTTGAATCTCCTTACAAAAATCCTGATAGTACGATGAGGCCATATAGTGGCCCAACAGTTCTGAACCACACATAATTACCTGATCTACCGTGCCTGCGTGGTTGGGTAATAAGCAAAGTTGACTGGATAGAATATCGTTGACTTTGGCTATATCCTCTGGCGTCGCAGGAAGCGGTAAAGCCTGGTGGCCACTGGCTGAACGATCAGAATATAAATTAGAACGTAGGCTAGATAACCATTGAATAACCCGTTGAGAGACTTCAGCATCAGCTTTACCAAGCTTATTATTATGCGCATAGACCAAAAACAAGCTCGGAGAGCTTTGGCACAAATCTAAATCCTGAAACTGTTTCAGGATAGTTTCAAAGACCTGTGCCACCCACTGATGTTTTTCTTGCTGGCATACTTCCGACGCCTTAGGCGATAGAAAAGCTCTTGAAGGAAAAAATTCTGTAGATTTGGCTAAATTGACGGTGTGATTGGCAGAAGAGGTTGAGTCAGCAGGTATAGCTTCATCGCTCCATTTTTGCGCTTTCTCATAACTTTTCTTCGCTTTGTCCCATTTTTTCAAACTCTCCAAAATTTCTGCACGCTCAAAATAAACCTCGGCTATACGCTGCCGCAAAGACTCATCCTCCGGAGTTTGAGAGGTATACGCTCGACTAAAAGCCTTTTTCAACTCCGATAAAGGAATCAATTCGCGTGCGCTCGCTATATTTCTAAAAGTGACTTTTGCTCGATCATAAAAGGTTAAAGCTATCTTAAAATACTGAGCCTTATATAGTTGAGCTTGTTCCAAATCACTTTGAGCCTTATATAGTCGAGCTTGATCCAAATCATTTTGTGCCTGCATTTGCAGCTGTTTACTCATCAAATCTTGTGGAATCGGGCTAGCAGCAAGCATATGGTTATTTTTTGGCTTAATTGTTTGATTTGGCTTATAAATACTTATGGTCCAAATAAGCTTATCAAAGAGAAATATAAGAAAACGAGAAGGTAAATAACTGAATTTATATTTTTAGTGGATTAGTTTTTTACAGCTCTGCGCTTTTAGGCTTAGATGTCTGTCGTCGAATATCCAGGCGTTATCCGAAAAATTGATTACTCCACTTGATACGACTCTGGTTAAATGAACCATGCGCAAGTACAAGAAGCTTAAAGACTATAAAACAGGCGTAGTTCGCTTGATTGAAATAATTACTCAAGCATCGTGTTTGTTCTAACACGGCGAGAAGAGCGTATTGGCCATCTGCGATCAAATTCAAGATAGTAAGCACAGCGCTGTTAAACAGCCTTCCTTGCGGTTAGCCTCTCTTCTCAGATAGCACGATGGGCTTACCCTGTTTTCATACTCATTCCAGAGCGGGTCGTCTCCTTCTATGCACCGGCAGGTTGTGAGGTAGGTCGTCAATAGTGGACGCCACAACAAAGAGTTATGCGGCCATTTTCTGTTGATAAAATTGTTTAATAAACGAAGCAGGAGAGAGATAGCCAATCCTTGAATGCCTGCGTTGTCGGTTATAAAAAAG
>JASSUF010000048.1:0-16434 GCA_031963365.1 Mycoavidus cysteinexigens
ATCTCCTTATTGCTTCTCTTCCTTTAGCTACAAGGTTATTCATGCGGAGGCCCTGCACCACCATCACTATTCACCTATGAAGATGAACTACTGCGTATCCGTACCTGGCAATTTATTTTGCAGACTGAGTTAGCCAGTTTTCAAACAGCAACCCTGGAACTCGGCTGAATGCGTTCATATTACCCGTAACGAGCACCGCATCAATTTACAGGCCTAGCATTCAATAAAAACTTAAAGCTGATGAATGTCTCTTAAAAATGCAGAATAGAGCTCATCTGAAAATCCCACCACTTTAGCGTTTTCGCTAACGAGAACGGGGCGTTTAATCATGGTGGGGTTTTCTACAAGCAGTGCAAGCGCTTGGTTTGGCTGCCCGGCTGCGGCTCTTGCTGCGTCAGATAATTTTCGCCAGCTGGTGGAGTAGCGATTTAAGAGGGTGTCAAGCGGGATATCTTGGAGAAAGCTGTGTAAGGTTGCGAGGGTAATGCCATCTTTTTTAAAATCATGAAAGGTATAGGCAATCTGATTTTCAGTTAGCCACATACGAGCTTTTTTTACCGTGTCGCAATTTGGAATGCCATACATGACGAGTGCCATTAAATATCTCGCAGAAATTGGTTGAAGGTGGATTTGATTGCTTGGATTGACTGCAGCAGTATGAGCCGTGCCTATGCGGATATCCAAGCTATTAGTAATACGCTTGGCCATGGCGGCCCAAGTTCGCAGAGAGCTTTGGAGCAAGTGGCGAACTATGTGCAGCGACATCCGCGTTCACTCTTGATATTGGATGGGTTGACACATTGGCAATGTGCTGACGGGGGTGCGAGTTAGGGCATGTCCTCAATTACCTCAAAGGGCCCATCTTTGAGGTCGTGCGGTGCTCGGGATCCTCACTGTACTCAAGTACAGTTCCGGTCCCTGTGCTCCTGCTCCCCCAAATATGAACCCTTTGAGGCAATTGAGGACACGCCCTATCCAAAACTCGATTTTATCGGTGAGTTGAGAGCGCTAGACTTTGCCACTGCACATTGCTTAGATCATTTGGGTACCAGCCCAGCCAATTTCAACCCCAAATACCAGAACTTAATACCTTACAATAATCATTAATTTATAGACAGCTTCTAAAAGATACAAGTTTGCAAGTCGCATGTTGTCAAAATATGGACGGGTAACAGCGCTTCTCAACTGAGATCTCCCTGAATTTAACTACTGCGCTGGCAACCTTTTAGACAATTTGGAACAGGTCCTTAAAAATTTTCTAACCCATTATTTAATCTCGGCCAGACTGGCCGTGCTTGGCTGCAATGATAGAACTTGACAGCATTACGCAGCGCTTTAATGGCCCACAAGGTCCAATTGAAGCGCTACATAACATTAATTTGACGATTCCAGCTGGTGCAATCTTCGGCATTATTGGCCGCAGTGGCGCCGGTAAGAGCACGCTCTTGCGCACGATGAATTTACTCACGCGCCCCACATCAGGGCGTGTCATCGTAGATGGCCGCGATTTGACGACGCTTAATTTGCATGATTTGCGTGCGGTACGGCGTGAGATTGGCATGATTTTTCAGCATTTCAATCTCCTCTCGTCGCGCACGGTGCGAGGTAACATTGGCTTGCCGCTGGAGCTAGTAGGTATGCCACGCGCGCAGATCGATGCGATTGTGTTGCCCTTGCTTGAGCTGGTGGGCTTGAGTGATCATAAAGATCATTATCCGGCTCAACTGAGCGGCGGACAAAAGCAGCGTGTTGGGATTGCCCGTGCCTTGGCGAGTAGGCCGCAGCCACGTGTGTTGCTATGCGATGAAGCAACTTCAGCGTTGGATCCAGAAACCACGCGCTCAATTCTTGCCTTGTTGCAGCGTATCAATCGTGAATTGAAACTCACGATTGTGCTGATTACGCATCAAATCGAAGTAATCAAAGCGATCTGTGATTCGGTAGCGGTGCTCGATGCGGGTCGCATCGTTGAGCAACGTGGGGTGATCGATCTTTTTCTCAAACCTCGCCATTCAGTGACTCGTTCCCTGCTGGGCGAGACGATTGCCCATGAATTGCCGCCAGCGCTTAAAGAGCGCGTGCAAGCACGTCTAGGTATTGGGCGAGAGCATCTGCTGCGGCTGGCATTTACCAGCGCAAGCGTTGATCAACCGTTGCTCTCAGAAACCATACGTCGCTATGAGTTGGACTTTAATATTTTGCATGGCCGAATTGATGAAATTCAGGGACGTCCATTTGGCTCGCTCGCTGTGCTGGTCGGTGGTGGGCATGAGAAAGTGAGCCAAGCGATTGCATTTCTAACAGAACATGGTGTGGTGGTTGAGGAGTTTCCTGATGAATAGTGAGTTGTTCTATCTTTTTGCGTCATCGTTTGGCGAAACGTTATTAATGGTTGGCATTTCTGGTGTGCTTGGAGCAGCCGGTGGGCTGCCCCTTGGGATACTGCTGTATCTGACTGATCGGGGAGGGCTCTTGCAAAATAAGCTGCTTTACCGCGTGATGGGTCTGATTGTTAATATTGTGCGTTCGACTCCATTTATTATTTTATTAGTCGCCGTGATTCCTTTGACGCGGCTCTTGGTTGGCTCGTCGATTGGCTCAGTAGCAGCTATTGTACCTTTAGCCATTGCAGCGATTCCTTTTGCGGCTAGACTTATCGAAACGGCATTGCACAAAGTCGAATTTGGCCTAATTGAAGCAGCGCAAGCGATGGGCGCAACGCATTGGCAGATTGTATATAAAGTGTTGCTGCCCGAAGCCCTGCCTGGCATTGTTGCAAGCCTTATCATGACTTTTGTAAGCTTAGTCGGTTATTCAGCGATGGCAGGCGCAATCGGCGGTGGCGGACTAGGTGATGTTGGGATTCGTTATGGCTATCAACGCTTTTTGCCAGAAATGATGTTTTGCGTAGTGTTGATATTGGTAATTTTTGTGCAGCTCATACAGTCACTGGGCGATAAGTTGGTGCGTTATTTAAGCCATCAAGCATAAATAAAATTGCTCGGTGCTATTGAATTTCTATCTCTTATACAGGAGTTTATATGTCATTACGTTCTATCCTTAAGTCGCTATTGACACTTGGTGCAGTTGCGTTTTTTTCGGCGAGTTCACAGGCTGAGGAAATAATTAAAGTGGGTGTGACAAGTGGCCCGCAAGCGCAAATTCTAGAAGTCGTAAAAAAAATTGCGGCTAAAGATGGGTTAGTGATTCAAGGCGTTGAATTTTCTGATTTTTTGCAACCGAACGCAGCGCTAGCGGCTGGTGAATTAAATGCGAACAGCTTTCAGCATTTGCCTTATTTAGAGGCGCAAGTGAAAGCGCGCGGTTATCAATTGGTGAATGTGGGCTACACAGTGACTTTCCCAATGGGCATTTATTCCAAGCGGATTAAGTCGCTTGCGCAGCTAAAGTCAGGCGCGAGCATCGCTGTGCCAAATGACCCAACCAATGGTGCACGCGCGTTACTTTTACTGCAGCAGCAAGGCTTACTTAAGTTGCGCACTGAAGCTGGATTGCTAGTGTCGGTGCTAGATATTGTTGAAAATCCCAAAAAACTGAGGATCAGGGAACTCGATGCCGCACAATTGCCACGCGTGCTCTATGATGTTGATGCAGCAGCGATTAATACTGATTTTGCGGTGCAAGCACAGCTTGTGCCGACTCGCGATGCGTTGGCAATTGAAGCACCGCAAGGGCCATATGCGAATTTAATTGCCATCCGCAAGGCTGATGTCAACCAACCATGGGTGGCGAAGTTAATCAAAGCGTATCATTCAGCCGAAGTGAAGCAGTATATTGCCGAGCAATTTAAAGGTGCAGCGATTGCCGCTTGGTGATCGCTTTCGATGTTGACGCCAAGCAAGTATCCATCATTGGCGTGTTCTACGGCGGCCAAGACTATAAAACGATTCTGCGAGACGAGTCCTTTTAAAATTTTCTTTAAACCCGTTTTTGCCAATTACCAAAAGTCCCCTACATAAGAAAAAGCCTCCCAGCGAAAAATCGCTGGGAGGCTTTTAAATACTGGTGCGGCTGGCAGGATTCGAACCCACGACCCCTTGGTTCGTAGCTGAGCAGTCTCTATATGCTTGTTTTGCTGCCAGGCTCGCTGCTTTGAATTTTAGCTGTGTGGCGCATTATAAATTCTCCATCACCACGTATATCTTAATATATATCATTCTAAAGATACCTATCAAGATACCTATCTAATTTATTGTTCTGATTGAGCAACTCAACTTCAAAAGTTACAGTAAAAACATGAGAAGAGAATGGCAAATCCTGTTTTAATATGCGAAGGATAAGATCGAAAGACTTACCCCTAAGAGCTCTTTTGATGCTCAAATTGGAAGATGACATTCCGTCACGTCCATACTCTCTTCCACTTATGTACGCTTGACATTCTTGACCATCCTCCACTTTATGCTAGCTGAGACTAACGGCTTCACTCCTCCTACTACTACCCACCGCGCATTGAACTCCAGCACGCTTCTAAGGTGGCTGCTTATCTTCGGATGTACGCTCATAGCAAGCTGTATATCGCCACCAAAGCAAATTTTTGCGAAAGAGCGTGTTTCACACCGCTATCAGAATAATCCAGGTGTAGAGACTTTTATCAGTGAGCTGGCCGCACGTCACCACTTCGAACCCAGCGCTCTACGTGAACTTTTTGCACAAGTTAAATATTCCGCCATATCTGTAAAACTTGAGCAGCCAACACGCGCATCATACCCTCGCGATTGGCATACATATCAGTCACACTTTCTTAGTGCAGCGCGTATTAATGCTGGCGTGCACTTTTGGCGTACACATCAGGCAACTTTGCAACGGGCGCACCAAGAATTTGGCGTGCCGCCTGAAATTCTTGTTGGGATTATTGGCATAGAGACTTTCTATGGCCGGAACAGGGGTAATCATTATGTGCTGGATGTCCTGACAACATTGGCTTTTGATTATCCGACTAAAGCGAACCAATTAAAACGCATGGAACTGTTTCGAAAAAACTTAGAGGATTTTCTACTCTGGACTCGTGCTGCTGGTCTCGACCCCACTCGCATTCTAGGCTCTTATGATGGAGGGATCGGTCTTGGCCAATTTATGCCAAGCAGCATTATGCAATACGCAATTGATTATGATGATGACAAAAAGATCGATTTATATACAAGTGTTGCTGATGCAATCGGCAGTATCGCCAATTATCTGCACCAACACGGTTGGGAAGCTGGCCGACCAGTGATTTGGGAAATTGCTTCCAATAGCTCTAGTCTGAATATTGCACAGGCAGAAACGGATGAGAAAATTGAACCCAGCCGACCTCTAGGTAAATTACTTAAAATGGGTTTATCACTTAATGAAACATTCAATACAGAGACTGAGTTAAGCACATTGGTGAGTATCATTGATTTACCTGCCCATAAAAAAACAACTGAATATAAACTCGGTCTGCACAATTTTGCTGTGATCACAAAATATAACCGCAGTTTTTTTTATGCGCTTAGTGTCTACCAGCTTGGTCAGCACATTAAAAAGCGCTTGCAAGTCAATGATTAACTAGAGATGCGCGCTATTGGCTTGTTCATTTTTTCTTTATCATTGGTGAAAAAAGAGGACTGGCATTACACCTTTGATAAAGAAGCGGTTACGCTTCTCACAGCTCAAGGCTAATCAGCGCGCCTTAAGTGCCTCGCTTCCTGTTTGCGTCAGCGAAATAGACACTAAATAAGGAAAATGGATGATATTAGGCCGTGCTGTTTCTCCCTCCCTCATAATCAACCAAATGCAGGCTTCAGCGCAAAGCGCTCTATATCAAGCGAGTCTGTATAAGGAAACGCAGAATTTTGAGATGGCCTTAATCTTTTATGGGCATGCCAAAGTCGCCTTTAAACGTATTGCAAAAGCACGCCAAATAACGCCTTCCTTATCCCAAGTAAAAGATGCGGTCATTCAAGCCCACACACCTCAGACAGCCGAAGATGAAGCTTTACGACAACGTATCGCACAGGTATAGCCAAGCGTTCCTCTAAGACGCTTGATAAGCTCACTTTGTGTTGCCAGTATTTTCCTAATAGGAGCTATCGGAAGGCCTTGGATAAATGGTGGGTAGCTGACAGAATCATTTGCTAGGGCATGCCTGACACTTCAAGTAAGATTCGGCTAGCATTTAAGATTCACTAAAAGCCGCCGCAAGAGAAAAGAGATGGATTCGTACTTGAATATCAACCGCCTTCCCCTATTTTGGAGCCGCACTCCCAGCCCAAGCCGTAGCGAAAAAGGGCTAGAGGAATATTATAAGGAGGCATCTGATTGGCATCAGAAAGGTCATTTCGAAGCGGCAAAGACAAGCTATTCAAAGGCGATTGAGATAGCGAAGCAAAACTATGAAAGGGATAATAGCCGTGATCAAGAAGCATGCTTGATCTTAGCGAAGAGTTACTTTGGCTATGGACGTTTACTGGAAGAATATGCTCATACGGTAGAAGCAGAAGATAATTATCAACGAGCAGAGTGCTACATCTATCGTGCGAATGCGTTACATCCGGATCAAGAAGCCGTACGCAATGAAGCTTTCAGTATATTAATAAGCTACGCAGCATTTTTGGCTACTCAGGGCAAAGAGGAAGCAGCCAAAGCACAGCAGGAAAAAGCGAATGCATTTCATATCCAAACTCAGTGTAATGCTTCTATTTCTAATCCAAAACATGAGCCTTCTCTCTCTCGATCCGCTCATGACTCTGAGATACTTGCCCAAGAAAAAAGCAAGCTAGTAGATTATTTGTTTGATCAGGCGCTGTCAGCGCTGAGATCCTTAAAGATATCCCCTAAACCCAGCTTGTTTCTTGTTTATGCCCATGAGAACCAGAACCCCGAGCACAGACGGGCCGAGGCCTCTACGTCTAAATATTTAATCAATAAATTATCTACGTTCCAAGTCTGTATGTATTCGGATCGTGCACCGATGGCGCAGCCGTATTCAAGCTCACCGCACGAGCTGAAAAAGGACGGTAAGCTTAAAGATATCTTAACCAGTCAGCTCTGTTTATTGCCCGATCAGTTACGAGACGATGTAGCGCCGGTCGATAAGGTCGTGGTGTGTTGTTCTGAAGTATTAGGAAGCTACCTAACATGGCCAGCCTATCCTAATTTTTATGAAAAACTGCAGCAAGCCTATCGCAAGGATGTACATGAACGAGGGGATATGCACCTTCGTCAGGTGGTCAATGCGTTTTCACAACAAGACGGTTTCCATCATGTGTTGACGGAAATCGCTTTTTTGCAAATCCGGGCAGAGGAGCGCGCAGATCAGCACGATATTATTCCGGTTTCCTTAACTCCAAAGAGCTATGAGGATTGCCTATCGCATTTTATTCCAGCGACCACAGTTCGGGTGGAGGATATTCCTCGACTTGAAGAGCAAGCCCAATCGGGATCCGACATGTATCTGAATGAAAGTCGGCATTTGGTGCTGTTTAAGCTAATCGAGCGTCTGTTAGTCGACAGCGATGAGGCCAAAATATTTCTGGATAAATTTTGGCAAGGACATAGTAATTTTATTTCCCAGTTAAAGCGGTCGCCTTCAACACCTAGCGCGCTTGATTTTGCAGAGCTATTAGAGGATATCTTTGACGATATACGTACAGCGCTCAACAGTCAGCTTGTCTCTACCGTACAACAGGCGCAAAAACTGCTTCCGCCTGATACTTCCCTAATAGTTCTGCGTGATGCGTTCTACCAACATTATCGGTTATCAAATTTATCGATTCAGCGGGTATCAGGTGACGAAGTATCATTAGATGATTGCTATATCAATCTCGCTATCGTAGAAAGTCAGATTCAACGTGAAAAAGATCAAGAAGTATTAAAAAAGCAAGCCTCAGCGGTACATCGCTTGCCTAGCAGCGAGCATCTTGAAGCCACTAATCTCAACAAACTGATCACACTAGAAAAACTCTTCGAATCACAACAATTACGTGATGGCTCGATGGATAAGCCCAAACGCATCTTGATTCAAGGAAGAGCGGGGATAGGCAAAACCACTTTGTGTAAAAAGCTAGTCCATGCATACCATCAAAATCAACTCTGGCAAAATCGCTTTGATAGCGTGGTATGGGTGCCTTTACGGCAACTGAAGACTTTGCAGATCTATAACCTTGAAGAATTGCTCTGTAAGCACTATTTTGTCAGTGCAGGAAGTTATAAAGCGCAGGTGTTGGCACAGAGTGTGCTGGATCACCAGGATACAACCCTCTTTATCTTAGATGGCTTAGATGAGGTGGTGAGTGAGCTCAATGATAAAAACCATCCTTTAAGTCGATTTCTGAATGAACTACTCAATAAACCGCAAATACTGATCACCTCGCGGCCTGCTGGCGTTCATTCAACACAATGCGGTGTGCTCGATTTAGAGTTAGAAACCGTGGGGTTTAGTCCTAACGATGTGCAGGTTTATATTCAAAAGTTTGTGCCTGAATCCAATCAAGCGGCTATCCAAGAATTTATAAATCGTACCCCGTTGATCCAAGACTTGGTCAATATTCCGATCCAGCTCGATGCGCTATGTTATAGCTGGGATAGATTACCTGCTAATACAGAAGCCATCACCATGGCAAGCTTATACAAAGCGATGGTCGATAAATTATGGCGTAAAGACGGGGTGAATTTAGAAAAACAAGAAAAAGGCAAAGCAGTAGCCTCTCACGCGATCCAATATGCGTCACAAGCGAAGTTAGAAAAATTAATGGCGGATGAAATCCATTATTTAGGCTATTTAGCGTTTAAAGGGCAAGAGGAAGGGAAGATAGCGTTTAGCTTAGAGGAATTGGATCAGCGCCAAGCAGAGCTGGAGGAAATGGAAGGGATAGCGTTGCCTTTTAGCTTTACCAGCGACCTAAAAAAGACCTCGTATTTACATACAGCCGATGCACACCGCCCTGAATGGGATCGGTCGTACCACTTTCTGCACTTAACCTTTCAGGAATTTTTTGCGGCTAAATTTTTAGTGCATCACCTGCAAACGTATTCTAAAGCCTCAGGAAGATACGGATTAGTGCTGAGTCAAGAACAGCTACATACCTTTATCGCGGAACATAAATATAACTCGCGTTATGAAATTGTATGGTGGATGGTCGCAGGATTATTGGAGGATGAGGCGCTGGAGGGCTTCTTTGCTCTATTAGAAAAAGAGGGGCCGGGTTTGCTTGAAGAAGCCCATCTTGATCTGATCATGCACTGTTTGCATGAAGCACGCAGCCGATTATTGAAATCTACTATTCAGCGTTTAGAAAAAAAGCTAGAGGAAAGACTTGTATTGGCAGTAAGAGCAAAAGATGGATATAAAAGGGTTCGACTAGGCAGTGAGCCTACTTTCCCCGAACATCTGCTACTTGAATTTATTGAACGGCATCAACACGAATATCAGAATCTGATTTTTCAAATCTTATTACACCGTCGAACTTTGTCAGATCAAGCCTTAGAAAGACTCAATGAAGCATTACACAATCATGACATTGAAATAATATTAGCTTATGGATTAGGTTCTCATGCAGCTAGTATGAAAAAAATCCGAGAGCCCCTTTTTGAAAAGTTAAAAGAAGGGCAGAAAAGTATAGTCGGAATATTAGCACCCCACATAGCCAATGTTGATGAGATCCGAACATTCTTCTTTAAGAGGCAGGATGTAGATTGGCATATAAAGATGGTAAAGGAAGAATTAGATATCCAGATAGCAGAGGTTGAGGAAACCCGAACGACCCTTTTGAAAGGGCTAAAGCGGGAGAAGGATGCTGAGGTTGTTGCAGCGATAGTTAAGGTATTAGCTCCTTATATGGATGATTTTAAGGAAATCAAAATCGCGCTTTTAAAGCAGCTAGAGGAGGATGGGGATGCGAAGATCAGAGCAGCAATAGCTAAGGCATTAGCTTCTTCTTGTCACGTTGAGGGAATCCGCAATGCGCTTCTAAAGCGGCTAGAGGAGGATAAAGATGCACAGTTCAGAGCAGTAATAGCCAAGGCATTAAGTTTGTCTTCTGCACGTCGCCGTAAGGAACCCCGTTATGTAGAGTATTGGGAAGGAATCAGAACCGCGCTTCTGAAGCGGCTAGAAAGGGAGGAGGATGCTGATGTTGTAGCAGCGGTAACTGACGGATTAGCTTTCTCTTATGCAGATCGCGTTGAGGAAATCCGCAACGCGCTTTTAAAGCGGCTCGAGGAGGATGGGGATGCGAAGATCAGAGTAGCAATAGCTAAGGCATTAGCTTCTTCTTATATAGACCGTGTTAAGGAAATCAAAATCGCGCTTTTAAAGCAGCTAGAGGGGGATGGAGATGCAAAGGTCAGAGCAGCAATAGCTAAGGCATTAGCTTCTTTTTATGCGGAGAGCATTGATTTTATCCGAGATGCAAAGGCCAGACTAAAGATAGCAGCTAAGGCAATACCTTTTCCTTATGGAGATCGCGTTGAAGAAATCCAAACCGCGCTTCTGAAACGGCTAGAAAGAGAAGAGGATGCTGGGGTTGTAGCAGAGGTAGCTAAGGTATTAGCTCCTTATGCAGATCGCGTTGAGGGAATCCGAAATGTGCTTCTAAGGCGGCTAGAAGAGGATGAAGATGCGAGGGTCAGAGCAGTAGTAATTAAGGCATTAGTTTTTGGCATGCATAATGTTGGGGGAATTCGAGCGGTGCTTCTACAACTGCTAGAAGAGGATAAGAATACTGCAGTCGTAGCAGCAATAGCTAAAGCATTAGTTCTTCATATTTATCGTTTTGAAGAAATGCGAACCATGCTTCTAAAACTGCTAGGGGATGAGGAGGAGACAGAGCTCAAAGTAGCGATAGCTGAAATATTATTTTCTTATATACATCGGTTTGAGGCAGTCCGAATTATGCTTCTAAAGCGGCTAAGTAAGGATACTGAGGCTGTGGCGGCAGTAGCTAAGGTATTAGCTCCTTATGCTTATCGTTTTGAGGAAATCCGAATCGCGCTTCTAAAATTGCTAGAGGATGAAGAAGGGGCTGAAGACGCGACAGTTAAGGGATTAGCGCTTTATGAGAGGGAGTACGTTGAAGAAATCGGGATCGTGCTTCTGAAGCGGCTAGGTAAAAATGAGTATGATAAGGATCATCTTGCAGAAATTCGAATCCCACTTCTGAAGCAGCTAAATAATCTGATGCAGCTAAATAAATATAAGGATGGCAAGGTCAGAGCAGCGCTAACTAAGGCATCAGTTCCTTATACGGATCGTCTTGAAGACATCCAAACCGCGCTTCTGAAACGGCTAGATGAAACTGAGGATGATGTGGGCGTAGCAGCGCTAACTAAGGCATTAGCTCCTTATGAGAAGTATTTTGAGGAAATCCAAACCGCACTTCTGAAGCAGCTAGATAAAAATGAGTATGCCAAGATCAGAGTAGCGCGAACTAAGGCATCAGTTCCTTATGCGGATTGTCTTGAAGACATCCAAACCGCGCTTCTGAAACCGCTAGATGAAACGGAGGCTGATGTGGTTGTAGCAGCGCTAACTAAGGCATTAGCTCCTTATGAGAAGTATTTTGAGGAAACCCGGACCACGTTTCTGAAATGGCTAGAGAGGGAGAAGGATGGTGTGGTTGTAATAGCACTAGCTAAGGCATTAGCTCCTTATGGGGAGTATGTTGAGGAAATCCGAACTGCGCTTCTGGAGCTTTTAGAGAAAAAGAAGGATGCTGAGGTCAGAGCAGCGGTAGCTGAGGCATTCATTCCTTATGCGCATCGTTTTGAGGAAATCCGAACCGCGCTTCTAAAGCTGCTAGAGGAAGATGAGGAGGAGGAAGATGAATACGAAGATGCTGAAGAAGTAGCAGCAGTAGCTAAAGCATTAGCTCCTTATGCAAATTGTGTTGAAGAAAACCGAGCCGCGCTTCTACAGCGACTAGAGTTGGATACCGATGTTATGGTCAGAGCGGCAGTAGCTAAGGCATTAGTTCCTTATGCGGATCGTTTTGAGGAAGTCCGAGCCGTACTTCTGAAGCGGTTAGCAGAGGATAAGCATGCTGAGGTCAGAGCAGTAATAGCCAAGGCATGGATTTCCCAATGGAAGCGAGTTTAAAAATATTTTTTGAGGGATGTGGTGTGCGCCAGCAAAAACTGGCATTTACGGTACCTGCAGCCGAATCAGGCGATGCCTTCGTACCTTATATAGGCAATGGTTTAGCAGATATTTTATCTGAGCATCATTCTATAAAGGAAAGCGTATTAAGCAGACATCTACTAAGGCTTGGTACAAAGTAGTAGTGGCTTCTGGTCTTGAGAATTTTCAATGGCATGATTTACGACATGCCTGGGCCAGTATACAAATGGTAAACGCTATGCCAGTCTTAATGTGCCGCATCTAGCGCAATGGGTAAAGTCACATACCACTTTGCAAAGCGCTGTTGATTCAAATCATGTAACTAAAATTGAGTCGTTAGCTGTAATTTAGCTACAGTGGCCTAACTTAGCAAAAAGCCTCCCGGCTGGGAGGCTTTTAAATACTGGTGCGGCTGGCAGGATTCGAACCCACGACCCCTTGGTTCGTAGCCAAGTACTCTATCCAACTGAGCTACAGCCGCTGTGCTGTTAACTGTGAAGCGGCGCGAAGTATAAGCAATATTTTGTCTAGAACCAAGCCTATTTAAGAAAAAATGTAAATTTTTTTATTTTTTATAGAAAAATACCTGTTTGCCGAGGGGCGGCAGGGGCAAATTCCAGCATGTTTGCAGCAAAAATAGTACTTCAGCCGTAGAGTTGGCGGTGAGCAAGGTTCCCCAACAGGGCACACCACTCGTCTTTAATCATCGATTTTGGTATGCATCTGCAGGATTTAAAAAGACAGTGATCATCATTGGCGCTCAAATTCATCACGAGAACGAGACAGTTCGTCACCTGGCCTGGAATTCTTTTTGCAGCTACACAAATTGAAGCTATGTATGTAAATCACACATCATCAAAGTTTTGGAATAAACAGGGCAGGGCTTACATCGAAAAACTGGCCCAATTTGCCAGCTAACGTCGCGCTAATTTTTCGCTTCCCCGCTAGAATCGCTGAGAGGTTGCTTTGGGGTACTATATTTGACAGATGCTCCTGTTTAAGTCCGCGAGCACTTATCAAAAATCTTAACGCTTCTTTAGGTTCAACGGCCTTAATTGGATAGTGCATCTGCTCATATCTCGATACCAAGTCACTTACTAGATCAAGTAAGTTAGATAAGGGATGCTCTTCATCATCCCCCGCAACCTCTAGCAACGAATTCATCAAAATAACCATATAGTCATAGTCTGCTTCGCTACGAATAGGGTGAACGTGTGTCATAGCGTCGAAAATTTGCCACGATGCTTGAATCGCTTGAATGTTGATCTGAGGATACATGGGTTGCATGATTACACTTTTCCTTTACGATAGCGTTTATTCCAATCGTCATATTCCCGGTGAGTCATAACCTTCTGAACGAACACCTTCTTAAATCTGTATCGAACAATAACAACTATGCGATAGTTGTTGCCACCCACATCAAAGATGACATAGGGAGGTACATAATCGGCTGAGTTGAAAATTGCTCGAACATGATTAAAGTCTCTGAAATCAACATGTTCTACTGCCGTGTGCCATTGCCGCAATACGTGTTCTGCTTCGGGGTGTTTTTGCCAGAACTCGCGTAGCATCTTAAGGGAAATGATATGCATAGTTATTTTATATCAATTTGATATAATTGGTCAAGGCATTGTATCTATTGGTCCGCATATGGATGCCATTGTTTGGCCCATTAGAAGCGAAGTGACAATTTGATGCCATTTGAGGTTTGGTAACAAAAATATTTAGCGCGACTTCAGTCGAGGGCTCTCCACGGCTGCCTTCTACAAAGCCGGTTGAAGAGAAAAGTACTTTGCCGCTTTGTGAAGTACCTGAGCGGTCCATTCTTAAGCATCGTTTTACGCTATCGGAGTTAAAGCAGGGCCAACAAGATACTGAGTAGGGATGAGGAATGAGGTCATGTTGTGTCTGCGGATAAGATCAATAACACTAGCGTATCAAGGTACTTTGATTTCAACATTCATCCGGCAATCGAAAATCATCAACCAGAAATTCAAATAGTAGATGCTCAATCTATTTCAGACAAGGCAGATTTCCACCTAGATGAAATTACCTATGCTTTTGCCACATTCGATGACCTTCTTGCCTCGAGGAGAGGGTGTGAGTATAAAAATCTGCCTGATTTTGAGGAAAGTTGCAAAGTAGCTAAATCTTTTAAGAAAAACTTAATTGATCTTAAAAATGGCCTTGAAAGAATTAAGGAAGTTTTTAAAGATGCATCACTTCCAAACAGGATTTCAGCTTGGGTGATAGTGGTGGTAAACAAACTGACGTTAGCCTGAGTAGCCAACCAAGACAGTACGCCCGCGGCGAGCTTGGGCCGTATCAGCTTAGATAGTGCGTTCGTAAATGATCAACATGCTTACATAAAGCTAGCCTAAAAAGCTATGTGCCAGAAATTTAATCAATCTGAAAAGGGCTTTGTCCTGCCTGGCGTTAAGAAAGATCGTGCGTACTTTTCAACGGAGTTATGCACAGTATTTGTGGATAAAGTTGCTTTTGCTCCTCCTAGGCTTTGTACAAGATTATCAAATAGTGTTTTTCCATATTTTGTTAGGCTTAAGCGTTTACTGTCATCACCGGTAATCAGGGCAAAGACTACGCGCTCTTGAGAAGAGAGTTCATCTACTTTCCCGGCGCTAAGGTCATTCATCAAACGGCGCACACCATCCTCAGACAGTGCTTGAATGTCTTGATCAGACCATGTGTGCGCTGCAACGTATAAATTCAGGCATTGACCTTCTCGTGTTCTCGCACTTCTCTTTGGTAAGCTAATTCATACAATTAAGATTTATTATGCAAATTAAATAATTAAGCCAAAAAAGAACAATATGCTTGCTGCTAGCCTGATTCCCCCAGATTTTATGAGTAAGCAGCTGCAGATGCAGGCGCGAAGCTATTTGGAGCAAGCTCGTTTCTATAAAACGGCACAGCAGTTCGAGATGGCCTTAGCCTCGTATGATCAAGCCAGAGTGACTTTCAAGCATGCCGAAGATGCACGTCAACGGGTCCAGCCTTTATCGGAGCTGAAAAGCGCCTTTAGCCAAGCACTTACCCCGCAAACTCCAGAAGATGAGTCCTTACGGCAGCGTATTGCTGAGGTGTATGTTGAGCGTGCAGAAGTTTTGACGAGTTTGGGGAAACGGGACAAAGCGCAGAAGAGTTATGAGAAAGCGCAATCATGGGGCTATGAAGGCCTACCCGCTGCATTGACTACTACTTCGATATCTTCTTCAGATAGTGCCATTGGTTTGGCCAAGTCCGCTGAATTTTTTCCTGCCAGAGCTTCTCTGACTCCTTCACCTAAGGTAGAGCAAGCCTGCCCGCGGGAGAAACATCAGTGGGTGGCGCAGGTCTTTGAAACCATCCTGAAACAGTTTCAAGACTTAGATTTATGCCAAAGTTCACCGAGTCTGTTTTTAGTCTATGCGCATAATAATCGGCTGGGTAAAGCCGATGCAGAGGCCTCCCAACGTGTCATTCAATGGTTATCCAACCTGCGTTCCAATTTATATTCTGATCGCTCAGCCAGTGGTCATCAGGCTTTACCGTTTCCAGCAACATTGGAGGACGCAGCCAAAGCCAACGATATCTTATCTAGTCAACTCTGCCTATTACCCAACCATGCAGGCACGGCAGATCATGTGGTGCTGTGCGGTTCAGAACTGTTGGGTCACTATATGGCCTCACAGTACTATCAGGGTTTTTGTGAGGAGATTCAACGTACTTATAAGGAAGTATCTGAGTGTACGAATGACTTTGCTCAGGTTGAGGCTGCGATACGCAAGGTGGTAGATGCGAATTTAAACGAAAAGGAATTTCATCATGTGCTGACGGAATTGGCTTTTTTACAAATCCGCTATGAGCACCACCAGGACAAGCACGGGATTATCCCGCTGTTGCTCAACAGTACGGCTTTGCAATGCTTGCCGAAGTTTATTATTGATTCGACCACGATCCGTATCGAAGATTCCGTTTGGCGTATGCCAAACCTGTGGAATGGGAGGCAGACGTATCAGGATGAAGGCTTGCATGTAGGCTTCTTTAAGCTCTTAAAACGACTGTTAGTAAAACAAGAACGTTACATAGCGCTGGTAGAAGAAAAGATTTATCAGGCTTGCTTGCAAAAGTTGCGAGAAGATCAGGCGCATATGTTGACGGCGGAGGCCTTTTCGTTGTTCTTGAATCAAACCTGTGTAACTTCGCTCGAGGCATTGAAACAAGATCAAGGCGCTGATTTACGAGAACTGAATATTCAGAAAGCGTATGAAAGCATCCTGACAGTCGGGTAACAGCGGCGCATTGCTGAGCCGCCGTCCCCTAAGAACCGTGCGGGC
>JASSUF010000049.1:0-16352 GCA_031963365.1 Mycoavidus cysteinexigens
CCCATACCGGCTCGCCATTTTGTGCATCAAAGCATGCTAACTGGCCCTGGAAGGTCACCGCACAAGTCTCACGCCCAACCAAAGTAGGCGTGCCTACTACATCGTTGATGCGCTCTACTTCGGTAAAACCACGAGGCCAAGCAACGGGGGTTTCCCAGTAGGCTTGACCTGTTTGTGTACTGATTGCAGCGAGAGAACCGCCTGGAAATCCTGTAATTATCGCATTGGGACCCGCCCATCGCATGCCTTGGCTTGCATGTAAAATCAAAGGAGGCGCCTGGTGTTGATACACCCATTGAGGCGTTCCGGTTTGGGCATTAAAAGCATGAATGCGCCCATCTATTGCGCGCACTAAAACCCTGTTATAGCCTACGAGCGGAGGACTGAGTAACGCCCCCTGTATATTTGCCCGCCAGAGCAGCTCGCCCTTTTCATCCAGCGTATAGACCCATCCATCCAGGCTGCCTACAGCAGTGTAATGGCCATCGCTCCCTACCCCTGCTGATAATGTAGTGCCGAGCTTTTTCTGCCAGACCACACTTCCCTGCTTCGCCTCTACCTTCGTAATATTTCCGTCACGCGTAGCTGCATATATCGCTCCATCCACCGCAACAGGCTGAAAGAAATCCGGCCCACCTTTGCCCAGTGCGAGTTTCCAAAGCGGTTGAATATGCGGTATTGCTAAGTTTTTTAGCGGCTTATCAGAAGGTGATTGCGTAGGCGCACTGGAGCATGCAGCGAGCAATGCAGTCAAGGTGCATAGGCACAGAAACCGCATGCTGCATGTAGTCTGCTGTGTTTTATGTAAAACAGCCTTTATTAAAGACATATCGTAACAAGACCACTTAAAAGAGAAAGGAATGTCGGTGGTGCGCATGTTGGGGTTCCTTCGTCACCGCCAACCTACAATGAATGGTAGGTTGGTGGTGAGGTACGAACCCCAACATGATAACCGCTGTCCTTTTGAAACCTGCATATGCAGGATTACACGTCGATGGTGCGCATGTTGGGGTTCCTTCGTCACCACCAACCTACCGTATATAGGTCAAAACCTTACGATGCAGCCCCTAGCCCTTCTATTTTGAGCTGAATGAAGCGCGCTGCAGGGTCTTCTACTCCGCGTGCTAGGTATGCTTTTTCATAGGCCTGCCGCGCTTGCTCTACCTTGTTTTGTGCTTTGAAGAAATCGCCGCGAAGCTCTTCATAAAGCGGCATAAAGGCAGGTAAAACCCGTGTATCGAGGAGCTTTAAACCCGCATCATATTGCTTTTGTTCAAATAAAATCATCGCTAAGCGCCGGCGCGCTATTTGCCGATATTCACGACTTGAACCATATTTCATCACCCAGTTTAGCTGAGCGCTGGCTTCATCAACTTTTTTATACGCATATAACGCATCGGCTGCCAACAGTGCAGACATTTGCGCATAAGGAGTATGGCGAAAAGTCGTATGGAAGGTTTGTGTAAGGCGCTCTATATCTGCTGTATAAGCAGCTATACCTGTCGCTAACGGCGTTTTTTTAGATTCTGCAGCTGGGCCTGCATCAATGACTTGCTGCAATTGCTCATAGAGCTGTTCTGCAGCTGCGGTACGACGCTGCTGGCGATTTTCAAGTTGATGAGTAAGCCATACAAAACATACTGCCACAGCCACCACTGTACCAAGCCACTTCGCCCAGCTTTTCCATGACGCTTCAAGCGCGTTCTGACCTAGCGAAATGATATGCTGACGGATCAAATTCATTAATACATCCTCATTGAAATAAAAGGCTTAAGAGCCTGTTCCAAGTTTCCCAAAGGTTTTCACAGCCCACTTTCCAGAAAGTAAGTAGCCAACTCTTCTAGTTTTACACTCACTTGTACAGCAGAAGGCTCTGCTAGCAATGAAACGCTGGATTGGGCGCTATTTTCCTCAACGGGTGCTGAGTTTGTAGGGTTACGCAGCGTTTTAATACTGGCGCGCCCTTCTTTGATTTCATCTTCACCTAAAATCAGAGCATACAACGCTCCACTGGCATTAGCGCGTTTCATTTGCGATTTAAAGCTTGCTGTTTCACCGTCTGGGCTGCAGTGCACGATAACGCTCAAACCAATATCGCGCAATTGCTCGGCCAATATACTGGCTTGCAGACGCGCCGCTTCGCCTTGATGCACCACATAGACGGTGCAATCTGCACCGTCTTGCTTAAATCCGTCTTCTTGAAGAAGAGCCAAAACACGCTCTACGCCCAAAGCCCAGCCGCATGCAGGGGCGGGTTTCCCACCTAATTGCTCGATAAGGGGGTCATAACGCCCTCCTCCCGCAATCGTACCTTGCGCGCCTAAACGATCGGTCACCCATTCAAATACGGTTAAATTGTAATAATCCAATCCTCGAACCAAGCGAGGATTCAGCGTAAATGGCACGCCATTTGCTTTGAGCAGCTGCTGCAATTGCTCGAAGTGCGCACGCGAAGCCTCCCCTAAGAAGTGCTCTAACATGGGGGCCTGTGCAATCACTGTTTGTAATGCAGGATTTTTACTATCCAATATGCGCAAAGGATTGGTATGCAGTCGACGCCGAGCATCTTCATCGAGTTGATCGATATGCTGCTCAAAATATGCAATGAGTTCGCGCCGATATGCTGCGCGCTCAGACGCTTGCCCTAATGAATTGAGTTCTAAACGTACGCCAGTGAGCCCTAGGTTTGCCCACAAACGCTGGCCTAGCAAAATGATTTCGGCATCGACATCTGGACCAGCAAAACCGAGCGCCTCTACCCCGAGTTGATGGAATTGCCTGTAGCGGCCACGCTGAGGGCGCTCATGACGAAACATAGGGCCGGTGTACCAAATACGCTTTGGACCATCATAGAGCAAATTATGCTCTATAGCTGCACGCACAATAGCAGCCGTGTTTTCAGGACGTAAGGTCAGCATTTCGCCATTGAGTGTATCGGTAAAACTATACATCTCTTTTTCGACGATATCGGTCACTTCACCAATGCCTCTTGTAAACAATTCTGTGTGCTCCAAAATAGGAGTACGCAGACGTCTATAGCCATAGGTTTCTACGATATCGGCTGCAATTGTCTCAAAGTATGCCCACAGTACAGCCTCTTTAGGCAGTACATCATTCATACCTTTTACGCCGACAAGTTTTTCAGTCCTGGTTTTGAGTTCAGTCATTTTTTAATGGGAAGGTAGGGTGCGTTCTCAGATGGGCCCTTTGGAGTATTTGAGGACCACCCTAAGGCAGAAAGAAGGGTCCTTGAGGGACCCTTTTAAAAATTTGACAGTAATGTTGAGATCAGATTGACACACTACTTTGTGTGGATTGCTCTGTTTTGGAGCCATAAGTACGCTGCACATACGCATGGACCAGCTCCTGAAATTCTTCAGCGATATGATCCCCGCGCAGAGTTAATGCTCTTTCTCCATCGATAAAAACAGGAGCAGCAGGATGTTCGCCTGAGCCTGGTAGGCTGATTCCAATATTTGCATGCTTAGACTCCCCTGGGCCGTTCACAATGCAGCCCATGACAGCAACCTGCATACTCTCTACATTAGGGTAACATGTGCGCCAAATAGGCATTTGTTCGCGCAAATAATTTTGAATTTTGGCAGCAAGGCTTTGAAAAAAAGTACTCGTTGTTCTACCACAGCCAGGACAAGCAACCACCATTGGGGTAAAGAACCTCAAACCCATGGTTTGCAAAATTTCCTGAGCAACGCGCACTTCTTCTGTGCGTGGGCCACCCGGTTCCGGTGTGAGGGAAATGCGCAGTGTATCCCCAATCCCTTCTTGCAACAGTATAGCCAGTGCGGCCGTAGAGGCCACTATTCCCTTAGAACCCATACCTGCTTCTGTGAGGCCCAGATGCAATGCATAGTTACAACGTCTAGCAAGCTCACGATAAACTGTAATCAGCATCTGAACGCTGCTGACTTTACAAGACAAAATAATTTGATTTGCAGGCAAACCTATTGCTACGGCCTGCTCTGCAGAGGCCAATGCAGATTCTACTAAAGCAGATATCGTGACTTGGTCACTATCCCAAGGCATCTCACGCTGGGCATTTTCATCCATCAAGCGCGCCAATAAATCTTGATCTAGGCTCCCCCAATTCACTCCAATGCGCACCGCTTTGTTATAACGGCAAGCGGCTTCAATCATATTTGCAAACCGCGGAGCATGCTTAGCGCCTTGTCCCACATTGCCGGGGTTAATACGATATTTCGACAAGGCCTGTGCGCACTCAGGGTAGCGTTTTAATAGTAGATGACCATTAAAATGAAAGTCTCCCACCAGCGGAACCTGCACCCCCATACGATCGAGTTGGTTGCGGATATGGGGCACTGCTGCAGCGGCTTCAGGCGTATCGACTGTAAGGCGCACTATCTCTGAACCCGCCTGCGCTAAAGCCTGAATTTGAATGGCGGTTTCTATAATTTCTTTGGTATCGGTATTGGTCATAGACTGCACCACCACCGGCGCATTACCGCCTATGGTCACCGTATGCTCCCCCCAACGCACGTCAACCGGCACGGAGCGGCGGCGCAAAGAAACACCGCATGAGGGAAGCGCAAAGGAATTCAACATGAAAAACTCTTAGCTTCTAAAAAGCTATATAAGATCTCTACTGGAGATTAAAACGAACCACATCTTGCTTGGTAGCCAAATACCGAGAAAGGTCGACAGGCTTACCATTTAACGTCACCGCATCCAAACCAGTCTTGCTACCTGCAGTCACTTTAAAAGGAGGCACACCCTGCACATTACGCTCAGAGCCTGCTTTTAAGAGGCCTGCATAGAGCACTTTACCATCGGTCTGAGAGACGCTAATCCAATTATCTTGAGAAACTCGAAAATGAATAACTGCAGTAGGGCCCACGACTTGAGGCTGCACAGGTGCGGCTGAAGCAACACCTGGAGCGAGTGTAGTAGCCGGAGCTAAAGCATTATTAGCTGCAGGCTGCGCTGTAGGGGCCATTGTAGCAGGAGCGGGGGCTTGCGCAGGCGTTAAAGTAGCTGAACTCAAAGACGAATTTACCGGATGTACCGCAACGGGTGCGGAGCTTGCCAATACGGGCTTAGCAGGTACAACAGTTTGAGCGGCAGGTACAGCACCCTGATTAGGCAAAACAGCAGACTGTGCGGTCAGTTCTGCAGGGGTAGGTAAACCCTGAGAATTAGCATTCGTTGCGGCTGCTAGTTCTTCTGTAGAAACGCTTGTCAAAGAGGCTTCTTTATGACCAAATACCAATAACCCGACTATCGCCAAGCATGCCACCCCTAAGCCTATTAATGCGGCGAAACGGCCTTGATGACGCTTAAAGCCCGCCCATTTACTGCGCACGAGGCTAGGAGCATTCAACACATGCTTAGCTAAAAGCTCACGATGCATGCCAAGATTGGTCAATGCCTCTTTTAAAGGCCCATTAGCATTACGCAACTCTTCGATAAAAGGTGCGGGGTCGATGCCCAGCATTTTGGAATAAGCACGCACGAGCCCTAATGTGAAAGCAGCATCTGGCAAAACAGATACTTCCCCTGCCTCCAATGCACGCAGTTTAGAAACCGGCACTTTAAGCTGCGCAGATACATCATCCAGTAACCAATTTTTTTCTTCGCGCAATTGAGTCAGTCGCGCACCCACCACGCGCGCGCAGCTATATACATCATCTACTTCAGAAATCTGGGCAGTCTGTGCTGACTCACTGTGCACAGGGTGAGCTTGTATCTCATTTTCTGGCGTTTCTATATTTCCTGCATCCTCTTTTTCCGCCTCTACTGGCATGCTTATTTGCGGGTCCACCTGTAGATCTGCTCCTAGCTCCGGTTCTGGAGTTACTTCTGGAGTACTTTCTGAAGCAGCGTTTGGCTCTACCGGAAGATCAGCTTCGGAGCCAGATGGGCTAGTAGCAGGGGACGAAGCTACCGCCAGCTCCCAAGCATCAGACGCAACAGATGGTTTTTCTGGTTGCGTTGACTGCAACTCTTGTGGCAGCGCTGTACCCTCTTTATCGCTAGGCACAGATGTGGAGTCAGCGTTTAAACGCGACAAATCATTCATTCCCCAATTCCTTCAATTCGGTGTTCATCAAAACAAAAAGCCAAGCGCCTTAAAAATGACAGAATGGGTGCGAATAGCTAGCATCGCGCTCGAGTGAGCGCATGCCTTTTTTAGTCTGCCCATCCTGGCATAAGAGCGTGCCAGAATAGCCTAGTAAGTTTGCATCGGAGGTTTCTGTATTAAATGCCTCTACATGAAGTTTGCTTGCCTCGGAATCGAAGTGAATAGACTTAGGTGGATTGCCCTCACGCAATGCTTTACAAAGATAAAAATTCGCCGGCGGAGTGTGTGCGAGTGCATTCTTAGCAGCCGTCATTGCATAGCTTGCTTTATCGGAAAGAGAGGGCTCTAGTGCTTCCATCCCTGCCTGATAAGCCCTATCAAATGGCACATTATCCAGCGGAGCAAAATCTACTTCTTTATAAAAATCGGGCTTCTCTGGGCATGCATCATGATTAGCGCACGCGGCACATAAAGACACACTAAACAAAACAGGCATTACTGTGCGCAAAATACGCAGCCCTAACGCGCGCCTACCATTGCCTAAGCGTTTACAAGACTTCATGCTCTTCCTTTTGCACTAGAAGGTCGGGATGGAAAGTGAATGAGGGGTTGAGTGGTAGATTGTGCACTGGCTGGTATCGAAGCCGATGCCGACGGGGGGGTGCGTTGCATGCGTTCGCGCAAACGCGTGCGATCCTGCACATCGCCGGCTAACTGACCACAAGCAGCATCAATATCTTCCCCTCTTGTTTTACGCACCGTAGTGACTAAGCCTGCCTGTATCAAAATCTGAGCAAAGCGCTGCACCTGCGCAGCGCTCGAACAGACTAAACCCGATTCAGGGAAAGGATTAAAGGGAATTAAATTGATTTTACAAGGCAAGTCTCGCAACAGCGCTACGAGCTCATGAGCCTGCGCTACACCATCATTGACCCCTGCAAGCATGCAATATTCAAATGTAATAAATTCTCGAGGGGCTACGCTCAAATAGCGATCGCATGCAGCCATTAATTCATGCAAGGGATATTTTTTATTCAGAGGAACCAGTACATCTCGCAGCGCATCATTAGGCGCATGCAAAGACACAGCTAGCGCAACGGGCAGCGTCTGTGCAAGCCGATCCATCATAGGGACCACCCCTGAAGTCGACAGCGTGACACGGCGCCGTGAAAGGCCATAGGCGTGATCGTCCAGCATTAAACGCATGGCCGTTACCACGGGCTCAAAATTTAAAAGCGGCTCTCCCATGCCCATCATCACCACATTCGTAATAACACGCTGCGCGGGGAGATTGGCGGCAGGTTTAGAAGCGCTACTGACCTCTTCAACATGCCCTTCTTCTGCAAGTGCTGCATCACGGGATTGTCGCAATACAAATTCAGCCATCCATAGCTGGCCAATAATCTCCGCTGCTGTCAAATTACGGCTAAACCCTTGCTTACCTGTGGAGCAAAAACGGCAATTCACTGCGCAACCCGCTTGGGAAGATATGCAGAGGGTGCCCCGGTTTACTTCGGGGATATACACGGTCTCAATAGCATTGTTCTGACCGATATCTAACAGCCATTTACGGGTGCCATCTGCAGAAACATGATCTTCAATTACAGCAGGGGAAGCTAAAGTAGCCTGCGCTTTTAGCTTTTCTCGAAAACTTTTCGCCAGATTAGTCATGTCATCAAAATTAGACATCCCGGATTGATGGATCCATCGCTGTAACTGCTGCGCACGAAAAGGCTTCTCGCCCAAGCTTACGCAATAATCGAGCAAGCCTGCAGCGTCAAAGTCCAACAAGTTAACGGGGTTCGACATCATGTGAAGCGTATCAAAAAAAGCAGAAAAAGAGTTAGGGCATGTCATCAGACACGCCCTAGGTATGTTGAGGTTCTTTTGTCACCCCAACAACCATTTTTTACCTGGAATGGAGGTTGATTTCTGGAAAAAAGAACGCAATTTCATTGCGAGCCGTATCCGCAGCATCCGAGCCATGCACTGCATTAGCATCAATACTGTCTGCAAAATCAGCACGTATCGTGCCGGGTGCGGCTTCTTTAGGATTTGTTGCGCCCATTAAGTCACGGTTTTTAGCGATCGCGCCGGCGCCTTCAAGCACTTGGATCATCACTGGACCGGAGATCATAAAGTCGACCAAGGCCTTGAAAAAAGGACGCGCGCTATGCACAGCGTAAAATTTTTCTGCTTCAGCACGGGACAACTGGGCCATACGGGCAGCAATAATAGACAAGCCAGCTTGCTCAAAACGGCTATAAATTTGGCCAATCACATTTTTTGCAACAGCATCAGGTTTAATAATAGATAAGGTACGTTCAGACACAGCGATTCCCAAAAATAATGTCAAATAAAAATAAATGCCCTAGGGCGGGCGCCTCTAGCGCGTTAAAACAGGTGCGCCGTTGGTAAAAACACATCTAGAAAGTAATCTGCTATTCTAGCACGCACCTACTTTTGCCATTGGCATGCCCTACATAACTTCTCACCTTCATTAATGCATATTGCCCATCGTTTTAGCTAGGAGAGCAAAAGATGAATGAATATCGTACCTATGACCAACGGCTTGCTACAAGCTCGGCCACAGGGGTGCGCAACCAAGTTTTGCGCAATACCTACTGGCTGCTGGCCCTCTCCCTTATCCCTACTGTATTCGGTGCTTGGCTGGGTGTGAGCACAGGCTTTTCGCTATTTACCACCACCAGCCCTGGCGTAAGTCTGCTCCTTTTTATGGGAATCGCTTTTGGCTTTATGTTTGCCATTCAGCGCTATAAAAACAGTGGTATTGGTGTAGCACTGTTATTAGGCTTCACCTTTTTCATGGGGCTCATGCTCTCACGCTTACTGAGTGCTATCTTGGGGTTTTCTAACGGGCCTTCGCTTATTATGATGGCCTTTGGCGGCACCAGCCTGGTTTTTGCCACGATGGCCTCTATCGCCACCTTCTCCAAACGCGACTTTTCCGGCCTTGGAAAATGGCTTTTCATGGGCGTTATTGTTTTAATAGTCGCCTCTATCGCCAATATTTGGCTGCACCTACCCGCCCTTGCGCTGACCATTTCAGTCATGGCCATCCTGGTCTTCTCAGCCTATATGCTCTTTGATGTACAGCGTGTGATAAACGGAGGAGAAACCAACTATATTGCTGCGACGTTAGCCATTTATCTTGATATTTATAATGTGTTTGTGAATTTGCTATCGTTGTTAGGTATTTTTGGCGGGAATCGGGAATAACTTTCCTCTTATACAATAAAATTATCGCAGCACTTTGAATAAAAAGGCTTGGCAATGACTGCCAAGCTTTTTTTCATTCGTGAGAATTAGAAAATTCATAAACTACACGGCTTGGCACCCATTCTCTCAATTTCGCACCGACCTAAATGGGGCAACAACAACCATTAAATGGGGTAATTTTGTAGATAATACCCCATTTAAACGGTATTATTACCACATTTAAATACCGCGGACTTACATTTCTATGCACTCGCTTACACCTGAATACCTTACCTCACTTCGCTACGATGGCACTCAGTTAGCGACGCTGCGCGCGTTAGGGGAGTATCAGGGCAAGCAGCAACTATACGCAGCCCAATCTCCAGAAGCCCTCAGAGATTTGCGACAAATTGCGACAATCCAGTCCACCGAGTCATCTAACCGTTTGGAAGGTGTCGTTGTTACGCCCGCGAGGCTGAAATCCTTAGTCATATGCAATGCTGCGCCATAAAGTGGAGCTAACCCATTCTCTCCAGAATAAAAAACCAGTATTATGGCGATGCGATGTGCTTCACATGTATACAAGGAGTTCTTATGGCACCCACAGCGAAGTCCTGTCTGGCCGCCGAAGCCATTGAGGAATACCTCGATCTGCATGAATGGCAAGTACAGGCCATTCATGCAGGACTAGACGAGGTTAAACAGAACTCCGTAGTTGACCTTGAAGAGGTCAAACGCGCATGGGGACTGCCACTTGAAAGTTAAATTGACCAAACTGGCGAGTCGCGATTTACAGTCAGTACGCGATTATATTCATCAAGACAAACCGGGCGCCGCGCAAGCCGTAGTAAAACGCGTATTTAAAGCGATTGACCAGCTGGTGACTTTCCCAATGTTAGGTCGCACAGGACGGGTCCCTCATACACGAGAATTGGTTGTGAATGGAGCGTCTCTGTTTATTGTGTATCAAATAAGAAGTGACACACTCTTTATAGTTCGTATCTTGCATACTGCCCAGCAATGGCCTTGATTTCAGGAAGAATTAGGGCTCAGTGGAGCCCTAAAAAACCTCGCCAGGGTTATCCGGGCGAGGTTTTTATCTATAGTGCTATGTACAGTGATTGAATAATTTAATTCTGGCTCACTAAAGTGGAGGTACTAGCTCTGTTATTGCCCGTTGCAGCATAAGTAGTCTGCTTAGTTACCCATGAGCGAATACGCAGGGCATCGGCGAAGCGGGAGTATTTTCCGCTTGAGTCGAGTAGCACCATGATTAAGGGGCGACCCGCTACCGTAGCCTGCATAACCAAGCACTCGCCTGCTTCGTTAATAAAGCCTGTTTTTTGCAAGCCGATGGGGAAAGCAGTGGTGCGCTTGATGAGCGCATTGCTGTTTTTGTAATGCAAGGTCTTTTGACCTGTGAATACGTTATGGCTAGTATCCGTTGAGAATTCACGGATTAATGGGTATTGGTAGGCCATATTCACCATTTTTGCGAGGTCTCGTGCGCTCGATACATTGCGGCTCGTGAGCCCTGTTGGATCGACAAAATGGGTGTCGTGCATCCCTAATGCCATTGCCTTCGCATTCATCGCGGCAACAAATGCTGCTTTGCCGCCTGGGTAGTAGTTTGCCAAGCTAGAGGCGGCACGGTTTTCAGAAGACATTAATGCGATATGCAGCATGTCTTGACGCGATAAACGAGAGCCTATGCTTAGGCGGGAATGGGTCCCTTTTTGAAAATCTCTATCTCCATTAGTTACCTTGAGCATATCGGTGAGCGATTGCTGCGCATCGAGCACGACCATGGCCGTCATTAACTTGCTAATAGAGGCGATAGGTAATACTGCCCGTGAATTTTTATCAACAAGTAGCTCATTGGTCTCTTGATCGATCACATAGGCCACCGCTGAGTTTAAGGCCAAAGCATCTGGCGTTTTATGCAACCCAAAAGCGCGTCCCTGCGAGAGAGGTCGGGCTCGAGCGGGGGTAAACATAACCTTTCGCATTCCCGACGATTTTTCTACCCCTTTTGCGCGCGCATGCATAACAGGCCGGTGTACCCGCGCTGCCTTGGCTATTTTTCTGCCAGATTTACGCGCTTTTTTCTTTTTAGCGCCCCCTTTCTTTTTCTGTGCCACAGCAGATTTTTTTGTCTGCTTTTTTTCACTGGCTTGCGCCGGTGAAGAGGTAGAGGGAGGGGTAGATGACTTAGCAGGTAAGGTAAAAATAGGTTCCTTGGCCAATACCGGCGTAGCTGGGCCAAGCATCACGGTAAAAGCCAGCAGTGTACTCATACACTGTGTATAGATCCGTGTAGTGTAGTGTGCAATCCATGGACGCACCCTAGTACTTCCGTATTGCGCGTGCGCTTTGCGCTTTCCTTGGGCTGGATTCATTTTTTCTTCACTAAGTTAAAAAAGCTATGCCCATTTTTAAGAACCTGTTTAGAGTCTCCCAAAAGGGCTCACAAAGACAAAAAACAACTCGCCATACAGCAAGCATAGAAGCACTGTGAGAAGCGAAGCGCTTAAAAACAGAAATCTTGTTGCAAAATACGTACTCTCAGAGAGAAGTTTGGTTTCTGGCATGCTTTTGAACGGATTCTTACAGCCCGATTCCGACACCTGCTTTTGTATGGGTATGGCATAGCGCCACCGCCAAAGCATCTGCAGCATCGCTTCCTGGCAGTCCATCGAGATGCAAAAGTCGCGCTACCATTTCTTGTACCTGTATTTTGCTGGCATGTCCGTAGCCAACCACGGCCTTTTTAAGTTGTAGGGCCGTATATTCATGCACAGAAAGCCCACCAGCAACCAGCCCGCAGAGCGCAGCTCCGCGGGCTTGGCCTAAAAGCAAAGTGGATTGAGGGTTAACATTGACAAATACTTTTTCGATCGCTGCTTCATCAGGTTGATACTGCTCGATTAAGGTCGCGAGACTAGTAAAAATCACTTTCAAGCGCTCAGCCAGACACTGGTGCGCGGAAGTTTTAATCACCCCGCTAGCTAGATAATGTGTCTGTCGGCCCACACATTGGATGACTCCAAAGCCCGTCGCACGTAAACCGGGATCAATCCCGATAATTTTCATCCGTCACGCCCTCCACGCTAGCGCCAAAAATGCGCGCTTTTAGCGCAGTGAGTTGGTCACGTACTTGTGCTGCTTTTTCAAATTCTAAGTTTTTCGAATGATCCGCCATTTGTTTTTCAAGCTGTTTGAGCGCTTTGGCGAGCTGCTTTTCATTCATGGATTCAAAATGCGCTTGATCTGCTGCCCGTATCTGATCTGCTTTATATTGGGTACGCGCATCCTGAACATTGTATACGCCATCGATAATATCTTTAATCCGCTTAACCACACCTGTTGGCGTAATGCCATGCTCTAGATTATGCGCTTGCTGTTTAGCTCGGCGACGGTTCGTCTCAGCTATGGCTCGCTTCATCGAGTCTGTTTGCTTATCCGCATACAAAATCGCTCGCCCATTAACATTACGAGCAGCACGACCAATCGTTTGAATTAAAGAGCGCTCTGCGCGCAAAAAACCTTCCTTATCCGCATCGAAAATAGCCACTAAAGACACTTCTGGGATATCTAACCCTTCGCGCAGCAAATTAATACCTACTAATACATCAAATGCGCCTAAACGCAAATCTCGAATAATCTCTACACGCTCTACGGTATCAATATCACTGTGCACATAGCGTACTTTCACCCCACTTTCGGCAAGAAATTCAGTAAGTTGCTCAGCCATGCGTTTGGTCAGCACGGTAATGAGTACCCGCTCCCCTACTTCGACGCGTTTATGAATTTCATTCAATACATCATCAACTTGGGTGCGCGCGGGACGAACTTCAATTTCAGGATCCACCAACCCAGTCGGACGCACCACCTGCTCGACAACTTGACTGGTTATACCTTGCTCATACGCAGCGGGTGTAGCAGAGACAAAAATGACTTGACGCACCTTCTGCTCAAATTCAGAGAATTTTAAAGGTCGATTATCTAATGCACAGGGCAGGCGAAAGCCGTAATTGACCAGATTTTCTTTACGCGCGCGATCTCCGTTATACATCCCATTGAGCTGCCCAATCAGTACATGGGATTCATCCAGACACATCAATGCATCAGCAGGTAAATAGTCTATTAGCGTAGGAGGCGGCTCTCCAGGAAGGGCGCCGGACAAATGGCGAGAATAATTTTCAATCCCTTTGCAAAATCCAAGCTCTTGGAGCATTTCCAGATCAAAACGTGTGCGTTGTTCTAAGCGCTGTGCTTCAACCAGTTTACCGTCTGCGTGGAAGTATTCCAGGCGTTCGCGCAATTCTTCTTTAACGGCATCTATCGCCCTTAAAACCGTATCGCGCGGAGTTACGTAATGTGAGGAAGGGTATACCGTAAAGCGGGTAAGGCTGTGCTCTACTCGCCCGGTCAGTGGGTCAAATAAATACAGCGCATCGATTTCATCGTCAAAAAGCTCAATACGTACTGCGCGCTGAGCATGTTCAGCAGGAAAAACATCAATAGTTTCCCCACGCACTCGAAAGGTTCTGCGCTGGAAATCCATATCGTTGCGGGTGTATTGCATAGTAATAAGCTGCGCGATGACTTCACGATGCGGTAGTTTGTCGCCCACCCGCATCGTTAAAATCATGCGGTGGTATTCGTTTGGATTTCCTATCCCGTAAATAGCAGAAACTGTGGCTACAATCACCACATCGCGTCGCTCGAGCAAGCTCTTTGTCGCTGAGAGACGCATTTGCTCAATATGTTCATTGATCGAGGAATCTTTCTCAATAAACACATCACGCTGAGGAACATAGGCTTCGGGTTGATAGTAATCGTAATACGATACAAAATACTCCACTGCGTTGCGCGGAAAAAATTCCCTAAATTCAGAATACAGCTGGGCCGCGAGCGTTTTATTTGGCGCAAATACAATGGCCGGTCGACCCAGACGGGCAATTACATTGGCCATCGTATAGGTTTTGCCTGAACCCGTTACCCCAAGCAGCGTTTGAAAAGACAAACCTTCTTGCACGCCCTCCACTAGCTGCGCAATAGCGGTAGGCTGGTCGCCGGCAGGCTCATAGAGTTGGTAGAGTTCATAGGGTGAATCGGGAAAACGGACAAATCGGCTTTCATCTTGCTTAGCCTCTCCCTCCAAACCGCTGTGTTGGGAAGGAGGCAAATCATCTTCGGCCGGCCCATATGCGCTTGCAGCGGGCTCTTGACGGGTTTGGTTATCGGATTGCTTCACTGCTTTTCGACGCATAGTGGCTTCAACTTGATTAGGATAACGCTCTAGATTGTGGTTTATATGCACCTGCTTTTCACACCACTGTACATTAAGCTCTAAAATCACGTTTTTTTGAGAACTGCCTCGGCATTTCCAATGGCCTCATAGGGCTTGCCCTCAATTGCTCCAAAGGGTGAGGACACGCCCTAATCAAAACCTGCAATTTTAGAGACCCTTTACCTGAAAATGCAGTTTCCTTTTTTATTTACCTTCTGTCTTTAGAGCCCACCATGACTTCCCACTCTTTTTTCACCGATCTCGAACTAGCGCCTGGCGACCCTATTCTAGGCCTGAATGAGGCTTTTCAAGCAGATACGCGCACAGGCAAAGTGAATTTAGGTATCGGAGTCTATACGAATGAGCAAGGGCGCCTTCCTATATTAAAAGCTGTGCAGCAAGCTGAGCTAGAACAGGTGCAAGCAGCGCTGCCACGTGGATATCTCCCTATCCAAGGCACGCAAGCGTACACGCAAGCGGTGCAAGCGCTTGTTTTTGGAGAACATTCGCGCCCTCGTCAAAACGGTTGCATTACCACGGTACAAACGCTGGGTGGAACCGGCGCATTAAGAGTCGGAGCTGATTTCTTTAAGCGCATGTTTTACTCTGCACTCCCTGCCACTAGCGCTGCTTCCACCAAACCACGCGTAGCGATTAGCACGCCAAGCTGGGAAAACCATCGTGCTATTTTTGAAGCGGTAGGCTTTGAAGTAATAGACTACCCTTATTATGATGCTAAAAACCATTGCGTCGATATCGAAGGACTTATTCGCGCCTTTGAAAGCTATGCCCCTGGCACCTTAGTATTGTTACATGCCTGCTGCCATAACCCCACCGGCGTAGATCTGAGCAAAGAACAATGGCTGCGCATTATCAGTACTTTGCAAGCACGCCAACTGGTCCCCTTCTTAGATATGGCCTATCAGGGTTTTAGTGCAGATCTCGATACCGATGCCCAAGCCATACGCCTATGCGCTGAAGCAGGCCTGCCTACATGGGTAGCCAACTCCTTCTCCAAAACCTTTTCACTGTACGGTGAGCGCGTTGGAGCATTGTCTATTGTAACGAATAGCCCAGATGAAGCTGCACGTGTGCTCTCGCAGGTTAAACAAGTCATCCGTAGCAACTACTCCAACCCACCTACGCACGGTGCTGCATTAGTCTCCCGCATATTGACCACACCTGCTTTGCGCACGCTCTGGGAAGAAGAGCTCACCGAAATGCGCGAACGCATTCACAGCATGCGCCACGCGCTGGTGGATGCTCTCAAGCAACTTGGCGTATCGCACGATTTTGATTTTGTACGACGTCAGTGTGGGATGTTTTCTTATTCTGGGCTAAGTGCTGAACAAGTAGATCGTCTGCGCGAAGCATTTGGATTTTATGCGGTACGCACAGGGCGTATTTGTATTGCAGCACTCAATACTAGCAATATTGAACGTGTTGCAGTGGGTATTGCGTCTGTTTTAGTTTAGCCCCTCTGGGCCGGGGATAAGGAACGAACCCCATTCGCTTTAAGCGGGCGAAAAACAGCTCGTGCAAGCGAAACAAAATACAAGGAGCCAGCCGGATATACGGCTGGCTCTTCTACAATAAGCACTGCTGGTTTATGTATGAACCACAGTGCTTTTTTTGCAGCATTTTTTTGCATGTAACCTATTGATGTTACGCATATTGTAGAACGGCGAGTTGTTGATAGGCTGAGCGCAAAGATTAAAAGTGGGTGGTATGCATGTTGGGGTTCCTTCGTCACCACCAACCTACCGTTCTTTGCTTTTC
>JASSUF010000050.1:0-16099 GCA_031963365.1 Mycoavidus cysteinexigens
GGGAGGACTTGCACCTCCAAGATTGCGCCCATGCTGGGCGCACCCATAAAAAAACCCGAAGAGCCTTATGGCTACTCGGGTTTTTTGTAAAACTGGGTATTGCTGTGCAATATGAATGGTGGGTCGTGTAGGATTCGAACCTACGACCAATGGATTAAAAGTCCAGTGCTCTACCAACTGAGCTAACGACCCGTTCCAGCGAAAGCGCGAGATTGTAATGGGAAATTTAGGAGATTGGAAGTCGTATTGCTTTATTTTTATGAAATAAGTGAATTATTTTGTGTTGGAAGGGGAAATTTTGCCCTGTTAGGGCGCTTTGGCTGCTTTTGCTGGTTTGATTTTGATCTAATGTCTATCAACCCAACGCAAAGCCGCAATTCCCAATGCGAGGTAGAGTAAGCCAGGCATGGCGGTTACTAGGGGGGCAGGCCAGGTTTTGAGGGTGCCTATGTGGGAGAACAGGGTGTTTACTAATTGGAAGCTCATGCCTAGCATGATGCCGCCGAAGACTTTGATGCCTACTACTCCTGCCCGGGTATGTAGATAGGCAAAGGGGAGGGAGAGGGTGAGCATGACGAAGATGGCAAAGGGGTAAGCAAATTTACGCCATAGCGCGATGTCGTAGCGTTGGGTGTCTTGGTGGTTTTCTTTTAGGTGGTGGATATAGGAAAACAGGTTTTGTATAGACATTTGTTCTGGCGCTACTAGCAAGACCGACAGAATTTCTGGGGTGATTTGGGAGCGTAGTAGGTATTCTGATCGCTTAATTTGCTTGGATTGATAGGTTTGTGCCAGGGTATCTCGTGCGGCTTTACTGGTTGCTGATGTAGAGGTTTTGATAACGGGGTCGGTTATGTCGGCCAGGTGGGTGCTGGTGACGTTTCTGAGTTGCCAGTGGTCTGGGGGGGCAAAGAGTCCGCTTTCGGCTAGATGAAGGTTGATAAGCCGAAAGGTGGAGTCAAATTCATAGATGCGTACGCGTTCTATGCTGCCATCCGGTTTGAGTTCGCCTACGTTCACAAAGCGCATGATGGATTGCGATGTGGGTTTAGTGGATGAAGGAGAACGGCGCGTGGAGGGTTTTTGTGTGGGTGCGCTCAGTGTTTCTTGTTTTTCAAGCTCCAAGGTGTCTTTGACCCATACGCCAGATCGGAAGTTGGAGGATACCGCTGAACCTAGTGCGTCGAGTTTTATGCGCTCGGAGAGTTGGTCTGCATAGGGGGCGACCATCTCTCCTATAAAAAAGATCATGGCAACGATAGGCAGGCCGATTTTCATTAAGGTGCGTAGTGCTTGTCCAATGGATAAGCTGGAGACGCGGAAAATCGTATATTCAGAATTTGCTGCTAGCGTAGCAAAGACGTAAATAGCGCTGATGAGCGCGGCGATGGGGGTTATTTCATAAAAGCGAGAGGGGATGTGTAGGCCCACTCGTATGAGTGCGTAGACGAGTCGATAGTTTCCGCGTCCTACTGAATCTAGTTCATTGAGGAGGTCGAAGAAAAAAAAGAGCCCTGTAAAAGCAAGGAGTACGAAAGCAAACGCTTGGTATATTTGTCGGGCTAGATAGCGTTCATAGAGAAGCATGGATTAGTGCTCCTTACTGGGGTTATTCCAAGTGGCGCGCCTACCTAATAAGTAAGTTTTAAGCAGGGTGCTAAAGCTTTGGTGTTGCGTGCGTAAGATAAAGAAGAAGGTAGTTCCTAGAGCTACAACAGCGTGTAGTGCCCACACTCCCACACCGAAAGAAAGTTTTTTTTGTTCAATCCAAGCTTGCACCACATTGAGCATATTGGAGTAGGTGAGATAGATTAGTACGGCCATAATTAAATTTAAAACGCGCCCACGATACGGGTTTTGGTAAGCCAGAGGAATGGCGAGAAGTATCAAATTAAGAGCGGCTAGCGGTAGGCCTGCTCTCCAGGCAAGTTCCGCTAAGTTTATAACGGTTGGATTTTTAATGAGATCCAGCGTAGATAAGCTAGTGGTCAGTGGTGCTGTTGCGCGTTGAGGGTTTTCTATACGTAAGCCATAGCGCTCAAATTCCATAATGCGGTAGTCGGGTTGTCCGGGCGAGCCATCATAGCGGCGGCCATTTTCGAGGATAACGAAACGTTCTCCATCCGGCTGTGTTTCTATTTGGCCTTGGCTGGAAACGACCACGCTCACTTTTTGTTTTTGCGTATTGGCGACAAAAACATTGCGCACGCGAGTGGCATTGGCAGAGAGGCTTTCTATAAAAAAGACATAGTGATTGGAAGGGGATTCGCGGAATTGTCCCGGGGAAATTAATGCAATCTCATCGCGCTGCGCAAAGCGTTCGCGTAATTGCATGGTTTTTTGATGCGACCATGGCCATCCTACAAAAGAAAAGAAGGCAATCAATACGATAAGCGGGGCGCAAAAGAGCAGGATAGGCCGAATAAAATCAGCCAAGCTCACCCCTGCAGACATCCACACCACCATTTCAGAGTCTCGAAACCAACGGGTCAGGACGACTAAAACGGATACAAAAAGGGTAACCGTCAGCATCACAGCGCAATAGCCGGTCATGACTAGGCCAATCATCATCAGCATGTCGCGCGGGTCTATATCGCCTGAAGCAGCTAATCCTACAATGCGAATCATCATGCTCGCGAGCAGGGCGGTGGCTAGTACAAGAAATACTGCACTTGCGGTATAAGCGAGCTCGCGCTGCAGTGAACGTTCAAAAATCATAAATAGACAGGTATGAGGGCGCAGATGTGCTTAAAAATAAGCAAGAAACGACCTGAAAGAGGTAAATTATGCATTTTGCAGCACAAGTACGATCTAAAAATCGCGGATAATTACGCTTTTGTTTTTCAGGCTCTTGGCAAGGGGTAAAAAGGAATGGAATTTAGCATAAAAGTGCATGATTGGAGCCAGGCTTCTACAGGGTTAAGTGAAGCTAAAACTGCAAGTAAAGCGAGTGTGCATGATTGTTTAGTAGTAGGGGTGTTTTCAAAGGCATCTGGCAATGCTGCAAAGGAAATGGCTAGTACGGTTGCAAAAAAAGCCTCTGTGAAAGGGGCTACAAAAGCCTTGCAAGAACCTCTTTTTGGTGCTGCAGCCTATGTAGATCACCGCACACAAGGGTTGATTACTCGCTTAATTGAAGAAGGTGATTTTAGCGGTGCGCTTCAAACTACTTTAATGTTGCATAGTGTTTCTGATATCTCTGCTAAACGTGTTTTGCTGGTCGGTTGTGGGGCTAAAGAGACCTATAGCGCTACTGCGCATGCTAAAGCAGCAAGTGCTGCGTGGAAAACCTTATTTGCAACGCAAATTGACGATGTACTCTGGGCTTTGCCTGCTTTTACCTCACCAAGCGTAGAGGCAAAAGATGATGTGACCAAAACAAAAATGGCACAGGCAGTGCGTGCTGTAGTGAAAAGCGCTTTTGCACAGGCTTATCAATTTAATCAGATGAAAAGCCAACCAGAGCCAGCTTTTCATCTTCCAGCAAAAGTTACTTTAGCATTAGATGAAAATGCAGCAGCGCTTAAGACTTCCTTTGCCAAAATAGCGCAGCAAGCGGTAGAGCAAAGTATGGCAGAAGCAGAAGGAATACGTTTTGCACGCGATCTCGCCAACCTTCCTGGCAATGTATGTACACCGACTTATCTAGCCGAGGCGGCCAAGGAATTGGCTTCGGAATTTGACTTAAAACTGGAAGTGCTTAGCCAAAAGCAAATTGAAGCGCTTAGGATGGGCTCTTTTCTGTCGGTGGCAAAAGGGTCTGTTGAACCTCCTAAATTTATTGTTATTCGTCATATCGGCGCAGCAGAAAAAGACGCTCCCATCGTGCTGGTAGGCAAAGGAATTACCTTTGATTCTGGCGGCATTTCACTCAAGCCAGGTGAGGCGATGGATGAAATGAAGTACGACATGTGCGGAGCAGCCTCCGTACTCGGCACCTTACGCGCAGTTGCACGCATGAAGCTTAAGCTCAATGTGATTGGTGTTATTCCCACTTGCGAAAATATGCCTAGCAGCAAAGCAAGCAAACCTGGCGATATTGTTAAAAGTATGTCAGGGCAAACGATTGAAGTACTCAACACCGATGCAGAAGGGCGCCTTATCTTGTGTGATGCCTTAACGTATGTAGAGCGCTTAAAGCCCGCAGCCGTTATTGATATCGCCACGCTTACAGGTGCATGCGTCATTGCACTGGGGAATCATCACAGTGGCTTGTTCGCTAGAGAGGAAGATAACGACTTGGCGCAAGCGCTTATTTTGGCTGGACAAGAAGCAGCTGATTCCGTTTGGCGCATGCCATTGGATGAAGAGTACCAAGAGCAATTGAAATCCAATTTCGCTGACATGGCGAATATTGGCGGACGCCCAGCCGGAAGCGTAACGGCAGCTTGTTTCCTAGCGCGCTTTACCAAAGCCTATCCTTGGGCGCATCTCGATATTGCAGGTACAGCTTGGAAGGGCGGTAAAGAAAAAGGCGCAACAGGTAGGCCTGTTGGGCTTTTGACGCAATTTTTGGTGCAGAAAGCGGCGAATTGATGGATAAGACTTCTTTTTAAACCGAGTGGTAGGTTGGTGGTGACGAAGGAACCCCAACATGCGCGCCACCGACCTGTAATCCTGCATATACAGGTTTTAAAAGGCCAGCGGTCATCATGTTGGGGTTCGTACCTCACCACCAACCTACAATGAACGGTAGGTTGGTGGTGACGAAGGAACCCCAACATGCATACCACCGACTTGTAATCCTGCATATACAGGTTTTAAAAGGCCAGCGGTCATCATGTTTGGGTTCGTACCCATACGCGCTAACTTAAGCCAAAGACCAGAGCATATTGTCGCTAAACTGTACAAAAAGTTAAGCGAAAAAAGGGGATTTTTTCCATGAACAGGCTATCTTTTGGCTTAAGTTAGCGCGTATGGGGTTCATACCTCACCACCAACCTACCATATTGGCTACTCGGTTTCGAAAGAAGTCTATAGAAAAACAGCTCTATAGATATCCAAAAATACTATAAAACCCCCCAATAAATTTGGACCTTACTAATCCAAATTTATTGGGGATTTTTTTAGAGCATTTTAGTGAGGTGCTAGTAACGAACGGACATATCTAACTTCTAAGCTAATTCTTTCCAGGGGCTTTACGTATATCTTATAATACATATTTTACTAATAATCTTAATAAATCAGATATTAGCCTAATACCCTGATCGAAGATTAGGCCACCGATTATTAGCACTGATCAAGAATGGATATCTCATCATGTTAGGAAGTTCTGTGTCCAAAGCACTAATAAGCAAACAGTTGCAGGTGCAAGCACAAAGCTATCTAGATCAAGCACGTCTGCATAAGGAAATGCAACAGTTCGAGATGGCTTTAGCCTCGTATGATCAAGCTAAAGTGACTTTTAAACATGCCATAGATGCACGCCAACTTGTTCAGTTATCAGATGCAAAAAGCGCTTTGCGTCAGGCTAGTACACCGCATACAGCCGAAGATGAGGATTTACGACAGCGTATCGCGCAAGTGTATGCCGAGCGCGCGGAATTTCTGGAGAAATTGGGAAAACTCGATAAAGCGCAAGCCAGCTATAGCAAGGCGCAAAAGTGGGGCCATACCGGTGTAGCTGCTCAGCCGAGCAGTCTATCGGCCTATGCAGCGCTGCACCCGGCTGCGCTGACGAACAAGTCCATCGTCGGCGCGCAGACCAGCGAGACCTTGCATGCTTCTGCACCACCCTCCGCCGTCAGCCCTTCCTCTCCCATTCCCGCCGATATCCCATCCACATTGGCTGAACCTGCCCAGAACGCAGCACTCTCGCCACGTATATTCGAAGGCATCCAGGAAAAGAATGACCTGGTGAACCAGTTGTTTATAGAAATACTAGAGACGTTTCAGAGTCTGGATTTATCGAGCGTATGGCCTAGCGCTTTTTTAGTCTATGCCCATGACAACCCACATTACGGCATGGCGGATGCAGGCACGTCGAAATTTCTGATTGATCACCTGGTTAAGCTAGGCGTCAATCTGTATTCCGATCAACGGCCAAAGGGGTTGCAAGTACCAACTGCGTTAAACACGCGAGAAGACGCGGCCAGAGTGGATGATATTCTCACCAGCCAGCTGTGTTTATTGCCCACCGCCATAGGCGGGATCCAACCAGTCGATAAAGTGATTGTCTGTGGTTCGCAAGTCTTAGGGCACTATCTGCAATGGGGAGAAGCAGGAAAACACTATCAAGCCTACTGCGACGACTTGAAAAAAGCCTACGGGCTGGCTCAGCAAAACCCCGCGCAGGCAGAAGCCGAAATACGGAGGGTGGTAAATACGTATTCCCAAAAAGCGGATTTTCATCATGTCTTGACGGAAATGGCTTTTTTAAAAATCCGCACCGACTATCTGGATCAGCACGGCATTATTCCCGTCTCGTTATGTGCCAATGGCTATGAACTCTGCGTTCAGGATTTTGTCAAAGCCACTACAGTGCGCATTGAAGATATGCCACGCTTTGCCTCGCAGCAGGCGAGCGGTCAGGCCGTGTACCAACAGCAAGGGCGCCATCTGGTTTTCTTTAAGCTGTTGGAGCGATTGCTGGCGCAAAATAGTGCGGAAGCGCTGCTGCGCACATTTTGGACCGCGTATAGCGATTTGATTAAGCGCTTAAACAGCGAAGCCTCGGTGCCTAAGGCGGCTGAGTATGTACGCGTATGGGGGAAAATCTCCCAGAACGTGCGGGACACGCTGCAAGCGCTGCGGGTGCAAGTCGATGCGCACGAACTGCGAGCGGCCTTAACTCACTATGCCTCGCTGGATCGGCTAGCGATTCAGCGGCTATCCGGTCCGCCGCTCTCGATGAAACACTGCTATATCAATCTAGCGATAGTGGAACACAACAAAGCGCGCAAGGAAGAGGAGAAACCGAAAGAGGGGGAAGAGAACCAGTCTAAAGAGGCAAAAGAAAACCAGCCTAAAGAAGAAGCCGCGCAAAACCACTTTCATCGCTTACCGAGTTTCGAGGCGATCGATTCCAATAAACAGAAATTAGTGCCCCTCGAAAAACTGTTTGATCCCCGAGCGTTAAGCGATGGCAAGACCATGACCCCACAACGGATTCTGATTCGAGGCCGGGCTGGCGTGGGAAAAACGACTTTATCCAAAAAGATCGTCTACGAGTACACCCAGAAAGGACAATGGCGGGATCGCTTTGACTGGCTGCTGTGGGTTCCGCTGCGCACGCTAAAAGGTAAATCACACTGTGATCTGGCCACCTTGTTTCATGAAACTTATTTTCAGAGTCACCCCAAGGGTCAGGCTTTAGCAAAGGCGCTCGAAGTACATATCAACGGGCCGGCCAAAGAGAGAACCCTTTTTGTGCTCGATGGCTGGGATGAGGTTGCCCAGGAATGGGCAGAGCACGAACCGATGTCCGGGTTTCTCACCAAGCTGCTCAATCAGCCTGCGGTGCTGATTACCTCTCGGCCTTATGTGGATTTGAAACAGGCCAAAGCGATGGATTTGGAGTTGGAGACGGTGGGCTTTAGCCCGAAAAACGTCACCGTGTATATCGACCATCGGGACATGATGACCGCTTCGGACGCTAAAGAGATGAAGCAATTCATCCAAGCCAACACCTTTATCCAAGGACTGGTCAATGTGCCCATCCAGTTAGACGCGCTCTGTTACAGCTGGGATGAAATCAAGCGCATGCAAAAAGAGGCGCCCGGCGCGATGACCGTTACCGCTTTATATCAAGCCATGATGAATAAATTATGGCGCAAGGATATGCTGCGTTTGGGTAAACGGGAAGAGGGGGAACTCTTAACCGCGAGCCATGTTAATGCGCTTGAAAAGCCATCCCGTATCGAGAGATTGGTGAAAGCCGAGCACAATTTTCTGAGTACCTTAGCTTTTCAGAGATTGCAGCGTAATCAAATTGAATTCCATCATCGTGACCTGCATGCGCTGATTGAGCAGCTTGAGGCACAAGGAGTAAATCTCCCATTTACGTTAGAAGCGAACCTCAAAAAACTCTCGTTCCTGCATACCGATGATGCCAAGGAAAGCCAACGCAGCTACCACTTCATGCATTTGACGTTTCAGGAGTTCTTTGCGGCCAAGCATTTTGTTGCGCATTGGGAAGCGGGGAAGGAGATCGCCCTGCTATCTACCGACACCAAGAAGTGGACGAAAGCGACACCCGAAGCATTTGTTTGTCAATACAAATACAACCCACGCTATGAGATTCTGTGGTGGTTTGTTGCGGGTCTGCTGCGCGGAGAAGCCCTGCATCGGTTCTTTATTTTTCTCGAAGCCGAACCGCGTGACTTGCTTGGTGCGCATCATCAACGCCTCATCATGAACTGCTTGCATGAAGCGTCTCATGCGCCTGGCGTTGGGCTGCCGCCCGAAATTCGAGACCGGCTGGAGCAAGGTTTGGCGCAATGGCTGCAATTGGAAATTGACCAGAGAGAAAAATCCACACTCGCGTATCAGCCGACGTTTCCCGAGCACGTATTGCTCCAGTGCCTTCAGAAGACGACATCAAAGCAAACAAAAGGAGCGGTTGCAACGGCATTCGAACATCGATCTGCTTTATCGGAGTCGACCGTGCTGGCCTTGATCGCGCTGCTGAAGTACGAGAACCGGCGCGTGAGGAGCAGCGCTGCTGATGCGTTAAGCCAGCAGTCTTCGTTACCGGATTCGGCCTTGCTGGCCTTGATCGCTCTGCTGAAAAACGAGAACGAGAACGAGTACGTGAGGCGCAGCGCTGCTGATGCGTTAGGCAAACACCGCTCGACGTTTTATCGCTTATTGCCAACGCTGGATAAGCAGAACATAAAATTGATCTATGAAGGATACTTACTGAAACAACGCTTTGATCAGAGTGCGCCTTTCTATATACAGGACAGCACCCTGTATTTTCATACCGCTCAAAGTCTGCAAACCGTTCCCTTTGGGAATCCGGAGCAGGAAACCGAATTCAGGCAAGCGGTTCAACAAGCCCAGCAGGCCGCAGGTATTCCTTTCACTCCTTACCTAAGCACGATAGACCAAGTCGAGCGGCCGGGCGCACAAAATGAGGAGGAAGTACTGGTTGTTCCTTCTATCAGTCAAACGCAATGGGGGTCTTCTAAGACGAATCGAGGCATACAGACAGAGGTGTTTCCTGCCGAGGCATCAGTCAACCGATCATCTTCCCCTCATCAATCCACTAGAAAAAAGGTTTTAGAGTTCATCAAGGGGAGCCCTAAGTGATCTCTATCTAACCTACCGAGCGCCATCGGCAATGAGAGCCTTTTTGCCTCTTGTTATTTCTCGTTCGCCTGGCAAATGCTCGGCAGCTGCAAGGTCAATTTTCTAGGCGTTGCCAGGCGAAAGTTTATGTGAATCGCACATATAAAAACCCCCAATAAATTTGGACTAGTAAGGTCCAAATTTATTGGGGGTTTTTATAGCCGACATTCCGCTACATCCCCTTCAAAAATCCTTAAAAATAGATAAGCGTTTGAATAGTCGCCCTGACCGGATAGTGAGCTATGACACGGCCTGTGTTGAGATGATTTTAAATGGTCTGGGTGGCGTCCTTTATCCATCAAGTTCTAACAATTAATAAAAGGTAAGAAAATGTTGAATGCGCTCACGGGGTTTATTGGTAGTAGGATGATTAACACGTCATCAGCCTCAATTTCTGGGTTGCAAGCAGCTCGTAAACTTCAACAAGAAGCTAATAGTCACGAAAAGCGTGGTGATTTGGATAAAGCAAAGGAATGCTTTGAAGTCGGAATTCGTAAAACAAAAGACTTACTACAACGTACCTATAATAAATCTGAATTAAGTAAAACGAGAGAGCAGCTTGCAACGAGCTATTTTTATTACGGTAACTTTCTGCGCGAGTGTGGTGACAGACTAAACGCTGCTGATAATTATAAAAACGCCTTGGAATACGCGGGTTACTTGGACATAGAGCAGCCTGAGGTACTGGTGTTGTTCAATCAAATAAGCATTCAGTATGACTCGGTTTTAGAGTTAGAGAAATGCGGGAGTACGGTTCAGAGGAGTATTAATGAGTCTGATCGAACAAAAGAGTCCGTTGAGCATGTAGTGAATTCAAAACTTGGCGTCATGCCATTACAAAGTCAAATTGATTTGTCTATCTCAAAAAAAAGCGCGCAGGTGGATTATCTGTTTGAAAAAGCGCTCTCAACGCTAGGCTCCCTAAAACTAGCCAATAAACCCAGTATGTTTTTAGTGTACGCGCACGACAATCCGGCGCATGGAAAGGCTGAAGCTTCTACGTCTAAATATTTAATCGATAAGCTATCTCAAACTCAAGTCATTCTGTATTCAGACCAAACGCCCATGGGGCAGCCTTATTCAAGTGTCTCGGGTTATCCTAAAAAGGACGGTAGGCTAGAAGATATATTAACCAATCAGCTGTGTCTGTTACCTTATCCATTGTGTGGTGATGTGAAGCGAGTCGATAAGGTCGTGGTGTGTTGTTCTGAAGTATTGGGAAGCTACCTAAAGTGGCCGCACTTTGAAGATTTTTATCAAACTCTGAAAAAGGCTTATCTAGAGGGGCGGGAAATCTACATTCGAGATGGGGACTCAAAGGGTAGCTCAGCGATACGTGAGGCAATCGAAATATTTTCACAAGGTGAGAAATATAAAGCAGGGTTCCATCATGTATTGACGGAAATGGCTTTTTTGCAGATCCGAGCAGAAGAACTTGGAGATAAGCACGGCATTATCCCAGTATCGTTAACCCGGAATAGCTACGATGGATGCTTGTCAAATTTTATTTCAGCGACCACCGTTCGGCTCGAGGATATACCGCGTTTTGAGACGCCTGCTGGAGCAGGACGAGAGGTTTATCCGAATCAAGGTCGGCACTGGGTTCTATTCAAGCTGATCGAGCGGTTATTAGCGGACAGTGACGAAGCTCAAATGTTTCTGAATAAGTTCTGGCAGGGATACAGCGATTGTATTTCTCGGTTACAGAGTGATTCGACGCTTGATGGGCTTGAGTTTAGCAAGTTAGTAGACGGTATTTTCGAGCAGATGCGGATGACATGGTATAGCCAGCTTGCCCCAACCATGGAACAACTTGGCACACGGTTATCAGATCAATCACGGAATCTGACCCAAGTCCAAACGGGGGTAGATGCGCTGGTTAAAAACTTACTAGGTAACTTGCACGAAAATATTCAGAGATTAAGAACTACCTATTTAGAGGGGTTGCAGCAAGATAGAGAGATTAAAGATGCACTGGCTAATTATGTTTCGCTTGAAGGCATGTCGCTTTACGATTCAATCCGCTTTGATTTAGAGAGCAAATTTCAGGAGTTTTTGCAGTCGGATAAAAAAGTATTGCTGCTGTTGGGCGAAGCAGGTTCAGGTAAATCCACTTTTAACCGTCACCTCGCAGTTGGCTTATGGGATGCCTATATGCAAGCGAGTGCAACGGATGATAGTCCAATCCCTGTGTTTATCCAATTATCGAGCTTGCCAGAATCCAATCGAAATCTGGTTGAAGCATTTTTTGAAACGCAAGGATTTTCAAAAGAGCACATTAAAGCGTTACAGAGCAAGCATCGATTTATATTGATTCTAGATGGATTTGATGAAATTAAAGATCGTCAACGGAATTTTTATAAAGATAATTGTTTAGAGCGCTGGCAAGACACCAAAATTATTATCAGCAGCCGGCCAGAGTATTTAGGATCAAATTATTACTACAAATTTCATCCATCCGGTGAGCGCAGCGCATTGCAGGAATATCAGCTGGCTACTTTTTCAGAAGAAACCATAGAACGGTATGTAGATCAATATAAGAAAGCGCATCCAGAGGGGTCTTGGAGCGCGGAACAGTATAAAAAAGCACTAAAGCAATCTGACTTAAAAGAGCTAGTGGGCAATCCATTTTTGCTCAAAATAAGCTTAAGCGAGTTGCCTGAGTTGAGTGAGGTACTTCAAGCAAGAGGCCAACGCTTTACCAGAATTGCGCTTTATGAGCAGTTTGTGAAGAGTTGGTTTAATCGCTCACAACAACGTTTATCGCAGATTCAGCTAAACCCAGAGGAGGTCAGAGAGTTTAGGAGTTTGGAACGTAAAGGATTTACTGAGCGAGGAGTTGGTTTTAGTAAAAAATTAGCGCTTGAAATGTACAGAGTGGGTGAAGTAACCGTTACTTATTCAGCTAAATCAGATGATCCCTGGGAAGAGCCTACTATTGAAGTAAGTCATGATTGGCGTAAGCGGCTATTAGGCGACGAGAATGCGATGACCGTGTTAATGCGCTTAAACGCCCCGCTTATCAGCCAAGGAGATCAACATCGGTTTATCCACAAAACGCTACAAGATTATTTTGTAGCACGAGCGCTGTGGGAAGAGTTCGATGTTCATAACAAGATGGGGCTAACTTCTTGGCTCAATAGACTAGATATTGTGAATGATCCGGCTGTATTGCAATTTTTAGCAGAGCGTGTGCGGCAAGAGCCGAAATTAAAAAACCATCTTCTGAGTGTGCTTGAGCAATCTAAAGGAGAGGGTGGTGTTCAGTTTGAAAGAGGAGCGGCGAATGCGATCACGGCTTTGGTCAGAGCAGGAATACAGCTTACCAGAGCAGATTTGAAGGGAATCCGAATTCCAGGAGCGGATCTGAGTTATGGCATGTTCGATTCAGCGCAGTTGCAAAAAGCGGATTTAACAGTAGCCAAACTGGATAGGAGTTGGTTGCGACAGGCGAATTTAAGTGAAACCCAGATGGCAGGGGTGCAGTTTGGTGAATGGCCATCTCTTCAAGAGGAGAGTGGTATGTTATCTGCCACATACTCACCAGATGGGAACAGATTTGCCACAGGTTTGATGAACGGCAAAATCAGTATTTATCAGACTTCAAATTGGGAAAAAATTCAGACTTTAATTGGCTATACGGACGAAATAGACGAAAGGGACGATATGTATAGCATTACATTCAATCCCGAAGGTACCCAGCTTGCCTCAGGTAGTGCAGACGAAACAGTTCGATTGTGGGATGTTGAAACGGGGGCCACGTTGCACACCTTTAGTTTTGATGCGGGTTGGTGTACTGCCCTTACGTTTAATCCGCAAGGAGATCAGCTTATTGCGGGCGGCATGGACCATACGGTGCGTTTGTGGGATGTCAAAACGGGCGACGAGCTTAAAACCTTAATCGGCCATGAGAGTGCAATTTTTAGCGTTGCATGCCATCCGAAAAATGATCAGCTTGCTTCAGGCGACTGCCAGACTGTGCGACTGTGGGATGTTAAAACGGGCGTTGAACTTCATATTCTGGAAGGTCACGACAGTGCGATCATAGGCTTGGCATATTCGTTACAAGGAGACCAGCATGCCTCGTGCGATGATAAAGGGAAAGTGTGCTTATGGGATGTCGAAACGGGTGCTGAACTGCACACCTTAGACTTAGAGCAGGAGGGGGTAAATAAGGTAGTGTATTCACCGCAAGGGGACCTTTTGCTTGTCTCAGGTGGTTTCGATGGCAAAGCGCAGTTGTGGGATGTCAAAGAGCGCGCATGTCTGAACACTTTTGGTGGTCATGAGAATCTAGTTTTGAGCGTCGCGTATAGTCCACGAGGAAATCAGCTTGCCTTTGGTGGTGCCGGTAAGACAATGCGTTTGTCGGATATCAAAAACGGCACTGAGCGTAACATCTTCAGCGAGCATGCAGAAGGTCTAGTTAGGAGTGTGATGTATTCGCCGCAAGGAGATCAGCTTGCCTCATGCAGTGCGGTTGGAACGGTGCAATTGTGGGATACTAAAACGGGCGCTAAGCTTCAGGACCTTCAAGGTCATACGGATATTGTTTTTCGCGCTACTTATTCGCCGCAAGGGAATCAACTTGCTGCGTGTGGTGAGGGCGGAACAGTGCAACTGTGGGATGTCAAAACGGGCACTAAGCTTAAAGCCTTGAGCGGTCATACAGGTCGTGTTTATAGCGTTAAGTATTCGCCTCAAGGGGGTCAACTTGCTTCGTGTGGTGAGGATGGAACAGTGCGACTGTGGGATATCAGTACGGGCACTGAGCTTAAGGTCTTAAGCGGTCATGAGAAGGGGGTGGATGTTAATGCAGTGGCATATTCGCCGCAAGGAGATCAACTTGCCTCTTGCAGTGATGACGGGACAGTGCGACTGAGGGATATCAAAACGGGCGTTGAACTTCATATTTTAAATGGCAATATAGAAGAGCCCCCTATAACCATAGCCTATTCGCCCAAAGGCAACTTGCTAGCCTCGGTTGGCGGCTTTGAGTTTGAGGATCCTACGGTACATCTTTGGGATACTAAAACAGGTGCTGAACTCCTTACTTTGACTGGCCATACTGGATTTGTTATGAGCTTAGTGTATTCGCCCAAAGGCGATTTGCTGGCTTCAGGTGGCTCCGACTTTACAGTTCGATTGTGGGATGTCGAGACGGGCGAATGTCTGAAAGTGATTCAAGATTATGCTTTAGTAACAAGCTTAGATTGGAAAGAGATTTCAGGCGATCAATATCTAGCAATAGGCGGTGCGGATAAAACCATTCGGCAGTGGAAAGTGGAAAAAGAGGGCGAAGAATATAAGGAAATTTTTTGCTGGAGTACGGGACATGATTTCCTAACCGCGAGAGGGGCATTAATAGAAGGGGTAAAAGGTTTAAGTGAGATAAATCTTAAGCTATTAAAGCAGAGAGGGGCGACGGAATTTACTTGAGGGTGGAATCACCTCATCTCAAAGACACGCACCAACGCAATGCCTTCTATGAATTGGAATAACCATCGCAAGGTGGGTGTGCTGGAGGGATTAACATAAACCTCAGCGATACGCTGGCGCAAGGATTCATCTTCTGGAGTTTGAGAGGTATGCGCTTGACTAAAAGCACTTTTTAGCTCCGATAAAGATAGAACCCGCTGGCGTGCCTTTTCGGCATGCTTAAAAGTAACTTTGGCTTGATCGTACAAGAATAACTGACGGTACCGGCGAGCTTATCAAAAAGAAATATAAGAAAACATATCCAGAGCGAGCGCGAGGAGCGGTCTGCAGCGTCGCAGCAGGAAGTATTGCGTAAACAGATTACATCTGCACTTATGCCGCAATATTCAGGGAGTTACCCCCTATAACTCTGTTCGCGTTGAATCTTACAATTCTGCAATCTTAGATGTAAATTATGCCACTGCGCTTGGCTTGTGGGCCATTTGATTATGAATGGCTGGCTAATCACTTTGCGGGCGAGACTAAGCCATCAATTATAAGAAATACATCACATTAAGCCTTCCGATGCGTGACACGTAGGGATTGGATTTGTGTTGAATAAGATATAAGGAACCTTTGATAATGCTGAGTCAGCCCGTTTCTCAAACATTGCTAATCAGGCAAGCGCAAGTGATGGCGCGAAGCTATTTAGATCAAGCGCGGATGCATGAAGAGTTACAGCATCCTGAATGGGCTTTAGCCTTATATAGTCAATCGAAAGCAAGCTTTAGATATATTGCGGATACGCAAGGCGTACTTCCCTTGGCAGAGGCAAAAAGTGCCTTAAGTCAAGCTCGCACACCCCAGACAGCTGAAGCCGAAATTTTGCGGCAACGTATTGCTGAGGTTTATTTTGAGCGGGCGCAACTCCTGGAGAAGTTAGGCAAAGCTGACAAAGCGCAAGCGAGTTATCACAAGGCACAAACCTGGGGCCATCCTGATACAGCGGCTTGGTTAAACCGTCTCTCAGTCTCTGCTCTGGCTGATTCGCTGGGCAAATATCACGCCGCCGCCGCTCAGGCCGGCAAGACGCTGTCCTCTATTGCCCATCCTTCCTCTCCTCTTTCTGCTGCTATCCCGCCCACCTTGGCCGAACCTGCCGAAAATGCAGCATGCCCACCCCATCTATCCACAGTTATCCAAGAAAAGAACAAGCTGGTGGACCTGCTGTTTACCAAAACCTTGGAGACATTTCAGCAATGCAAAGTATCGAGTGTCTGGCCCAGCGCTTTTTTAGTATATGCGCATGACAACCCCCATGTCGGGGTAGCGGATGCTGGCACGGCGAAATTTCTGATTCATCACCTGGGCGAGCTGGGCGTGAATCTGT
>JASSUF010000051.1:0-15902 GCA_031963365.1 Mycoavidus cysteinexigens
CCGGGTGGTGTGGCAGGGGTGCAGCCTCAGAAGGCTGCCCCCTATGCCGATTTATATCGTATAATTTTTTGAATGAAAGCAAAAGAATTTTCGTTTGAGTGGAGCGACCAGAAAGCAACGCTGAATCTGCAAAAGCATGGCGTTTCTTTCTATGATGCTCAGCTTGCTTTTTAGATCATCATCGTGTGATTGCTGAAGATTTGGAACATAGCCAGACAGAGAGGCGCTATTACTGTTTTGGCATGGTTGACGAAAAGATTATGACTGTCCGTTTTACTTATCGAGGTAAGGTTATCCGCATTATAGGAGCGGGCTATTGGAGGCAAGGGAGAAAAATTTATGAGCAAACGCAAACCCATCTACCAAAATGAACCACTTGGAAAATTAGTGATAACTCCTGACTTTTTGCCTGCGCCTGCAGAGCTTGTTTTAAAAGAAGAAGCGGTTAAAGTAACACTTTCCTTGAGTAAGAAAAGCGTTGATTTTTTTAGGCAAATAGCAAACAAGCATCATATGCAATACCAGAAAATGATACGGAATTTGCTAGACCAATATGCTGAGCGTTTTTCAGGGGGCGTTTAATGGGAGTCACCTCACGAGACGGATTACAAAGTACGCTAAGCCTGTGAAAACGGTCTGAGTGGCCTGAATTTTCCCCGTTCAAACTTTCACTTTGCTGCCAAATATAATCTCCAGTTAGTGATTGTAAGCCCAACCCCTCGGAATTTCCCATGAATCTCTGATTTTGGTTACAGGCTCAGATAGAAAAAATTGGTCAAAGTGAGTCTAGACCGTACTTCCATTTTATGGCTTTTGGTTTTGTGCAATCGCCCTGAATGAATCACATGACCATCAACATTACAACTATGGCAACAAATATTTTTCCAAGCGCAATGATGCACGCAGCTCGTCCATGATAGAAGCATCTGCTGGCGGATGCATATTCTTTAGCTGGCGCTCCAATTGTGCTAGGAGTGCTCTGACCATTTCCCTGCCATCTTGTGTTTTCATCGCTTGCAGCGGTGTCTTGTTATCAAGTGCAGGTATTTTATGTTTGCTCCAATCACGATAATGCGCACGTAACCTTTCATCGCGCATGGCTTGAATTTCAGGTAATGCATTGAAATCGTCTATTTGCTTGAGCGTTGCTTCTGTTGTTTTATTTCTCTGTGCTTTTTCTAGAGAAGCATTGGGCGATTCAAAGACGGTGCTTCTGTAGCTGGCCTTGCCTACTAACAATTTGCTTATTAGCGACCGTAATTTTTTTGCGCGTTTTTCTGAGTTAACTTTAACGGTCAGTTTTTCTTTCGCAATCTTGATATGTCCAAGTACCGTATTGGTCCAATCTTTGTGTATTTTGTTGCCTTTTTTCTGCCAAGAAAACTCGATTTCATCAAGCTCTCCAGAACTATCAAATAAGGCATCTTCCAGCAATTCTTCTGCACTCGCAGCAATGCAAAGATGTTTTAGCGCATCGAAAACTTGATTCGGTGAATCGATGTCATACACGATAGTGTGATGCATAACAACATCGCCATCCGTATTACGTAACTCTGGCATGACGGGATTAAGCAAGCGCTCAGCGATGGTGTAATAGAGGCCAAGAATTTCAAATTCATACGCTTTGAGATGGGTTGCCATTAAAGACGTATGCGGGTGACACAGGCTCTGGATGAATTTACGCAGCACCAGAATAGACGCCTTTTCGATAGGCGGAAAGACAACGGGTGCGCTGGCCTCTATGATATGGATAGAGTCAATTCGCACGACTTTTGCACACAAAATGTCGTCTGGTTGTAAATACTTCGAACCGGAACGTTCAATCACCTCTACCAACTCGCCTGTAAAAATGTCGCGCATTACCATGCCATGATTAGGCTGAACCGAAACAATATCAAAGAAACTCATGGGCGAAGCACAACATTGTTCTATATATTTCACAGTCAAAGGGTCTAGATATTGCCGCTTCTTTTTCAGGTAGGCTTGCGCAAGAGTTATGGTATGGTGTTCATCAGGCGAATCCATGTTATTGTGTTCACAGCACCAGTCATAATAAAACCAAGGCATAAAAACACTCATATGCGGGGTATCCGATGTGAAATCTTTCCCTCGGCCCTGAGTAAACTCATCCCAGGCTTCCTGTATCGCTGGATACGAGAAATAGGTTTGAGAAAATTTTAAGAATTCCATGGGTAGAGATTCTGTGACAGAGCGTAATCGGCGCCATACATGATCCGCTACCTCGGTAGCCGCGAGCGCCTTATTATCTAGGCAACATTGTTTGTATTTCTTGCCACTGCCACAAGAACATAGGTCATTGCGTCCTATTTTTTCCATATCGTTTTAATCTATCCTCAGTTTTGCTCAAAAGTCGCTTGGTACATATCGGCTAAGGCATCATGAAACCCCCAGCTAATATCCTCTGTATCAGCCACTATCCTGCGGCAACGTTGCTTAAACTCCTGTTGCGCCCCTTCCTGGAGTAAAAGTTTTAAGACTTTGTCGTACATGCCTTCCATACTATCGTAAAAAGGTGCATCCATATCGCCATATTCCTTGGTAAATCTGACGCCAATTTCCACGTAGTGCAGCATGAGATCAATCCATGCCGTTTTTGATGGTGATATTTTCCTAAAATCAGACACGGCTTTTTTGGCAATGGATAGATTCGCTTTGCCATGACCACGTGCCGGAAAAAATTCATTGGTAATAAGAAATTTGTACTTTTCAAGCATTTTTCCGTTTTCATTTGTACCCGACTTCCCGTGATAAAAATCCCGTACTATCTTGAATTTATAGAAAAGATCTGCAATCTCATCAATGAGCTCTTCTTTTGGCTTTTGATGTAAATAGTGCTTCAGCGCTTTAATGCTCATATTGATCAATCAAATTACTGGTGATATACACACCATCAACAAAGCCAACTTCGCTATTCTGTACTGGTTTAGCATAAAATTGGCATCCCGCTTTAATAACTTGCAGGCGCAACTAAAATATCTGTACTGTGGTTGCAATTCTGCAGACTACGAAAAGTTTTTGATTCAGCCGGTGGGTCAGATCGATAGCTCCATGATTATTTACGAGAAAGCCAATATTGATCAGATCATCGCTACACTATGGCTTAAGGAAATGACGCAAAGCCATATTCGAGTTCGGCAAACTAATCCGCAGTATTTACACATTGCGCTATATGCTTAACCTTCAGTTGCAACGCGACGTGCATCGTTCCAAGCCTCGGATCGAGGCTTATCACCAGTTGCGATCGTTTATTACCCAAGTTAGCTGCAGAAAACAATTGATCGGCAGAACCGATTTGGACGTGGAAATTAGCAATCAGTGTGGTAGGTTAATTGCCAACGTGGTGATTACTTACAACTCCATTATGCTATCAATGCTGCTGGACAGGCATAAAGCTGCCAGCGACGAAAAGGTGATAGCGTTACTCCAAAAATATATCCGGTTGCATGGCAGCATATTCATTTTCTGTGGCATTATGCCTTTCTGGATAACTATCATCCAATTGATCTTGAGGCAATGTTAGCCAGAAATAATTCTGGAGGAATACTGACTTAAAGAGGCTTTGGAAAATTTCGAGAATTTTGGCTTACAACCACATATTGGACGTAAATTAAATTTGCAATCCTAAACGGCCATCTATTTATCATCTACCTAAAATGTCCAATTTAGGAAAAAAGCTGCTAAAGAAATAAAATTAAAGGGGACAACACATTTTTAGATGATTAGAATCTAAGTTTTTAAGACGTCCATTCCTAAACTTTCACACAGGTTTCAAATGTCAAATCATAGTGCCAGCTACTTATTGCGCGAGGTATTTATTCTTCTTGAAGAAGAGAAGTTTTTTGAATCGATTGGAAAAGAAAAAACCATTTCATTTATAGAAAAAACTATAAGAATGTCTCAAGGTATAGACTGCAACTCTGGTGAAATTTTGGAAGATATTGGGGAAAGGTTAAAAATATGCTACGAGTGTATACAGTATTCAGAAGCTCTTAAATACGGTGTCTGCGAGAAATGTAGAGCTCATTGGAGAACGTGATAAAGCTTTATGAGGGGGCTACCTTGAAAGACAATAAACTAAGCTTGTTTATCTCTATGCATCTTAAAAACGGTCATTTTTGAGGCACTTAATAAAGCAAAATTTTACTATAAGCAAAAAAATCCCTGCTTGCCAAGCGAAGGCATGCAGGGAGATATGCGGTTTTAACCTAAATAACTTTACTGAGCTTTAGGTTCTAGTGAAATATTAAAGCGTTTAGCTAAAGCAACAATTTTTTCTTGGGTAAAGCCAGTGGCCATAGTAATTAAATCTGTAGGCGTGTGTGGGACATCGATGCCGCCCGGCCTTAAGCAGCCGTTGCAACGCCAGGCACATCACCTCCCATGTTTGTCTGCTTATCCACCAACGGCTGCAAGAGATGACTCACGCGTTCAAAAAAGCGTAACCCTATTGATAACAAATTACTAAAAAAACCAAAAAGCGGACTGGGTGTTACGCGCTGTGCTTCTTTTAAATCCTCCAAAGCCTGCTTGCAGGCAACCAAACTGACTTCGATTTTATTGTTCAAAAAGCCATAGGCTTCACTCGGGAAAGTGTAAATATATTCCTGAGCAAACGTATGGATACTGTTATCAAGTGCTAAGTTGTCCAGCTTTTTCAATGTGGCCTGCCAGGTGTCGATGCAGTGTGCTGGAATCATTTCATACATATCTGCAAGCACGTTTGTAACACCACGAAGTGCTTCTACTATTTTTTCTCTTTTTTCTGGGTCGGTATAGACACTATGCATACCTTCATAGATGCTATGAATTCCCTCATAGGTTAATAATCTAGTCAATGGTTCAAATTGCCGATTATTACTGTGTATATCTGAGTGATTGGAGTCACTTAGCTTACACAAAGCTTGGTGGCAAATCTCCATATTCTTTTTTGCTTCTTTTTTTAGCGTTTGACGCGTGCCCAGTGGCAAAGTATCTAGATATTCATCTACCAGCGCATATACCTGCTTATCTAATATCAAGACATCCAATTTTTTTATGGTAGCTTGCCATGTTTGAAAGTAGTCAGATGGTATGGATTCGTATAAATCGGTGAGTAGCCGCATGGCTTCACTAAGTGCTTCAACTGCATGAGTTTTTTCTGTTTTATTGCTGTACAGGGCATGTACTCCTTCATATCGTGCGCCGTTTACTACACGGTATGTAGACAGTGCATATCCAGGAATTTCATATCGTTTTTTAAAATGTCCTTGTTTTACTTGGTGTTTGACGAGGCCTTCTAAAAATGTTTCAAACTGCGTCAATAGTTTGGAAGTAGCTTTGCGAGCGGATTCCACGGCATATTGGTTATTTTTGGGAAAGTAGGTGGATGGCGTTGTATCAACGCGCATAGGTGGTACAGGCATTTTTTCTCCTTGATGCGTACTTTTTAGCCAGATTGGGTCTTATTTTTAGTGTTGAGTAGGCCTTATTTGCGCGTCTTTATTGCTATGACTTCATGTGAGTCGCAGCACCTCAAAACGGCTTTCATGAAAACGATTGGAATGGCTCGGCCTATTTATTCTTCAGATTAACGTTGAAGTACGCACGCTATGAACGTGAAACATGCATTTAAATGCTTTTTCAAAGCGATGGAGAAATGCTTATTTGATGAAGAATGCGCCCTGTTGATTGCGTAGCGCTATTTCTAGTGAATGATGTAGTACGGCGTTGGATTGGTAATGTCAGTGGAGAGGGGGAGTAATTATTTTGCGAACCAATCGTCATGGTGTTTTTTTCATACTGGCACTGGCTTTGTTGTGTGGCAGTTCTTCTACGCAAGCTCACATTCTAGATGCCCCGTATGTCATGCCATTTCTTCCAAAAGTAGTGCAATTTGGTATGCCAAACGATAGCGCATTTGTTTTCTGCCAAAGCCTGGAATGTCCAGAGCGCTCTATGAAGCATATTGCAGTATCAACCTCATCTGTAGAGTGGCAATCTGCTCAGTTGCTTGTAAAAGCGCAAGATAAAACACATAAAGGAGTGGCGAATAAATGAATGTGGCGCAAACCACTCCTATAGAGAGTCTCGTGCGCCAGTGGATTAGGGTGCTGTTGTGTGTGGTTGTGATGTGCGGCTTGGTTTTGCTGTGCCAGCAGGTCTTTGCCAGTGATGGGGAAGCTTTAGCAGATGCTTCTAATGGGATTGAACGTATTCTCAAAGGGCATGGAGGGAAACTCGCCGCACTGATCTGTCTGCTATTTGGTTCTTTATTTACAGCCATAAAAAAAGATTGGGCCTACTTTTTAGGCGCAGCAGGCCTTGCTATTGGCATTAATTTGATGATTGGCTTTATCAATAAAAGCTTTACTGCAATTCTTTAGAAGGCGAGGGGCCATGTCTCAATCCGATCTATCTCACTACATCCCGCGCCGTTTAGATGATCCGAGCAAGTTTTTGTTTTGGGAGCTGGATGTAGCGGCAATTGGCTTTATTGGGATGATAGGAGGCATGTTATTAGGTTTTCCGTTATCGGGGTTGTGTGTCGGGGTGCTGCTTGCTTTTTCTTACAGCAAGCTCAAAGCCGGCAAGCATCCGGGGATGATGATGCACCTTTTGTATTGGCTCACGGGATCGGTTGGCACCAAAGCCTTGCCGCATTCGCATCTACGTGAGCTCAATGGCTAACGGGGTTACCTATCGATGTCTCCTCATATCGCGCAAAACGAACGAGACACGTTAAAAGTCCAAGTGCGTTTTCATCGAATGATGAATATGGGCTTGTTGGCCGTGCTTTTCATTCATTTTCTGCTGTTGGGTTTTGTGGTCATACGGAACACCACGCGCATTGTGCCGCCCGAAATTAAACGCCCGTATGAGATCGGCGCCCATTACGCTAGCCGCGAGTACCTATTAGACATGGCGAACTATGTACTCGATAAGGTGCTCACGGTCACCCCGGAGGCGGTCGAATATAACAACGGTGTGATCCTGAAGATGACCCACCCCGATGGGCATCCCACCTTACAAACGGCGCTCGATACCGCTGCACAGCATATTAAGCGTGACCATATCACGACCATTTGGATGCCACATAAAGAGGAAGTGAGCGCATCGACAATGCAAGTCCGCGTGAGCGGCAAACTCAAAACCTTTATCGCAGACAAACTGACCTCCGAGCGAGATAAGGAATACCTTGTTCAATTTATCGTAACCCTTTCAGGGCGGCTTTATGTACTCAAGATTGAAGAAATCATCAAAAGGGATAGTGCTTTGTATGATGGTGTTCAGTCTTAAGGCCCACGCATCGCAGGTGATTAAATACGCCGACCAGCAGCATCAGCAAGCCACGATTTCAGCGCATGAGCAAAACCGTTTAGCGATTGAAGGCCGCCGTATTACGCATGTCGTACCCTCTCGTAAAGGGGTGATTACGGTGGTGAAAGACGAGGTACGTGGCGCCATGTATTTTGCACTGACAAGCGATACGCCACATCCAGGTACCGTGACGCTTTTTGTGTCTGACAATAAAGGGGTGACTTACAAACTAATTCTGCTGCCGCGCACTATTGCTGGTGAAGAAATTATTTTACGCCCACCAATTGCGAAGTCTTCATTTTCGTCAAACCGAAATAATCGCGCCCTTGCATATCAACGCCTTATTAAAGATTTAATGCTGGTGATGGCCGATGAAACAGACCAGAACCAAGTAGACAGCACGCCAATTAATAAAGCGGTGCCGCTCTGGAAAGAGAGTCATCTTGTTTTGATGACACGTTACATCACACACGCATTAGTCGGAGAGAAATACCAACTCACCAATATTTCTCCTTCGGATATGACCTTGGTTGAACAGGAACTATACCGCCCTGGTGTACAGGCTGTGGCGGTTGAGTATCACACGTTGGGGCCAGGAGACTCCACGCCGGTGTTTATTGTGCGCGAGCGCCATGATGACGAATAATCCCAATGAACAAACCAAAAAACGCCAACGCTTGATTGTCGGTAGCGTAGTGGGCGGGATGGGTGTCGTGGTGATGGCGGGGATGTTTTTATTTGATGACGGTCCCAAGGCGGTGCGAGAAACACCAAAAACGGTGACATTGCCCATGCCTGGCACGATTGAAGATAAAGAAGCCTGGCGCTCCCAAGAATCCGCTCGTGGTAAAGCCACAGAAAATTTGGTACAGGAAATACGCGACCAATTGAAATCGCAAAAAGAAAATAGCGCAGAGCTATCTAAAAAAATAGATGCCATTAGAGCGGAAAAAAAGGGTTCGTCCTATCTGGAGGAAAAACCATTTTCCTCTCCTTCCATCATTTTGCCAAACCCACCATTACCGCCCGATATGGCAGGACTAGGTGAGCCTGTGCTGCCGATTCCAGTGCCACCTAGCCCCTCAGGACCTTCAACCGTCTTACTAAATACACCGATTACGCAAAGTATTGAACCGCCAACACGTGAACTAGAAATGATCACGTTTAATGATGGAGAAGGATCTTCTTTATCTGAAGAAAGTGATGAAAACAGCGAAAGTGGAAATTTTGCATCAAAAACTCAAAAAACGAGCGATAGCGCCTTAGAGATCAAACAAGAAACTATCGACTTTATCCCCGCAGGTTCTTTTGTGCGTGTCGCAATGCTCAACGGCGTGGATGCACCTACAGGTGGGCAGGCGCAAAGCAATCCTTTGCCGGTGGCTTTTCATGTGTTGGATGCGGCGAGCCTCGCCAATAAGCATCAATTGGATATTAAGGATTGCCGTTTCGTCGCAGCAGCATGGGGAGAGTTGTCCTCTGAACGAATGATGGGCCGTACCGATTCGCTTACCTGCATTATTAATGATGAAGTGGCCGAAATGGACGTTAAAGGGCAGGTGATTGGCGAAGACGGTAAAGCCGGTGTGCGGGGGCGTTTGGTGACTAAACAGGGCCAATTGCTCGCCAATGCATTGTTTGCTGGCGCGCTGTCTGGGATTGGCAAAGCCTTTCAGCAATCGGCGTCCATTACGACCGCAGGTGGGGGCGGCGTTACGCAAATATCCGATTCTCAAAAGATGGCGCAGGCAGTCGGCGGTGAGGGAGTAGGCAGTGCAGCCAATATGCTGGCGCAGTACTACCTCAAAGCGGCAGACAAGCTATTTCCGGTTATTGAAACGGATGGTGGGCGCACGGTGGAGATTTTGATTACCAAAGGTGCGGTCTACAAAGGTTCTGCCAATATGAAAAAAGCCTATCCAGGTTTGCTAAAGCGCGCTGGCTTAGAGCGCAGAAGAGAAAAAGAAGATGATTAAACGTGCCATTACCCTAGCATTACTCAGCACCATATTTATGACAGCGTGTGCACAACGTACGCCGCTTATCGAGCAATTGCAGGCTAAGTATCCCAACACGGCCTTTAAGGCGGTGCGCGCCTCTGTGATACCTGGCGTATATGAAATTTCGATGGGGAGCAATATTGCCTATACCGATAAGAGCGGACGCTATTTTATCTTTGGTCACATGTTCGATATGCAAGAACAAAAAGACCTGACCGCAGAGCGCCAACGCGAAGTGCAGAAAATCGCCTTTCCAGCGCACGATTTAGAAAACGCAATCAAGATAGTCAAAGGAGATGGAAGCCGTACCTTTGCGGTTTTTAGCGATCCAGATTGCCAGTATTGCAAGAAATTAGAAGGGGAGTTGGCACGTCTAGATAACGTAACGATCTACCTATTTTTATATCCCCTCGAATCGCTCCACCCCGAAGCCAAAACTACCGCCATCCGCATTTGGTGTGCACCTGATAAGGCTGCAGCGTGGAATGCATTCATGCTGACTGGTAAAAAGCCGCCTTTAGAAGCGTGTAAAAATCCGATCAATGAAAACGTCACGCTCGGCGCCAGCCTAGGTATAGCAGGCACACCAACGTTAATTGCCACTGATGGCCGTGTTTGGCTTGGCTTTGCCTCCGCAGAACAAATTGAGCAATGGCTCAATAAGGGAGCGGCGCAATGAAAAAGGCCGTACATGGATTAACGTGGTTTTTGGTCACGGCGATGCCGCTTGTAGGGTGTACCAGCATGTCAGGCTATGACGCCAAAGCTTCGTTTGCGTGCAAGGCCCCAGATGGGGTGTTATGCGAATCCATGAGCGGTATTTATGCCAACGCGCTGCACAAAAATTTGCCTGGGCAACGCGTCAATAAAAAACAAGAGAAATCCAACCTAACGCAAGCAGCACCCATTAAAAAGGGTGTGATTACCGCTCCCATTTCTAGCGGTATGCCTATACGCAGTACGCCGCGTATTTTGCGGGTGTGGTTTGCTCCTTGGGAAGATAGCGATAAAGACCTGCATGACCAAAGCTATGTGTATTTGCTTGTCGATGCGGGACAGTGGCGTATGGAGCATTATCAGCAGCGCATACAGAAAGCGTATCGCGCAGTACATGCGCCTGCCCAAGTAGCCGCACGCAATACAACGAGCAACCCCCATTCTGTATTTCCTATTCAAACACAAAACGGCAATGAAGTAGTAGGGGTGCGCCAAGATCGTCCTAGTGCTAATCAAGCCGCACAGCTCTTTAACGGCATGCGCACGCCTGCCCAAGTGATGGGTGGCTCGTGATGGAAGCACTACAAAGCCTTGGAGAAGTATTTAAAACTGCCCCTCAAAAAATTAAAGCAGCGACACAACGGTTTTGGGATGAGGCGGTGTTAGGTGATATGCCCGATATGGGCAAAAAGCCTGCGTATGTAAACCAAGCAAACGCTTTTGTTGCGCAAGATGGTCTGCATAGTATTTTGCGGTATGACCAATATAGCGAGGAAACGGGACTTTTTTATAACGATAATTCCGTGTCTTTTTGCTTCGAGGTGCTGCCTCAAACGGGTGCCGACGAAGAGATGAGCACTCGGCTCAGTACGCTTTTTACCCCTATTCCTCCGTACTATGGAATTCAGTGGTGCTTATTTGGCTCGCCTATCCTCGATGATGCTTTTCAGTCCTATCTTGATTTGCGCGATATTGCGCTCGATCAACAAAAAACCTCTCCTTTTTTTAAGGAATTGGCGCAACGCCGTATTACCTATCTAAAAAGCGCACCCGGTCAGCCTTTATGGTCGGGTAGCAATTTTATGGTCAAGCAAATTCGCTTGCTATTTTCCATTACCAAGACCGGCTCGAGCCAAGACGCGAAGCTGATTGAGGAGATGATGGGCCTGCGGGAAACATTGCACGCAGCCTTACGCACAGCCAGCCTACCCGCTGTGCCAATGGATGCGGAGCGATTGATACAGTTTGTGTGGCCGCTTCTCAATCCTGAGAGCATGTTTAGTGCGGAGCCATTCCCTACGCTGCAATACGATGCGGGGAAGCCGCTAAAGGATCAAATGACCGCGTTTGGTCAGCATGTGCGGGTTACATCCAACGAAATACGGTGGGGTTTGCCGCCTGAAAAAGCGGGTGACCCCGATACCCGCATAGCCGCGCGCAGCTTTGGAATTTTGCAGTATCCCCAGAAAAAAGAATTGTGGGAGATGGCCGATATTATCGGCGCATTTTTTAACGATAACTTGCATTATCCATGTCCCTTTTTGGTGTGCGGGGGCGCTTTTACGCTCGACCCCAATACCGTTGATACCAAAGCGCAAATTAAAAGCGCACGCGCCAAGCAAAACGCGAACTCCAAAATGGCGTTTCTGCAGCCGGAGTTGGCAATGCAGTCCCAGGACTGGGACATTGTGATGCACCAATTGGGCAACGGCGGCAACATGTGTGAGATCTATCACACGCTGCTGTTGTTCTCCCCGAAAAAGACCATCAATCGCGCCAGCCAAACGGCGCTCAATATCTGGAAAAACGCCCTTTTTACGATCTTCCCCCTAAAAATGCTGCATCTGGCCGCACTGTATGCCAGTTTGCCAATGACATTTACCAGTGAGGCCAGAGAAGACTTACAAAAATTCCGCCTGATGAGTACTAAAACCACGGTGAACGCGGTCGATATGGCACCCGTCATCGGAGAATGGCAGGGAGCAGGCGATCCCGTGATGATGCTCTTTGGCCGACGCGGGTCAGCGACGTTCTTGGATTTTTATAGCAATAAACAGCAAGGCGGCAACTACAACGTTTTCATTACGGGGGTGCCTGGCTCGGGTAAGTCCGTCATGATGAATGAAATTATTGCGTCCTACAGGGGTATTGGCGCACGCGTATGGGTGATTGATGTAGGTCGCTCGTACCGCAATATCATTTCTCTACAAGGCGGAACCTTCCTCGAATTTGCGCCCGATACGAAGATTTGCATTAACCCTTTTAGTTGGGTGGGTACGGATAGCGAACTAGATTTTAAATCTGAAATGCGCATGCTGCGGCCTGTGATTAGCCGAATGGCTTCACCCAATACGCCGTTGACCGAATTTCAATCGTCGTTAATTACCGAAGCCATCACGGCAGTGTGGAAGGACTACGGGCCTGAATCGAATCCCACGCTGATTCGGGATTATCTGCAATCCATTAAAGATGAAAAAGGCCGTCCTGAGCGGGTGGCCCATGAATTAGCTAAACAGCTTCAACCTTTTACGATTGAAGGGGTTTTTGGCAGTTATGTGAATGGCCCAGCCACACTTCGATTAGACGGGGATATGGTCGGCTTGGAGTTAGAAGAACTGAAGCCAGTGGCCGATCTACGCCGAGTCGTGCTGTTTATCCTGCTATCGCGCATCGCGAACGAAATGTATTTCTCACGCGATGTTAAAAAAGCGCTGCTGCTTGATGAGGCGGCGCAACTCCTTGGTCCAGAGAAAGAAGCGACAGAGAGTTTGGAAGAAGCCGCGCGGCGCTATCGAAAATACAACGGCATGTTGGGCATTGGCACCCAAGGTATCCAGGATGCTTTTATTAATAGCGCAACAGAGGCTATTTATAACAACTCCGATTGGAAAATCTATTTACGGCAAGACCCCAAGAGCTTAGAAAAACTCATTAAAGAAAGCAAAGCGAGTTTCTCTCCATCGGCTAAGCGTATGTTGCTATCACTGCGTGCAGAGCATGGGCGCTTCTCGGAAATGCTGATTTCCTCTCCGCACGGTGAGGCGGTTGCACGTCATATCCCTGATCCTTTTTCGCTTCTAATGGCTTCAACCAATCCCACAGATTTTAACGAGTGTGAAGCCTTACTCAAACAAGGCTATTCCACGATGGAGACGCTAACGACGATTCTAAAAAGGAGGGGACAAGTTGCTGAATGAAGAAAAGTTTACCGTGCATAAAGAACTATTAACAGCGTGCTTCTGGGCCTTGATTACGCTATTGGCAATTATATTTGGTGGGTATGTGTTCTATCGCAATCTTCCTCCTCGAATTGCCACAGTCGATTTGCAAAAGCTGGTCGTTGAAGATCAACAGCGTCTCTTAAACAAAATCACACAGGGCGGCGGCCACGCCACCGAAGAACAGCGTGCAGCGATGCAGGTGCTGACCGTGGATTTTGCCAAGAAGGTATCTGGGGCAATCGATACGTTGAGCCAAGAATGTCATTGCGTGCTCGTCAATAAATCGGCCCTGCTGGCAGGTTCTCCGGCGGACTATACGGATTGGGTACGAAAAAAGGTACAGCAATGAAACGGCGTCTTTTTCACCTCTTCTGTATGAGCATTCTTGGGATAGGTACGCTTTGCTGGGCGCTGTCACCGTGGTTTGGCATCACGATTAATCAAAGTAAGAGCCTGCCGGGCACGGTGTATCTCATCCGAAAAGGCAGCACATTTCAAAAAGGGGATTTGATCGCTTTTCGCTGGCAAGGGGGCGTGAACTATATCGCTGGTTCCGTATTTATTAAGCGCGTGGTAGGAATGCCAGGTGATGCCGTGGATCGGGTAGGAGCGATATTTTGGGTCAATAATCAATATATTGGTTTTGCCAAACCGAGATCTCGATCAGGTATTGCATTGGAACCTGCTAAAGCGGGTGTGATTCAAAAAGACACGTACTTTGTCGCAACACGACACCCTGACAGCCTAGATTCGCGTTATGCGATTACGGGGAATGTAAAGCAATCGCAGGTGCTAGGGAAGGCGTATGCGATTTTATAAGTGCCTTTTATTTATCCTCGCTGCCTTAGTTATTCCAATTAGTTATGCAGAACACTTGGGCGCGATTGGGCCGATCTACCCCATTGGCGAGGAAAGCGCACTGACGCTGATTATGAAAAAGTTGCGTGAAAAAGAACGCAACGGTGAACTCAAAAAACTTCAAGAGCAAGCAATACGCCGTTCAATGCACAGTATTACGGAAATGCCGCCAGTTGCTGGCATGGCGACAACCACTGTGCATGCTCAAAGAATTATCGATCCTACGGTCACGTATACCCAGGCGCTCAAGACTGATAACGGCCAGATCGTGATTCCAGCAGGTACCAAAATCAATCCGCTTGACGTCATGCACTTATCTAAAAGTCTGGTGTTTTTTGATGGGCGAGACCCTGAACAGCGCGAAGCCGTGCACAAGATCATTGTGCGCTATCGAACCAAAGTCAAACCGATTTTGGTTGCAGGTTCTTGGTTGGATATGACTAAAGCGTGGAAAACCCAAGTGTATTACGACCAACATGGCACGCTTACTAAGCGTTTTGGCATTAGAGCAGCGCCGTCCGTTATTCGCCAACAAGGCAACCAATTAGTGCTCGATGAGATACCCGCTAAGGAGTTGAGATGAAGCGATGGTTTGCTTTTGTCATCTTCGCCTTTGCGTTGATTTCACAAAGTGAAGCGGCAGGTCGTTGCCAAGGCAAATTTGCAAATCCTTTAACGGATATTTGTTGGAGTTGCTTGTTTCCGCTGGTTTTAGGCGGAATGCCACTTTTATCCATGGAGCAAGAAGACACCGGTAACCCTGGCGGTTTTCTGTGCACGTGCGCCAATCCGATACGTATTGGCATTAAGACGAGTTTTTGGGAGCCTGTGCGACGGGTGGATGTAACGCGTACGCCGTACTGTTTTGTGTCGTTAGGGGGCTGTGAGTCTCGATCCAGGTATTAGAGTACCTGAAGGCGAAATACGCGTACAACAAGACCATACCAAACAATCGAGCTATCAAGTGCATTGGTATACCGACCCCATTTTGTATTGGCTCGAAGTGATTTTAGATAACCCGTGCTTAGAGACGGGCACCTTTGATGTTGCGTACCTCACTGAAGTAGACCCGACTTGGAATGATGATGAGCTAACGATGCTTTTAAACCCAGAAACCTTTCTGTTTGGCAATCCTATCGCCCAGGCCGCGTGTGCCGGCGATTGTGTGCTGTCCACAGCGGGATTTGGCAGTAATGCGTTGTTCTGGTGCGCAGGGTGTAACGGCAGTATTTATCCATTGAACGGCCATGTACAGGCACATGTATCGCATGTGCAAGCAAGCTCCTTATTAGTGCAGCGTATGACCGCTAAGTTACACCGTGGATTTTTAATGTGGGGAACCGCTGGCGCAGATGGTTTGTGTGGCCTGTATCCAGAGCCGGTAATGGATAAGACGCAATATAAATATCACATGCTCTATCCGATTCCCCAAACACAAAAAATCAATGGCAAATGCTGTCAGCCTTTTGGGCGCAGCACTGCGGTATGGGGTGCAGGAAGAAGCTACCCATATGCGGGAGAAGACTTTGCCTACATGATATTTCGTAAGAAAAACTGCTGCATGGGAGTGGGGCTATGAAGCTAGATAAGCTTGTCTTCGCTATTCCATTCATAGCGGGTTTTATCAATATCGCTTTGGCACAAATACCCACCGCTGTAGAAATTGAAAAAGAACAGCAGCGCATCGAAGTACGGCGCAAGCACTTATTCGATGCCCGTAACCCTGCAATGCAGCTTGCAATTACCCACAATTATGAGAGTGGTTAATGCCTATTAACAAGATGGCAGT
>JASSUF010000052.1:0-15874 GCA_031963365.1 Mycoavidus cysteinexigens
ATGCCGGGTGGTGTGGCAGGGGTGCAGCCTCAGAAGGCTGCCCCCTATGCCGATTCTTACTTTATAGTTTTTCCTCTCTTTGTGTACCTCCAACAGCCGCATAGTATAGTTCCAACTGCCAGCGGCGATTTGGGCTCCATCGGGCGAAAACGTTACACTCTGAACATTGTTCGATGCACTTCCTTTGAATGTGTAAAGCGGCTTGCCGCTTTCCACATCCCACAGCTGCACAGCTCCCTTATTCGTACCAGTGGCGATTCGCGTGCCATCGGGCGAATACGACAAGCTATTAATGCTTCCTTGATTTCGACCTAAGGCGCGGGGTTCAGTATAAGGTTGCATATCCCATACATACAAAATCCCGTTATCACAGCCGAAGGCAAGTTGTTTGCTATTGGGCGAAAAGGTTACGCTTCTCATAGGAGAGAAAAGTGCAAACATTTTAATTTGGACGAACTGGTTTATTCCTGGCTGCCTCCACCATACATGCCCGTCCCCATCTGCCCCACCATCACCGGAGACGATGTAATTGCCATCAGGCGAGCACGCCACATCAGCAGCGCGGCCTCTATATTGTCTTAAGATCTGGAGTATCTCTCCGGTTTGCACGTCCAACAGGCGCACACTTCCTTTCACATTACCATTTGCAGTGACAATCTGCGTGCCGTTGGGTAAAAACGCTAATTTCGTAAAACGATATGAGTGGTTTTTCCAGATGTGGAGCAGCTTACCGCTTTGTACATCCCATAGCCGCAAGGTGTGGTCATCACAACAGGAGGCGATATGCCTGCCATCAGGCGAATACGCTACACTTTGAACAGAATGTTGATGCCCTGTCAAAGTATGGACTTTTTCCCAGCTTGACGTGTTATACACATGGATCGGGTGCTCATCCTGGTGCTGCATACCCAGGCCCACTGCGCAGGTTGTTCCATCCGGGGAGAAGGCGCAGCAGAACACTATGCCATCTTCTTGCAGATAGGGCCATTCGCCAAATTGCACCCCAGCCATCTGTGCTCTGCTTAAATCTGCTTCGCGTAAGTCGGTTGCGCGAAGCTTAACTCCTGTCAGATCTGCTCCTTGCAACTGCGTTGAATCAAATACTCCATAACTTAAATCTGCCCCTGGTACGCGGATTCCTTGGAAATCTTTCTTACTCATAGGGATACCTGCTTTTACTAAAAGCTCTAGCGCATTCGCTGCAATCTTTTGCACTTCTTTCGTTTTAGAGCGCTCAACCCAATCAAAGAGCTTTTTCTGTAAGTCAGGATTATTTTTAATACATTCTTGTAAAAAATTGAAGAGCTCGATCCTATCAAGAAGCCGCAGTAGTTTAAAAAGCGCTGGTTTTTCTATGACTTGTTCGAATTGACCGGAATCCCATAGTCGCTTGAACTGATCCAGTATAAATTTCTGCAAATCGTTATCTGAATTAGCTAAATCGTACTGATATTGTGATGGCACCTTTCGCAGTAGCAGGTGTAATCTGAGAGCAGGTGAATCGATCAGTTCTCTACGAGGGGTCGGTTCAGTAATAAGCCGGGTGGGAATAATAAAATTGCTAAGCAGATTTAATAGATCACGCCCACCTAAATATTTTTGTATTTCTAAATAGAACTCGGCTGGCAAGTTTTGAGAAAATCGAGTCCGTTGTGGAGATGGTGAAGAAGTTGATTTTTCTAGCTCAACCGCATTGTCCGAACTAGCAACAGAATCTGATTTCGCACCCGCTTCCAACGTCCAATCAAAATCTGCTCCAGCTGCTGCCAGGATACGAATATGAGTGGGGTTGCTGTTGATGACACTACTATAGTAGAGAGGAGTCACTTCTCTTTTGTGAACTCTAGAATCTATAAGATCTTCAATTCTATTAACAAATATCCCGCACTGCACCATTGGTGCAAGTTTATGGATAACACTATAGTTTTTCTCACTTAAGCCTAGTTGCTTCACTTCTTTTAATTTTTCCTCCAGCATCGACTCTGAGTCATCAGTATTTACTTGTGCTAATTTTGGATGCAATGAAGACAAAAATCTTAATATTTTAGATAGTTGTTTCTCTGTTAAATCATCTTGTTCAAATTCAGCGAGAGCGCCTAGTATTCCGCTCTTGAGTAAATCAGGTCGTACGTTCAAAAAGGCCGACAGATTAAACTGCATACCTCTTGAATCGAGTTTAATTATCTCCGAAATGGCCTGTGCAGAGGTTAGATACTCAATATAATCTGACTGAGCATTATCAATCCTCTGTTGATCGATTTCTATTAATAAACCTGTACTCTGCACAGCAACCAGTCTTTCCTTGGCGTTCTTCTCACCAATTAATTGCCAAGATGCCAAATTCTTAAGTAATTCAATCCGAGCTGATGTTTTTGGCTCAATTGCGTTGCTCGGGTTAGTAGCAGAATCTGGTTCAACCGTATCGCTTGAACTAGTAAAAAAATCTGATTTCGCACCCGTTTCCAATGGCCCATCCAAGTCTACTTCAGCTGCCATCAGGATACGAACATGAGTAGGGTTGCTGTTTATGACACTACTGAGGGGCGTTACTAGTCTTTCTTGAGCGTGAGGATCTGTAGAATCTTCCATTCTATTCACAAATATTCCGCACTGCACCATTGGTGCAAGGTCGCGAATAACACTACAGTTTTTCTCACTCAAGCCTAGTTGCTTCAATGCTTCTAATTTTTCCTCCAGCATCGATTCTGAGTAATCAGTATTTTCTTGCCCTAATTTCGGGCGCAATGCAGACAAGAAATCGCATACTTTAGATAGATGTTCCTCTGTTAAATCATCTTGCTTAAATTCCGCGAGCGCGCCTAGTATCCCGCTCTTTAGTAAATCGGGCCGTACGTTCAAAAAGGCCGACAGATTAAACTGTATACCTTTTGAATCGAGTTTAATTATGTCTGAAATGGTCTGTGCAGAGGTTAGATACTCAATATGATCTGACTGAGAGTTATCAATATTCTGGTGATCAATTTCTACTAATAAACCTGCATCCTGCACAGCAATCAGTCTTTCATTGGCGTTCTTTTCATTAGTGAATTGCCAATATACCAAATTCTCAAGTAATTCAATCCGAGCTGATGCTTTTGACTTAATTGCATTGCTCGGATTAGCAGCAGAATCTGGCTCAACCGTATTGTTCGAACTAGCAGAAAAATCTGATCCTTCCGGCTCAATCACATCGCTCAAAATAGCAGCGGAGGCTGATCCTTCTGGCTCAACCGCATTACTCCGATAAGCAACAGAATGTAGCAAGCGCACGAGTGGATTAGATAAAATGATCGATAGACCGAAATCTACGATCATTTTAAAAGCGGATTGTATTAATTCTGTTAGCGCTTGCAAGAGCGTCTTCTCAAGCGGCAAATTGGATGTACCACTCAATGAACTGGGTACAGGCTCAGAGAGACGTCCCAGATGGAAATCACGGCCTTCACACGTAGACTGAAGCACTTTCGACATAACCGCTATTGAAGATAATCCGGCGTGCATACTTCCCTCGTTATAAATAGTACTTTCTATACAATGCGCTTCTACTTACGCATTCATACATTAAATGGTTAAAGCCTATTTCTAGCTCCTCAAATGGATAGAGGCGAAATGGGAACAGGCGAATGTGCGCTTGAATAAAAATAGAAGTAATGCCCCCGACCTTAGAGCCATGCATGTGTACAAGTTTGTAAAGCATACACAAATATCTGGCGGTTGAGAATATTCTTATTTTTCTGATTAAGAATCTTACCACATCATTTTTTCTTACCGCGCTTTTTTCTCTTGTAAACTGATGTTACGCAGGTATTCAAGAATACTATGGTGTGCATGTTGGGGTTCCTTCGTCACCACCAACCTACAACGTGCGTAACATCAGTTATAAAGATGCAAATAAAAAACCGCAGACCAAATTGGCATGCGGTTTTTTTTACTTCAAGGATGCAAATGTAGGTGATCGTTTAACGGGTTTCGATCGGTGCTACATCCCGTAGAGTTTGGCCTGTGTATAGCTGGCGGGGGCGGCCGATTTTTTGTTCGGGGTCTGCGATCATTTCACTCCATTGTGCAATCCATCCTACTGTGCGCGCCATGGCGAAGATGCAGGTGAACATCGAGGAGGGGATGCCCAGGGCGCGTAGTACGATGCCTGAATAGAAATCTACATTGGGATAGAGTTTGCGTGATACGAAGTATTCGTCTTCCAGTGCAATTTTTTCTAGTGTCATTGCTAGTTTGAAGAGCGGGTCGTCATGTAGGCCCAGTTCTTCGAGTACTTCGTGACAGGTTTCGCGCATGAGTTTTGCGCGTGGGTCGTAGTTTTTGTAGACCCGATGCCCAAAGCCCATGAGTTTGATGGAGGAATTTTTGTCTTTTACTTGCTTGATGAATTCGGGGATGTGGTCTGCGGAGCCGATTTCTTCGAGCATATTGAGTGCTGCTTCATTGGCGCCACCGTGTGCTGGGCCCCACAAGCAGGCAATACCTGCTGCAATACAAGCAAAAGGATTGGCTCCTGAAGAGCCTGCTAAACGTACGGTCGAGGTAGAGGCATTTTGTTCATGATCTGCATGCAAAATCAAAATGCGGTCTAGTGCACGGGCGAGCACTTTGTTGACTTTATAGTCTTCACAAGGCGTGGAGAACATCATGCGCATAAAGTTTTCACTGTAGTTCAGTGCGTTATGCGGATAGATAAATGGGGTGCCTGTGTTGTATTTAAAAGCCATTGCAACCAGCGTGGGTAGCTTTGCAATCATACGGATTGCGGATACTTCGCGATGGCGTGGATTGGTGATATCCAGGGAGTCGTGATAGAAGGCGGAAAGCGCGCCTACACAGCCTGTTAATACGGCCATTGGGTGGGAATCGCGACGAAATCCACGGAAAAAGAAGTGCATTTGCTCATGAACCATTGTGTGTATTTTCACGGTGTCTGAGAAGGTATTTTTTTGTGTAAGGGTGGGTAACTCCCCTTTTAGTAGTAGATGGCAGACTTCTAAAAAATCACAGTGTCTAGCTAGCTGCTCAATAGGATAGCCGCGATGTAGTAATTGGCCTTTATCGCCATCAATGTAGGTAATAGCTGAGCTGCAGGCTGCAGTCGACATAAAACCTGGGTCGTAGGTAAATTTTCCAGTTTGCTCATAGAGCTTGCGAATATCAATTGCATCAGGACCTATTGACCCAGTAAGAACTGGCAAATTTTTTGCGCCAGAAGCCTCATCGCTAAAAGAAATGGTGGCGGTGCTGCGAGAAGTAGGGGTCATAGTATTTCCTGTAATGAAGGCGATTGCATATCGTGTGTGAATGTAGTTCTCACGCCACGGTTACAGCAGATTTTCTGGTTCGTGTAGTTTTAGCCGTGGTGGTTTTTTTGGGTGTTGCTTCTTTTTTCTCAAATTCAAAGCCGATAGTGTGATCCGCTTCTTTTTTAACTAAAAATGCTTTGAAGTTACGGCCTGTACGGGCAGATTTAAAGCCTGTGAGTAAATCGGTGCGACCAACGCTTAGAAGCTTATGCATTTGTTCATGATCAATAATTTGCTGTAAGACCACGGTGCCAGAGCGGAAGGTGCAGCTTTTAGATGGTCCTACGCTGTGCTCGCAGACATAGTGCATGCCGTGTTCAAAAACACGACTATTGCATTTTGGACAGGGGCCTATGGATTCCTGCTTGCTGAAATCCGGTGCGGGGCCTGAGTCTTCTTGAGTTTCTTGGCCGAAATCAAATTCGAGTTTGAAATTTTGTATCTCTTCATCAAAAGACAGCTTGAGCTGCGCAGCAAAAGGACGTCCCATTTTGCTGCGAAATCCCGATAGAGGCCCGAGTTGCTTGTTTTGCAGGAGCTCTTCTATCTCTGGAATTTCAAATTGCCGCCCCGCAGGGGATTTCGTTACAGAAAACGCACAATGCGTGCAGGAAAAGCGGCGATAGTTTTCTTTGACTTCGCTGCCGCAATGCGGGCAGGGCGTCTGCAGCGTGGTGTAGTCACCGGGTATAGTATCGGAGTCATATTCTTTGGCTCTTTTTACGATGATTTGGGTCATGCGTGCGATGTCTTGCATAAATTCATCTCGAGCAAGTTGGCCTTGTTCGATTTGGGCTAATTTAAATTCCCAATCTCCTGTGAGCTCGGGAGCAGTGAGCTCCTTCACACGCAAGCCGCGCAAAAGGGTCATAAGCTGGAATGCTTTGGCCATGGGTTGGAGCTCTCGTCCTTCCCGTACTATGTATTTTTCAGTCAATAGGCCTTCAATGATGGCTGCGCGGGTAGCAGGGGTTCCTAAGCCTTTTGTAGCCATGGCTGCGCGTAATTCGTCATCTTCAATACGCTTACCTGCACCTTCCATGGCTGCCAGTAAACTTGCTTCGTTGTAGCGTGCAGGTGGTTTGGTGGTGAGGCCATTGGATTGTACGTCTTCAGTTTGAATACGCTCACCAGGGATCAGCGCCACGAGTTGATCTTGGTCGCCTTCTTGGCTTTCGCGTCCATATACTTGTAGCCAACCCGGAGAGGTTAAAACTTTGCCTTCTGTTTTAAAAGAATGCCCAAGTACCTGGGTGATGCGTGTGGTGATTTGATAGTGGGCGGCAGGGAAGAAAACGGCTAAAAAGCGGCGCACCACTAGTTCATAGAGCTTTTGTTCTGGTTCAGAAAGTGCACCAGGCATTTGCAGGGTAGGGATGATAGCGAAGTGATCGCTGACCTTACTATTGTCAAAAATACGGCGGTTAGGCTTGGCCCATCCCTCTTTGAGGATCGTTTTTGCAAGGGGTTCCCACTTTGTTTCTTGCTGTAGGGCCTCGAGCGTGTTTTTTGCCGTATCGACATAATCTTGAGGCAGTGCATGGGAATCGGTACGGGGGTAAGTGAGGACCTTATGCTTCTCATATAAGGCTTGTGCGATACCCAGGGTATTTTTGGCTGAAAAGCCGAATCGGCTATTTGCCTCACGTTGCAGGCTGGTTAGATCAAACAGTAAAGGCGAAAGCTGTGTTGAGAGCTTTGATTCTTCTGTGGCGGTACCGATCTGTTCGCGGCACGCTACGACTATCGATTCTGCAGCAGCCTGGCTCCAGAGTCGGGAATCGCGCTGCTCAGGGTCCGTTTCTTGTTTTTTAAACTTAGGATCGAACCAGCGTCCCTCATACATCCCAGCTGCACACATAAACTGTGCATGGACTTCCCAATAATCGCGGGGAATAAATTTGCGGATTTTCTCTTCGCGCTCAACGACGATAGACAGAGTAGGGGTTTGTACACGCCCGACGGTTGTTAGAAAAAAGCCTCCATCCTTACTATTAAATGCGGTCATGGCGCGTGTGCCATTGATGCCTACCAACCAATCGGCCTCAGAGCGGCAGCGCGCAGCATGTGCGAGGGGTTGCACCTCTGCATCGCTGCGCAGGCGCGTGAAGCTCTCTCGGATAGCCTGCTTGGTCATGGATTGCAGCCAGAGCCGCTCGATCGGAAGTTTGGATTTGGCATGCTGAACAATCATGCGAAAGATAAGTTCTCCCTCGCGCCCTGCATCGCAAGCATTGATCAAGCGGTCAATATCTTTGCGTTTGATGAGTTTGGTGAGCGCTTTAAGGCGTGCTTCGCTCTTTGCAATAGGTTCTAAATCAAAGTGTGGTGGAATGACGGGCAAATGCGCGAAGCTCCATTTCCCACGTTTGACATCGTATTCGTCGGGTGCTTTGATCTGGAGTAAGTGGCCAATAGCCGAAGAGATCACGTACTCTTCATTTTCAAAGTAGTCCTCTTTTTTGGTAAAGCCTCCGAGCGCCCGCGCAATATCGCTGGCAACAGAAGGCTTTTCCGCAATGATTAAGGCTTTAGGCATGGCAGGCAGAGGTAACAAAAAAGAGAATTAAAAAGGAAGTCAGAATATACAATCAATGAGAAAGCCGGAGGATATAGGGAATGCGCAATGATTTCGAGCAGTTTGGCTTTGAAAATTGGCCTGACTTCCCTTAGATTCACCTTATTTTTCGCAAAATCAACGCTATTATTGGTGCTAGAGCACTTTAAAAAGTGCCAAAAAAGCGCCAAGGGTCGATTCTAGAGGCGCTTTTTATATTACCAGTGCACGGGTCTTTTGAGTGCCCTACATTGCCATTTCACTATAAGGCTCAAATCGGGTGGGTGGCGACCCATTGGCATTACTATGTAACGACAGTGCCGAGGCTGCAGCTGATAAAGACGGTGCATAAAAAGGTGCGGCGCTCTGATGGTGAGGGCGGCGGCGATAGATTTTAAGTGCATCCGTATTGAGCGCCTGATCTACTTCCCCTTTGATGTAATTCAAAATATGCCGAAAGGCAGTACTAAAGTAGAGCTCATAATTTTCGCGCTCAACATACCCAATATGCGGTGTGCAGATCACGTTCTCCATACGCAATAAGCTATAGCCTTGTAAGATGGGTTCATGTTCGTAAACATCAATGGCTGCCATTCCAGGGCGACCGTGTCCTAGCGCGCTGAGTAGGGCGTTTTCTTTGATCAACTCCGCGTGGCTGGTATTTACAAACAAAGACGTAGGTTTCATCAATAGCAGATCATTGCGCGTTATTACGCCCCGCGTGTGTGCGGTTAGCGGAAGATGCACACTTAATATATCGCTTTGGGCAAATAACTCCGCTTTATTTTTGGCGATATCTAAACCTACTGCTTGCGCGGTTTGCATATCACGCTCTGGGCCATACACCATGACCTTCATGCCGAATACACGCCCATAGCTTGCAACCAATTTGCCAACATCTTCATAGCCTAAAATACCCAGGGTCTGCCCTTGCAGTACTTGCCCCAAACCAAAATTAGCAGGCATAGAGGTACTTTTTAAGCCAGATTGTTGCCACGCGCCTTGCTTTAAGCTAGCCACATAGTGAGGAATGCGGCGTTGGGCTGCCATGATCAGTGCCCAGGTAAGTTCGGCTGTGGCAGTCGGCGAATCGCTGCCCTCAAAGACGATAATGCCACGCTCAGTACAAGCAGGAATATCAATATGTTCTCCGGTCTTGCCCATTTGGCTAATTACTAGCAGTTGTGGCAAGCGGTCGAGCAATTGCGCAGTGATATGGGTGCGGTTTCCTATTAAGACCAGTATTTCAGTTTCCGCTAATCGACTTGAAAGCTGACCAATACCTCGGACGGTGTTGTTAAATACCTTAACATCATGCCCTTGTAGCCAACTAAAGCAATGGAGTTTACGCGCTGCATCTTGGTAGTCATCCAAAATCGTAATTTTGAGCCCAGCCGATGCAAAATGGCTGGGGTGATGATCGTGGCCATGACCGCGTTTTTGGCCAACAACATTGCGCTCACCCCCCTGTATCGGGGAGGGTGTTTGTGGCGAGCTATGGGGCCGATCTTGCAAACGGTCCATAAGCGGTAAAAAGAAAATATCCATGAGCCTGTCTCCCTGGCTTCTATTGTTATGGACACAGCTGTGCCTTAGCGGTTTTATTTTTCGCTCGTAGCCGATGACAGTGTTTGCCATTGACCGTTTACGACTTTGTATAGGGTAATGCGTGCATCTTTTAAATTGCCGTGCTGATCGTAAGCAAATTCCTTTGTCGTCACGCCTGGGCGCTCGATTTTTGCTAAGAAGGGCAAATAACGTGCTGGCTCCGTAGAATTTGCATTTTGCATTGCATGAAATAAGGCCATTGCGCCGTCGTAAGCATAAGGCGCATACACCTGAACCTCTTCATGAAATGTGGCCTTGTATTGGTCGATAAATGCTTTGCCACCTGGCATATTCTCAAGAGGTAGCCCTGCTAGCGATACGATGGTTCCTTCTGCAGCACGCCCTGCAATTTTCAAAAATGCGGGGGTTTTTGCCATATCACCTGCTATGAAATGGGCTTTTAAACCTAAAGCACGCATTTGTATGGCCATGGATGCTGCCTGCCTATCTGCTCCACTGTAAAAAATGGCATCCGGTTGGCTGGTTTTGAATTTAGTCAAAATAGCTTTGAAATCCGTTGCCTGATCGCTAGTAAATTCATGCGCAATAATGGTGGCCCCTGCTGCTTTGGCCGCTTTTGCAAACTCATCTGCTAAGCCTTGCCCGTATGCGGTGCGGTCATCTATGACGACCATGCGTTTAAAACCCAAGGTTTTAGCTGCATATTTCCCCGCTACCTGACCTTGCTGCGCATCGGAAGTCATCATGCGAAACGTGGTTTTAAAACCCTGCATCGTGTATTTCGCTGCAGTTGCCATCGAAATCTGAGGAATACCTGCTTGGGCATAATCTCGTGAAGCGGGGAGCGTAGTCCCGGAGTTAAAGTGCCCAAGCATGCCTTTGATACCATCATCGATCAGCTTTTGCGCCACGATCTTCGCTATACGCGGGTTGGCTTGGTCATCCGCTATAACGAGATCGATCTGAATAGGGTGACCGGCAATCATCGGATGGCTAGCATTGAACTGCTTTGCAGCCAGAATAATGCCGTTCTGAAAATCCCGTCCGTAGTGTGCTTCTGGCCCTGTTAGAGGGCTAGCAACCCCGATTTTTACCTGCTGGGTATGGGCTGGTGCGGTTGCTCCATTACCTGCGGTAAGTGCTGCTGCATGCGAACTGAATGCGCCGGATAACAGTGTGATAGCGCTAGCTGTCGCTGCTATTACATGGCGTATTGAGTGCGTCTTACGCTGCGTTTTGCTCTGTGTAAACACGTGCTGCATAGCGAATCTCCTAAGTGCGGCACCCTCTCAAATTTCCTGATGGCCAGGATACTAGCGGCAGTTCGCCAGAGGGTAAATCGTTAAAAAAGCCTTTAAAGACCCGTTATGTTATCTGTTAAAACGGCAAAAGCGTGATGGAATAAAGCGTTGATGCCTACCTATGAGGCCAGTCCAAGAACGGTCTGTGCCTATTTTGCGCATTTGCAAGGTGCAAAAGTGCCTTTTCAGAAAGTCGTCTTTGAGACAAATCAAAATTTCAAAAATATAAACCTGCATATGCAGGTTTTAAAAGGACCGTGGTCATCATGTTGGGGAACGTTGCTCACCACCAACCTACCGAGATGCATATGTAAAAGGGATTCACCACACTCCATCAACCACAAAAAAAACAAAGAATGGTAGGTTGGTGGTGACGAAGGAACCCCAACATGCATACCACTGCGCCCTTAATAACCGGCTTACAAATTATCAAAACTCGATAGGATCCACTTCAATCGACCAATGTAACACCCCTTTTAGAGAGTGTAATAAAGGTTGCCATAAAGATAATAAAGTTTGTAGAGCAGTGCGTGAAGCGCTCTCTAATAGCAGCTGCGCGCGGTGCTGATTCATTACTTTGCTCATGCTAAGGGCAATAGGATCGTAGCGGGTGACCCGCTCAGCGCCTGGGAGCGTTGCGAGTCGCTCTGCGGCCTGCGATAAGAAATTTAATGCGCCTTCCAGTGTACGCGCTTGGGCGCGCAACATGGCCTGATAGGTAAAGGGTGGCAGCTGTGCGGCAGAGCGTTCTGCGAGAAGGCTGTTTGCAAAACACGCGTAATCATGGCGCATAAGTGCATCATACAATGGGTGATTGGGATAGCGCGTTTGAATAAGCACTTCGCCTTGTCCGGTTCGTCCTGCGCGTCCGCTTGCTTGCATGATCTGTGCAAATAGCCGCTCGCTGGCCCGAAAATCATGTGAAAAAAGCGCCGCATCTGCATTCAGTATGCCTACTAAGGTAACGCGCTTGAAATCATGACCTTTTGCAATCATTTGCGTGCCGATTACAACATCTACTTCTTGATTTGCAATCGACTGGAAAAGTGTAATGGCACTGCCTTTTTTACGAGTGCTATCGGCATCGATGCGCAGAATACGTGCCTCTGGTAGGGCTTGGCTCAACGTTTCTTCAAGCCGTTGTGTACCACGGCCTAAAGGAGCTAAATCCATATTTCCACAGTCAGGGCACACTCTAGGAATACGGGTTTTCTCTCCACAATGGTGGCAGCGCATACAGTGCTCTGCGCTATGAAGTACCCGTGCACTAGCGCAGTGTGGGCAACCAGAAACCCATCCACAAGCCTCGCAACTGAGCACAGGAGCGTAACCCCGTCGGTTTAAAAAAAGCAAACTTTGTTCTTGTTTGGTAAGTCTTTCCTGCAAAGCCTTTAGCAAAGGGGTAGAGAGGCCTTCAAAGGCACTTTTTTGCCCCAGTCGTTGTGCTGCTTCCATATCGATTAACCGTACCGTAGGCAGGATGGCATTGGTTACAGCACGTTTTGTTAATGTTAGATGGGTATAGCGGTGACGCTGGATTTGTCTCCATGTCTCTAAAGAAGGCGTGGCCGAACCTAAAACGATCGGAATATGGAGTTGCTTGGCTCGCCAGAGCGCGAGATCTCGGGCCGAATACCGCACTCCTTCTTGTTGTTTATAGGCCGCATCATGCTCTTCATCGACGATGATTATCGTTAATCGAGTAAATGAAGCCAAAATCGAAAGCCTGGTACCCAGCACAATGCGAGCACTGCCGTTATGGGCAGCTAACCAATGCTGAGTGCGCTGCGTCTCAGTCAAATTGCTGTGTAAAGTAACAATGCTAGAGGCAGGCCAGTGCGCAAACCTTTTTCGAAAAAGCGCCTCAAATTGAGGAGTCAAGTTGATTTCAGGCACGAGTACTAACGCTTGGGCTGTGGGTTCATGCTCAAGGCGTTGTGCTAAGGCTCTTAAATACACCTCGGTTTTACCGCTGCCTGTAATGCCGTGCAACACGAAAGGTAAAAAGCCTTTTGCTTGCTCGATGCAATGCAGTGCTGCGGCTTGTTCCTCATTGAGAGGCGGCGGGCAGGAGTCTGGGTGGGATACGTTCACGCATTCTGCAGAAAGTGCGCTTGGCTGAGGCGAAGTATCCAGTGCCTGAGAATGCGCTGGATATTCTTTTGCGCGTATTTCAGAAATATCTAAAGAAGGGCGCTTTTTCCACTGTGCAACGAGACGGATATTCTTAGGTAGTGCAGGCAATGCAACAGCCCCAAAAGGGCGCTGGTAATACTTGGAGGCAAACTCAATGAGTGCATGCCAGGAAGGGGGCAGGCATTTGTAGGCCAAACACAACTCATCAATAGGGCGCAAACGCTCGAGGGGTAAGGTGCTTTTTTGCGACACGGAAGCGATCAATCCAACCAGCTGACGTTTCCCAAAAGGTACCTGCACTAGTTGCCCTAACTGGGGATGCAGCGCTGCCGGACATAGATAGTCGAACAAAGTGGGCAGCGGATGATTGAGTGCGACTCCAACGATCAAATCAGTCATACCTAGCAGGCGTACTTTTGAGGGGGCGTTTTCGTGATAAAAATCGAGTCATTTTAAGAGTCGTCTTGTGTGCAGGGTGTTTGCGGAGAATACAAGGTACTTTTCAACAGGGTTATCCACAAGATATGTGGATAGCTTTAAGCAAAAATCAGAAGTCAGTGGCGCGCATGTTGGGGTTCCTTCGTCACCACCAACCTACCAAGATGGCTATGTAAAAGGGTTCTATTAAACTCTACTGACCATAAGAGAAGCAAAGGACGGTAGGTTGGTGGTGAGGTACGAACCCCAACATGCGCGCCACCGACTTTTAATCTTTGCGCTCTGCTTATCAACAACTCACCGTTGTGCTGCACGGCTGGCAGTATGTACCTCATCGACCATGGCCTCTACGTGCTCGATAGGGGTTATTGGAAGTATGCCGTGACCAAGGTTAAAAATATGGCCTGGGTTGGGGCCGTAAGCTTGTAGCACATTGCGTACCTCAGCCCGCACAGCTTGTGCACTAGATAACAGTATCATGGGGTCAAGATTGCCTTGCAAAGCAGTATGTGAGCCTGTGTTCATGCTCGCATGATAGCTTGCTACACGCTCTCTGGCTTTGCTCAAAGAAGTGGTCCAGTCCAGACCTACCGCATCGGCCTGGCAGCTGAGAATGCGTTCTAGCCATTGGCCGCCGCCTTTGGTAAAGACGATGATAGGGGGGCGCGTGGCTGGGTTAGGGTAGCGGCTGTGTAAGTCTGCCACGATGCGTGCGGTGTAGTGCAGCGAAAATGTATCAAATGCTTGGTCAGCTAATACGCCACCCCAGGTATCAAAAATCATTACGGCATTGACCCCCGCTTCGATTTGCGCGATTAGGTAAGCAGATAGCGCGCGTGCGTTGATATCGAGAATGCGGTGCAGTAAGTCAGGCCGCGTATAGAGCATGGATTTGATAGTGCGAAAATCCGCAGATTTCCCTCCTTCCACCATATAACAAGCCAAAGTCCAGGGGCTACCTGCAAAACCGATGAGTGGGAGCTTTTGATGGCCTTCTGCCGTGGTCAGCTCGCGCCGAATTTGTTTGATGGTCGTACTTACATACGGCAAACTGGCTTCGATATCCGGTACTTTTAGTGCATTGATTTGGGCTTCATCTCGAACCGCATTTTCAAAACGAGGTCCTTCGCCTGCTGCGAAAGAAAGCCCTAAGCCCATAGCATCGGGTACGGTCAGAATATCTGAAAATAAAATCGCAGCATCTAGTGGAAAGCGCGCTAAGGGCTGCAGTGTGACTTCCGTTGCAGTATCGGGGTTTTTCATCAACGCTAAAAAACTGCCTGCACTTGCACGCAATGCCTTGTACTCGGGTAAGTACCGGCCAGCTTGTCGCATGAACCAAACAGGGGTGTACTCTGTAGGTTGGCAGCGCAATGCACGCAAAAAGACATCATTCAGAAGATGGGGGGGGGAGGGAGCAGGCGTCATAGGGCGTTAAAAATAAAAAGAGAGCCTAGACGGCAAAGAGCCAATTAGCCTCTCAAAATAACAAAATAAGATCGTCTTGTGCTTTAGAGCATGGCCATTTCAAGCTGAGCCGGCTGGGCTTGAGCCGAAAGGTCTACGTCATAATCAATAATCAGCGGTGCGTGGTCGCTGAATTTCGTATCTTTAAAAATGGTTGCTTGGGTAGCTTTTGCGGCTATGTCTGGTGTGGCGATCTGATAATCGATGCGCCAACCTACATTGTTAGCATAGGCTTGCCCACGCTGACTCCACCATGTGTATTGCTCTGGGCGAGGGTCGAGTTGTCGGAACACATCTACATATTGTTCCTCAAATAAAGTGCTCAACCATGCTCTTTCCTCGGGAAGAAAGCCCGAGTTCTGGCGATTGCCCCGCCAATTTTTAAGGTCAATTTCTTGGTGCGCAATATTGATATCGCCGCATAAAATCACCTCGCCTTTTTGCTTTAAAGCAGCCAGATGGGGCATGAATACATCCATGAACCGGAATTTGGCGAGCTGGCGTTCTTCAGAGCTAGAGCCTGAAGGGGCATATACGGACACAATGGAGAGTGGGCGCTCATTACCGGTGCGCTCAAAAATGGCTTCGACGTAGCGCCCTTCTTTATTGAATTCATCATTGCACGCAGCGTGCGCAAAGCCTATTTGGACAGTATGGGGTACGGTTTTGGTATAAATGCCTACGCCGCTATATCCTTTTTTTTCAGCATATTGAAAATAGCCGTTGTAGCCCATGGGGCTTAGCAAATCAGCAGTCATATTGGCATGCTGAGCTTTGAGCTCTTGAATGCATACTACGTCAGCTTGTTGCTCGGCCAGCCACGTAAAAAAACCTTTTTGACTGGCAGAGCGAATGCCGTTGAGATTGGCAGTGATAATGCGCATTACATATCCAATAAAGCAGATGTATTAATTGATGTTATGCAGGTATTCAAAAAGACAGTGGCTTGCATGTTGGGGTTCGTGCCTCACCACCAACCTACCGTTCTTTGGTTTTCTTGTGGTTGGTAGAGTTTGATAGAACCCTTTTACATTGGCGTCTCGGTAGGTTGGTGGTGCAATGGCATTCGGTTAAGCTCTGGAAGTTGCCCCAAACGA
>JASSUF010000053.1:0-15672 GCA_031963365.1 Mycoavidus cysteinexigens
TGCTCGCAGAAGTGGGCCCCGATCTATCGCGCTTTAAAAATGCCAAGCATTTCACCTCGTGGTTAGGCTTGTGCCCCGGCACCAAAATTTCTGGGAACAAAGTACTTTCAGGCGCGACTAAACGTACGCCCAATCGTGTCGCACAAGCGCTAAGAATAGCAGCGATGGCCCTACGGCGCAGTCAGTCTGCGCTTGGGGCCTATTACCGACGGATGTGCGCGCGTTTGGATAAACCCAAAGCCATTACCGCCACCGCTCACAAGCTCGCGCGTTTCATTTACGCCATGCTGACTAAGCGAACGGATTATGTGGACCAAGGCCAAGATTATTACGAAGAGCATTATCGACAACGAGTGCTTCACCATCTCTCTGAGCGTGCTCAAAAGATGGGCTTTCAGCTTACGCCGATTGTACAAAATCTATAAAAAATCTTTATATATCAATGGTTTATGGTTTGTTTCTTAGGAGATTGACCAATCGTAAAAGTGTTTTATCCAGCCATTTCACGGTCATAGGGTGACCTTATTTCCGATTAAGGTGAGCAAATTTACCGCTCTCTGGCCCTTAATCCATGCCTGTTATTGTCATCACTGCATGCCTGTTGACGTTAGCCTTAAGCGTTTTCTCTGCGCAGGCCGAAGAAACCCTGCCTGCGCAACCCACACGCTCTGATTTTTATGAGCGTAAGGCAGAAGGTTGGTTTTGGTATCAATGGATGGTTGAAGCGCCACAACCAAAGCCAACATCACCTTCTCCACTCACTACATCTGCATCGCCAGCTAAACCTACTCCTTTTTCTGCTGCGTGGTTTCGGCAGAACTTGCCGCGCTATAAAGATTTGGCTTGGGATCAACCCACGCTGGAAAATTTACGCGCTTTCCTTTTAGTACAGCGCCTGGCTATCGACCGTTCTCAGCAATTTGCCGATATGAGTGAGTTAGCGGCGCTGGGCGATCCGCGGCTAGACGAACTTGGGCATCGGCCTAATGCTACTTTTGCTGCGCAATCATTTGATCGTCAGGCTGGACAGGCTCAAGCAGCCTTGCTGAATTCGTTGGCGCAGAAAACGGGTTTATTCTTCTTTTTTCAGTCAGATTGCCCCAATTGTGCTTTGCAAGCGCCGCTTATTCAATCGCTTGCAGATCGCTACCATTTCATTATTCAACCGATCTCCGTAGACGGGAAACCGCTACCAGGCAATGCCTTTGCCACTTTTAAAGTCGATCATGGCCAAGCAGCAAAACTGGGCATTCAAACTTTACCCGCTCTCTACTTAGCATCGCCTGACGGCCAATTTTCGGCAGTTGGTCAGGGCATCATGTCCTTGCCAGAGCTTCAGCATCGTATTTTGGTGGCAGCCAAGCGGCGACAATGGGTGAGTGACGCGGCGTTTAATCAGACCCGTCCCGTGCAATCGCTAGATGCCGCCCCCTTCGGTAACGCACAAACCAAACTGTCTGAGACGATTGCAAATACCGATGGGACAGGGTTTATCTCACCTGCACAGTTAGAGACCTATTTACAAATGCCTGCCTTTGGGGAGGTCAAATGATGCGACTAGCTCTGCGTTTTATCGCTTTTTTTCTGATCATAGGTCTTATACGACCTGCCTATGCCGATCTCCAGGCTGAACTAGATCATCTATTCGACAACATGAGCAATGCCACGCCGCCCGGTATTTATGAAAGCCAACGGCGTGGTGTATTGGCAGGCGGCCAGTTGGTGATGAAAAACCATCTTTTCGATGAAAACCTGGTGGGCTTTGCTCCTCCATCTTGGAAAGCGGGTTGCGGTGGAGTCGACTTATTCGGCGGCTCACTGTCTTTTATCAATGCGGATCAAATCGTGCAGCTATTGCGCTCTATTGCCGCGAATGCCAAAGGCTATGCCTTCCAATTGGCGCTCGATAATGTCTTTCCCGATGGTGCAAAATGGATTGAAAATTTTCAAAAGAAAATCCAAGCGTTGAACCAACATTTAGGCAATTCCTGTCAATTAGCACAAGGGTTGGTGAATGACGCCACCAGCAGCTTTAACCTGCAGCATCAAACAGATGCCTCGCTCAAAGGGACGATGAGTGGGCTATTTGAAGATTATTTCGCTTCTCGCCAAGAACCTGAAGGCAAAAGTCCCTTAGAAAAACTCAAAGAAAGCAAACCAGATCAATACAACCAGCTCATCGGCAATCTCGTCTGGAAACAGCTCCAACGCCAACGTGTTTCTACATGGTTTCCCCAAGGCGATACACAGTTGATGGAAGCAGTCATGTCGATTACTGGGACAGTGATTATTGGCGATCTTGTCAATGATCCCCAAGGACTCATCGCCGCAGCCTTTGCCGATGTAGCCAAAGTAGCGCCGATAACGACCTTACCGGGTAACAAGATTACCCTCGATGATCTGATCGAGGGGGGTAAGGTGACGGTCTATACCTGCGGCTCAGATACCGAAAATTGTCTCATTGCAGGGGCAGAAGGAGGAACCAAAACCATCACCTTAAAGGGCTTAAAAACCGTTATTCAGGACATGCTCCTTGGCACAGATAGCCATCCTGGCATTATTGCCAAATATGCATCAAATAGCGGCTCTTTAACCGAAGCTGAACGTGCCTTTGTCTCTAATCTTCCTGAAGGATTAGGCACACTGTTGCACAGCTTGGCGCTTTTATCTCCGACGGGTGCCACCCTATTTGTGACTGATGCCTCTGGCTCTATTGCACTCTCGATGGTCGAGCATCTGAGTGAAGAAATTTTTAGAGCCACGCAAGCTGCGCTGGCGAATAGTCACAACCCTTACCAAAAGCCAGCACTAGACACCTTAAGTCGCTCACAAAATACGATTCGGCGTGAATACACAACCCTGGTTAACCGCTATGGTTCTCTCGCTTCTCAAATTGGACAGTACAGCAGTGTGCTAAAAGCGGTACGCAAACCAGCCTATGTGCCAGACGCCACCACCTCCACCTTGCAGGGGAAGGAGGGGATGCAATGACCTTCACGCTGTATTCAATTGGCGATGCCGCCTTTTTAGAACAAATCATTAATGCAGTTGCCATGATTAGCGGTACCGGCGATTTTAAGAAGATGGTGAGTTGTGGCTTGTTGCTAGGGATTTTTGCGGTCATGTTTCAATCCCTGTTGCAGGGTGCGCGCCATATTCCGTATCAGCAAGTGTTTGTGGGGTGGCTCGTCTATGCCTGTTTATTTGGTCCTACCTGTACCGTGGCGATTGAAGATGCGTATACCGGTCAGGTGCGTGTGGTGAGTCATGCACCGTTAGGAATAGGGTTAGCGGGTGGCATTATTTCTAATGTGGGCTACTCCTTAACCCGTCTTTTTGAGACGGCGTATCAGCCGATAGTTCCTGGCATTACCTCGCATAGCTTTGTGGAATCGCTCAAAGTCCTCAATGATGTACGGCATGGGATTGCCCAAGATATTGGACTTTTTAATGCCTGGGATAAAGCGATAGGAGGCGGGGAAGACGGTAACGGAGTAAATACACGGCGTTCGTGGATTACGTATATGCATGAATGCACGCTGAATAAAATTGATCTGGTTAATAGTCCAGAGCACACTTCTGTCGAAAAGCTTATGCGCCAGCCCATCGATACAGCGCTGTATTTCCCCTCGCGCATTCACGGCACTCGGCTCTATCTTTCCAAAGGAAACCCCCAAGGGGAAGATCTCGATTGCACACAAGCCTGGGCAAAGTTGCAAGAAGCCACAGGCTATTTGAATAGCCCGCACGTTGAAAAATATCTCCAAGAACAGCTTGGGGCGAATCCTTTTCAGAAAATACACACCGCGCTCGAAGCGGTGAGCAAAACTAGTACGGCGACGACTAAATATTTGCAGACGGCCCTTTTAGAGCCTTTGTACTATGAAGCTGCTGCGGGGCGGTATCGAGATTTTCAGGACTTTAGTTCAGCCATGATGGTGGAGCAAGCTATTCAGCAGCGCAATACGCAGTGGGCAGGGGAACACTCGGCCTTTATGACGATTTTTCGCCCTATCACCACTTTCTTTGAGGGCTTTATCTATGCGGTTACACCTTTGTTAGCTTTTATGATCGTGATGGGGATGTTCGGGTTACAGTTAGCAGGCCGTTATGCGCAGACGCTTCTGTGGATTCAGATGTGGATGCCAGTCTTATCGATTATTAATCTATTTATTCATATGGCGGCGACTAGCGCAATGGCAAGCTACACCGCAGCGGGATTGGATTCGATGTATGCGCTTGATCATGCGGGCAATGTCTTACAACATTGGATTGCTACAGGAGGCATGCTTGCTGCGGCAACACCTGTGATTTCACTTTTTATTGTCACAGGTTCCAGCTATGCAATGACCAGTCTAGCCGGAAAAGTAGTCGGAGCAGAGCATATTGAAGAGAAGATTCAAACGCCTGATGTGACTCAACCTGCGCCATTTTTGGCTAGCCAATCGATGTATAAGCAGGATAGTTTTTCGGGTTCTATTCTTTCAGGCGCTGAAAATAATTTGGCGACGTATGATTTTGGCGCGACAGCTAGTTCGATGGTGAGCTCTGCTAAGTCAGTTGATCAACAGGCTAGCCAGAACTTTAGTCATGTACTAAGTCGAGCGTTTTCCGATAATGTCAGTCAAGATCAAAAGTTTGCACGTTATGAGGCGTTAGATCGTGCTTTTTCTTCTCAAAATAGCGAGGACTGGCAGACGGCTAATCAATTAACGAAATCTTTTATGGAAGGGGCGAACGTTGATAGCTCGCATGCACGTACAGTACGAGGCACCTTCTTGGCTCAAATGACGGGGCAAATCAGCGCCGGTGCCAGTTTTAAGTTGTTAGAAGGGATTATTGGGAGAAAAGCGCCAGTAGATGTCAATGGCAATGCTAGTTTGTCCGGTAGCTTACAAGGTTCTACGGGATCCATTACCGAAGACCAAAGAAAAACAAGTTCTGCATTTGCGGTTAAATTTCTGCGAGGTTTACAATCCAATAATACTGTGGCGCAGCGTATGCAAGACCAATTGGCCCAAGGTTATAAGACCCAAAGCGGCAAGCAGTTTATGCAAACTCTCGGCAATGAATCGAGTCAAGATTATCGGCACGCAGCAGAACAAAAGCTTTTAGCACATCAGAGTTTCCAAAAAGCATCCCAGTACCAGTCACAATTCGGCGAATCGTATCGCATGAATGAGAAAGAATTAGCAGGCGGCGTACTAAGCAATCCTGAAGCAAAGCAGTTCCTCTGGCAAAAGCGCACTGAAAAAATGGAGGCCATGTCCCCTGAGCAGAAAGCAGTCGCTTTACAAAAGAGTGCGTTATTACACAGCCACTATGCAGGTACCGAACCCGGCGCATTAGGTATGGGGACTCAACAAGCCTCTGCCTTAGCGGATATGCATACTTTCCTTACTCCCGAAGAAAAAGTTGAATTAGCCAGTAAGGTCGTAGGTAAGCCTCTTGATAAGCTAGGTGATTCATATGCACACAGTCATCTGTCAGAGCCTAACGTAGAAAATACGCTTTCCGATGCCGTTCGTAAGGAGATAGGTGCACCACCGCCTCGTTTTGATCGCAATGCAATCGCACAGAAAGCACAAGCACCTGCAACGACTGATGCTAATACAATGTTAAATCGAAAAGTGCCTACGCTCACTAAGCAACACGATCAGCAAGGGCAGCAAGCCGTCAAACAGCACGCTCAACGTATTGATCAACAGGTTTCCGCTGAAGCAGAACGCAAGGCACGCTGGCAGTTAATGCATGATCTGCCTAATAGATCTGTAAGCGCAATGGCCTTTGGTGCGAAAGACAATATGCAATATATTGAAGAGCACGGCTTAGAGTGGGTAAAAAATCTCAATCAAGCGCTCGGTACAGGGGTGAATGCGGCATCTGAAGGATTCCGCGAAGAATCTTCCACGCTAAAAGGGTTACGAACTGCACTATCTCAAGGTGTGAATACAACCTACAATTATATGCGAGAGCATGCACCAGACGTACGCTCAGAACTACAAGCCATTGGCCAGCACCGCTATGGTTTGTCTGAAAAACAAGCGGCAGTCTATGCGACAACCTTTGACATTAGTAATAGTGCTCAAAAACAGGCTGTTCGTGATTTAAAGATGGATTACGCCCCGCGTGATTCAGAGGGATTGCCCAAGTTAGACTCCGCAGGTAATCCTATTCTCAGCGAGGAAGACGCACGCTTTACTGATAGCCTTGTGGGAGCCATCAAAAAAGCAGCGTGGACAGGCAAACAGGCAGGGAGCTACTTAACCCCTATCAATCAATATAACCTGACTACCCAGCCTCTGACCTCTGCATTTCGTTAGAAACAAATTCAGGGATTCAAAAGGTGGCCAATCGCAGCCATCCATGCTTATATAAGATAAATACTTACATAAAAGGGATTCGCGTATGCCTTACTCTACATTGATAACGCGATTATTTTGGATGCTAGCTCGCTGCATCGGGCAAGGTTGCTTGGGTGTTAGCGTATTGATCGGGGTTGCGCTATTTAATGAAAAAGCCTTCTTTATAGGCGTGCCGTTTATTGTGGTGCCGTTGCTCATTTGGGCAAGGCGGCCACTCCAACCCGCTTTTCGATTTTTAAACGAGCACGCTTTCAGGCCAGTGATATTAAAAATCTACCGTCGCTTAGGTCTTGCTTGGGTAGTATGGTGGGTGAGCCATTGGATAAATGGCCTAGGGTTGAATACTTATACTACTTCTATTTTTATGGGATTGACTTACACCGAGCTCCTTCTCGCACTCTCTTTCTTAGGGCTTTTGACCCTAACAATTATTAAAATTGTGCTGTTTGTCGCAAATAATGCACGTAGCAATGCGGTTATCCTTCATGATGAGAAAGGTAATAAATATCGAGCTTACAAAGTAGACGAAGATATGTTTGACCCTGTGACAGGGGTATTTGGTTTGCAAGAGCGTCAAAAAAATTACAGAAGTGACCCTGCTCATCCTTGCTCTTGGCACAATGATTAAGGCAATGTGCCTTAAGAGTTCTCTCTTTTGCAGTACAGCTTACGCAAATACCACAGCAATATGACCGACTGATGCAGTACTGCGTGCTGGGCCAACGACAATTTGTACATCACGACCAAGTCGTGCTAGACAATCGAGCATCTTCGCTTCGCTGACCCCACGAAATTGACCGCGCAGCATTTTGGATAATTTTGATTGAGGAATCCCCAAAACATTGGCCGCTTGCTGCTGCTTCCATTTACGACCCTTGATGATTTCATCAATCTTAGTCGCAAGCTGTGCTTTGACAAGCATTTCATCGGCGTCGGCCATACCCAAATCGGCGTAAATGTTGTCGGTGCCTTCTTCAATTTCGATCATTTCATTTCCCCTTTAGCGTGCGCCTCTGCTGCTTTCAATCGCTCCCGAATCAAATCCATGTCTGGTTTTGGCGTCGCAATACCATGCGTGGATTTTTTCTGAAAACAATGGAGCACATAAACCGCTTCACCAAATTTGACAGTATAAACAGCGCGGAACGTACCACCACCTGAACCTTCGACTACTTCAAGGACACTAGCAGAACCAAAGCCCTTTAGCGGTTTGGCCTGCTCATGCTTTTTCCCAACCTGCGCTTGGTGCAGCGCGTAACCGAACGTGTCTTGAACGTCCTCTGGCATTGACTTCAAATCTTTCTTGGCAGAGCCAAGCCAGAATAATTTCTTCATATGCTATTTTAGTTAAATTATGTCCATATAGGCATAATAATGCAAGCACCCCGTAGCAAAATTCCTATGCTATCAGACGGGCTTAATTGATTACGCGCCCTACCTTACAATTAAAAATGCCTTTGCTGAGTAGCGATGGTTTACATGTTGCAAATTATTCGTCAGACGTAATTTCTAATAACCTATTGCCGCCCTTGTTTTCCATATATTGTTGCAAAGCCACGTGCACCATATCCTGAAAATTCTTCCCTTCAGATTCTGCGCATGCTTGAATATAGTCCGCAATCTTTGAATCAAAGCGCAAGGTTATATCTGGCTTTTTTACTTCATGCTCGATTTGAAAGCGATTGAATGCAGATATTTTATGAACCGGATGCGCATGAGAAAAATCATGTTCTAAGCGCGCTGAAATAATACGTATCTCGTTTCGAAGCTTCGCATCGTGTTTGCGTTGCTTTTCAAATTCTTTTTTTGCCTTATCCGTGAGTACTTTTCCCTCTCGAAGCAGAGCTTGCTCCATTGCGTGTCTTCCTTCTTCTTTACGCTCTGCTCTGTCCTCAGGAGCTGCCCAGACTACTATTAAGTGCTTTCCTGAATCACTTCTGCCTAAAGTGGTATAGCGCCATACGTCTTCGCCATGTTCACGAATACGTGTCACCGCGCTCGGATCGAGAAATATGGTAGCAGCTTCTGCAAAGTCCACTTTGTGCATGTATAGGTTATGCGCTGCTTTCTTTGGGTCAAAAGTTATTTTCATGGGCATTAGTCAAAAATAGGACGCGGGGAAACGTGGAAAATTTCGGCCTTACGCCAAGCGCTTACGGACACATTGTAGCCAGCGAGCCACTCTTGTAAAGCATTTTTGCTCCCACACAATATAAGTACCATATCTATAAAAGAATATCCTGAACGGCTTTTCTACTTTTTAACCGTACTTTTATTTAGCCGATATCTAATACTCTTGTGTGGCATGCGAGTTGTTTTCTTGGAAAAATTTCCAAAAATCAACCACGTTAATCTTCTTCCTAGATCTTGCGATCCGATTTTAATAAATACCATTAAGGACTACAGAGTATTCTTAGTAAAAGATTTGACAAATTCTTGCGGTCGTGGCTACATATAGGCTGGGTGCACAAAACACCTGATGAGAAAAGACGTTGTCATCATTCTGTTGGCAGCGTTTGTCCTTTGGTTTTGCTTCAAAGGGCGGGAGAGTGCGTGTGTTTAGTAGGCTGATCCCCTTCTAGACCAATAACTTGATGAAAGTATCCCCCGAAAGGGGTGTTGCTTTCTGAAAGGAATAGGCTCGCCGTCTCATCACGGTTTTGTGCTCCCGCCCACCCGTATTCCGTCACAAAAGCGGAATACAGAGTCTCGATGAGGAGCAAGACATGTTTTGCATTCAATCTTACCCACACCCCCCAAGTAATTCTTCTTTATCCCCTCGTACTACGCTTGTTAAGCCTTCTAGACGCGCAGTTTTTTTAAGCAGCGTGCGGTGTTTAGTCCCTGCAACCCTACCTTGTTCTTCTGCTGCACTTTTCCGTAAAAGATTTTCTAAAGCTTCCTGCGTTCGAAGTAAGTCCTCTTCCAGCTTAGTTCAAGCAGAGCGGGATAGTTTTGCCGCTCCCTGTTTGCTAACGCATAACTAGAGAGGCTGCCATGCGAATCTTAGCTGCAATAGCAGCGGTACCTGGTCGCATCAACAAAAAGGTACCGCAAGCCTACCAAACTCAAAAATCAGAAACGTTAGCGAGGGAATATCAAACTGAGTCCTCTCTTGAGCAGCTCGCTAGCCAAGGGAGGATGCAATGACAGGGCTATCTACAACTGGAATCCATGCTCAGTCTTATTTTCATGTTTTAGGGAAGCAAGAAGAAGCGAAGTCTTCTGTGCTAGATGACAAGCACGTGGTTGCTACATTTCATTTTGCCGGTAGTGATACGACCGACATAAATCATCCGCCTTCCTTTTCTACTGAGGCACTTAAAGAAATTTTGGCTTATGTGAATAGTGTAAGAGGACAGCCCTTTATTTCTCAGATTGGATCTGCAGGGGCATGCGTAGCGCCTGAAACTGTAGAGGAAGCCCAAGCGTCAGATACAGAATCCATTGCAGGAAGCAGCCATACGGATGAAGCCAATATAGCGGAGTACGCCTTTGCTTTTTTTGATGAGTGTCTTTGCTTTTTAAACAAAAGTGCGCAAGGAGACCTGCCTGACTTTGAAAAATTTTGTGTCGCTGTTCCTTCTTTGAGGCAGAACTTGGTGAATGCAATCACAGCATTGGATTCAATCAAAGATATTTTTAAAGATGCGTCACTTTTTCAATCAAAGCCAGAAAATTTAGACGAAAAAGCATTTCAGGCACGGCTAGAAAAGCTTCAAAAAATAGCCTCGGCAATGACTGCTTTAAAGCCGATACAAAACGATATTGAAACAGTCGAGAAGTCTTTCAAAAGTACGTTGCCGTCTGAGAAAAAATCTTATTTCATTCGCGTATTTAACGGTGTGGTATCCAGCTTTTGCACTCTTCTGAGCTTATTTAGTATTCCCACTGCGGCAATCTCTTTGCTTTTCTCTCTGGGCAATCTTGCCTTTGAATCTCGCAATCATGGAATCCAACAAGGTTCATCAGAGTGGAAATCGGTCAGAAAATCTATACAAAAATTAAATAAATGTAACCCGAGTAAGGAGGAAGAAGTGTTTCCTATCATAGCAACGCTACAGACCCAACAAAAGACCGTTCATCAAGAGCAGGAACGTACTCAGCAGGAGTTGGAAAGCACTAAAGCTAAACTTGCAGAGACTCAGCAAGAATTGGCAGACGTCAAGCAGTTGATGCTCTCCAAACTTCAAGCGCTAGAAGCCAAACTTGAAAGTGGACAATCTCAAGCAGAAAGCGCAGCCATTACGTCAGGCAAATCAGCGAATGAGTCAGCTATCCCCAAGCTGAGACAGGTTGCTTAATGCAAGCTTAAACGGCTTTATCAATCGATTAGACGTAATAGCTTTCCTCTACCAGGCTGGTGTATCGGCCTGGTAGAGGACTCGTTTACTCATCAAACTTAAAATCACATGATGATCATAAAGCCACGGCAGATTTTTGCCATTATTGTTGCGCTAGCTTGGAATTTTCTCGAAAGGTTCAATTTTTATATTTATGTTTATACGTTTAGGGCAATTTGTTTTTTTTCTTCTTATTTTCCTATTGGTAACTGCACCCGCCACTTACTGAAACCGCAGGTGTTTTCGCGGCGGGCTTATCATGGATAAAGTGATGAGAAGGCATATTGGCCTGACTTCGTTAGTGCTAACCGGCTTGGGTTCTATCCTTGGCTCGGGGTGGTTATTTGGTGCCTGGAGAGCGGCGAAAATCGCCGGACCAGCCGCGATTGTGGCGTGGATCATTGGCGCTGCCGTGATTCTAATGATTGCGCTTACTTACGCAGAACTGGGAGCTATGTTTCCAGAGTCAGGCGGTATGGTGCGGTATGCCTACTACTCGCATGGCCCATTAACCGGCTTTATTAGTGCTTGGGCAAATTGGATTGCGATTGTCTCGGTTATTCCTATCGAAGCTGAGGCATCGATTCAATATATGAGTTCGTGGCGCTGGCATTGGGCGCAGAATTTATATACAGATGGCTCGTTGCAACCTAGCGGCTTAGTGCTCTCAGGTCTGCTGATTATTGTCTACTTTCTTTTAAATTACTGGGGAGCAAAAGCGCTGCTGCGAGCAAATTTTGCAATTACGATTTTCAAGTTTGCCATCCCAATCATTACTGCTGTTGCGTTCATAGCCAGTAGCTTCCATACAAACCATCTGGATTTATATAGTGCACATAATTTCGCCCCTTACGGTTGGTCAGCGATTCTAACGGCGGTGGCGACCAGCGGTGTAGTGATGAGCTTCAACGGCTTTCAAAGCCCGATTAACCTTGCTGGTGAAGCAAAAAATCCGACTTGGAATGTGCCATTCGCGGTGATTAGTTCAATTTTGATTTCTTTAGTTATTTATCTATTACTGCAAGTGGCTTTTATAAGTGCAGCCGCTCCCTCAGAAGGTGCAGGTGGATGGAACACCCTTGAATTTAGCTCCCCTTTTGCTCAACTTGCGATTGCATTAAATTTAAACTGGCTTGCAATGCTGCTATACCTTGATGCGTTTGCCAGTCCAAGCGGGACAGGCATTATCTATATGGCGACGACCTCGCGCATGATCTACGCCTTAGAGCGCAATCATACGTTGCCAAGGATTTTTGGTCGGGTTCATCCACTCTATGGCGTGCCACGTCCCGCCATGTGGCTCAATCTTGGCGTGGCTTTTCTGTTTATGTTTTTTTTCCGTGGCTGGAGTGCGTTAGCGGCGGTCATTTCAGTGATGACAGTCATTTCTTATCTCACTGGCCCCATTAGCTTAATGGCGCTGCGCCGCTCATCACCTGAGCGCCAATGGCCACTGCGTATTCCAGGCATGCAGGTGATTGCACCCGTCGCATTTATTTTTGCTTCTTTGATTCTGTATGGCGCGCATTGGCCATTAACCGGAAAAATTATTGTACTCATCATCGTTGCGCTGCCTTTCTATTTTTATTACCAATTGAAGGATGATCGGGCCAATCATCATTGGGGCGCGGCGCTTAAGAGCGCATGGTGGCTTATTGCTTATCTGCCTATGATGGCGCTGGTGTCATATTGCGGTAGTACAGAGTTTGGCGGGAGAAATTTAATCCCCTTTGGTTGGGATATATGCGTGGTGGCGATCTTATCGCTAGCATTCTATTCTTGGGGAATCAGAAGCTTCTATCCTATGAACTGGGACGAAAGTAGAGCACAGTTAGAGCAGATTTAATAACTGTGCGCTTATTCCAAGACAGGCTTGGGTGAGCATAGAATTCAAGCTCAAACTGGGATGCTAGTTAGCAGCAGAGGAAGATAATTCACGCAGCATTTCACTCTTTAAACAGAGTAAACCTTACTTTGTCCGGTAATTTCCCGTAATGCCCGTACTATATTTTTGTTATTAAGCTGAGGCTGCCTTAGATTAATAACTTTTTTTTGGAGCAAGAAAAGCCTTCGCAATTAAAAAGAATGAGCTAAGAGTAAATGAGGAATTAAGCTGCTCGGAAAGCAGGTAATGCACCGGCTATTTCATTCATAGCGCCAGCATATTTATTAAATTTCCCATAGGCACTTCTCAGCATTGCTGAAGAGAATATGTTACCAATAAGTAAAACGGCAAAGTAGTATGGATGCTTGTCGAAATATCCCTTAAATGTCATCGTAAGGAGCATGATTAAAGCAGCAGAATTGAAGAAGGTATCCGTATATTTACCAACTTTACCCAGTAGTTCCAACTGCTCCGCTCTGATGCGTAATGTGGTTTGGGTTAATATCAAGCTAGAATTGGCTTGATTTAGTTCTTCAATAGTGACGAATCGACCTTGTTCTCCTTCTCCTTCAAAAACAGGGAAGACTTTTACGTTCTCTTTTAGAAGATTGGCTTGCTTACCCAAATTGACAGCCACGCCATTCAACATCAAATAAGACATACCCATAAAAGCAAGCAACCAACCGAAATAATTTGGATGCTCATCGAGATGCCCTTCCACCTTCATTGTCACTAAGGCTGCCAAAGCGCTTAAATTAAATGCGACAGAACCTGCTCTAGCATAGCGTCCCTGTCGCTTAAAATCATCGACCAGATTGTGCAGGGATTCCGCTTGGCTTCTGAGTAGCGCAGGCTTTCCCTGCCTTAATTGTTCAGCAGTAATAAAAAATCTTCCTGTTTGCTCTCCCTGCTCTTCCCCCTGAGGTTGCTCTGGCATTTGCTCATTAAAGGAGGGAGCTATAGGCTCATCATTGGGGATAGGAATGCGAACCTCTTCCTCAGCAGCGTCATTTACTCGTTCCTCTGGCGATTGCGGGTTAATAGATTGATAGCCAGCGGAGAAACCTGGATTTAACCGTGAAGAAGAAGTAGCTGAGGTAGAAAACATAAGGGTGATATGAGGCTATAAAATGTTGGTTATAGAAAAACCGCTTATCAAAATAAAACAGCCCTCTGTGATTTGTTGAACCGAGGGCTGTTTTATAGGTCAGGGGAACCTAAGGCTAAAGAGCTAAAGATGTAAATCCTTCCCAGTCTTTTGCTTCGAGACATAGCTTATCAATTAAGAATAAGTTATTAACCTATTTTCAATAAACCTTGATTAAGGAGCATTGTTATAGTCTCCTGCGCAGCACGCTTTGCTGCTTCTTGAACCATTGCTTCAACTTCTTTGCGGCTTACTAGCTGATCTTCCGGATCAGCAGAGGCGGGACGAGCAGGCGGACTAGCTTCTAGATTGACTGGTGTAAGAATCGCATCAGTTGAGTGTCTACGTGAATGGCCGTTAAGCTGATCAAGAAGAGGCCCTGCTTTATCAACAAACTGATCAAATTTATCGAATTTAGTACTTAGTTCTTGATTCTGTTTTTGTAATGCTTGCAGCTCTGATTTAAGACCTTCACTTGCTTGATTAAATGTTTTGTTGTCTACGTTAGTAGCAGTACGCGGTACACCGTACATATCTCTTTCCTCTGATAGAAATTGGTTCAGTGGAATAATTATATCTTTTATATTTTCTGCAATTTTTATGTTTTCTTCTCTTCTATCAGAAAACATATCCATAATGCCTCTCACTGAAGAGATTGCGATTGTGCTAACAGATCCTGCGATAGGAGGTAATCCACATGCCCCAAAGAGTCCGTTAATAATTAAAGTAAGAAGATTTAGCTTCTTGTCAGTGGACGGTGTGACAAAAGGCTTGGAATCAGTATCAGTCAATGATTTAACTGTTTCTCCAAGCTGCTGAATTCTGTGAGCAATTTGTGCGGCGAAATTTTTTTCAGCTTCTTCTGCGTTTATGGAATTGCCTTGCTCATCTTCAGACGCTTCAAAACCAAGCTCGATCTGTGTAACAAAATCGCAGACAATCTTAGCTGCCTCAATAAGCCCACTTTTAATTTTTTCTTCTTCTGGACTCTCGAACCAACGATTATCTATTTGGTTATACAGCTCTTTGACAGAATCTAAGTTGACCAAGAGAAATTGGAAGGGTTCGCCTAAACCGTCTTCTATTGCTACGCTATCGGGGAGAATATTGCTGAAAAATGCGTTTCCATCCAAACCGCGTTGAACTAAGGATTCGTTGCTTTGCGGCGATAAAGAATCGATCTCTATAATGCGAGCGGCTTGTTCACTACTCTCCGCTACTACGGCCCGCGGTTTTTCCTGAACAGGACTAGGACAACGAAGAGTTGGCTCTGTTACCGATAATACTTGCATGTATCCAGACATCTTACTGCCCCCTTTATGCCGCAAATAAGAGAATTAAGAATATTCTGAGCAGTATAGGATCTTGTTAATCAAAGTCTCTAAGTAAAAACCTGAAATATTATCTGAAGCCAATCAAAAAAATGGCTGACCATGATAGAAAAACATTAAATGTCAGTGGGTTACATAAAAATCCTCCACAGTCTCATATAAATAAGATGTTTTACTGATTTTGATGTAATTAATAATAAACATACTGCTCAACTACCGTATTTTTTTCTTATATCGGTTTTTTATATTAACACTGTATTAAAGCAACCCTTTTGTACTGGGTTAATCAGGCAGTAATCGCCTTCAGCCATCTATACTTAAAGCCTAAATTTCCAATTTCCATTGAGATTAAAAAGAGCTTTTTTATGCCTATGAGCATCGTTGCTGCTGTCATCTATGACAAGTGCGTGCTCAAGCTAAAACTACTCTGGAGCAAGAAATTTCTTTGCTTTGATCGCTGTAGCTGTATGGTCGGGGAATAGATGGATTTAGATATTCTTTCGACATCCCTATCTCCACATACTTATAAATTTATGAGAAGGCTTAAATATAAGGTGTCGCCTCGTTTCTATTCTTATTAGAAGAGCATATAAAGCCAACC
>JASSUF010000054.1:0-15394 GCA_031963365.1 Mycoavidus cysteinexigens
GCGCGCTGATAGTTGCCACGCCCTTTGCGCCGAAAATACATAGGCGCGCCATGCAACCGTAAGGCCAGGGCTGCGCGTTCCATGGAGGTGGGTTTTGCACCAAAATATTCCTCTGAGAATGCGCGAAGCTCAAAGGCTTCACTAGGCGCGCATTCCCACAAAAAATCTAGATCGATTTGTTCTGCTGATTCTTGGGTAGCTTGCATCCATTCACCCAGTGCTGTGCCGCGTTGTCCTTCAAATTCAAACAAAACTTCTTTGGCTCTTACTTTCGCGCGACGCCCTCCAGGTAGCTCGACTTGAAAGGCTTCGCCTTGCACTTCTAGAACTGCCCCAGCTTTTAAACTTCCTGATTCTTCAAAAAAAATATTCATTGACAAGCCGTACAGACACCATTTGAGATAATAAAAAAAGAGAAGCTTAGGGTGTGTCCTAAGTTTTGAGACGATCTAGTAGTAGGGAGTGGATATTTTCAAACCCTCCATTGCTCATCACTACAATATGGTCTCCTTCCTGAGCTGTTTCAATAATTGCGTTGACTAATAGGGGCACACTGTCAAAGGCCTGGGCCCGTTTTCCTAAAGGCGCCATCACTTCTGCCACATTCCAGTGCACGCTTTGCTTACTCCCTTCACGTGGTGGAGCTGCGTAGGCAAAGATATGGTCTGCATCTACTAAGCTATCCAGCAGACGGGTTTTCATCACACCTAGCTTCATTGTATTAGAACGAGGTTCCAATACTGCAAGGATGCGAGGCTTCGTTGCAAATTGCTCTTGCGCTGGTTTTGCTTGCTGGAGTTTGGCGCGAAGGCCAGCCAGGGTAGTTTGTATGGCTGTGGGGTGATGGGCAAAATCATCATATACCGTAATACCTCGCGCTACACCTCGCACCTCCATACGGCGTTTCACGCCTGAAAAACGCCCTAAAGCTTCTATAGCTTGCTCGGGTAGCACACCACAATGTCGTGCTGCTGCAATAGCGGCTAGTGCATTCATCTGGCTATGTGCACCTTGCATGCCGCTTTGCTCTGACCATTGAACGTTTCCGATGACATTATCCTGCCATGCCACAGTAAAAGATTCACGATCTTTTGTAGATATGCCAGTTGGCAGATTCGGTGCGCGCGCTTCCCACTGTCCAGGTGTTCCAAAATATTCCACTTCACTCCAACACCCACGATCAAGAACCCGTTTTAATGCATCTCCGGGCTCTTCATGTGTATTGGATAGATGATTTTCTGTAGAAGATTTTTTGTGCTGGCCATTGACGATTAAACGTCCTATATTCGGTACGATACGTACTAAATGATGAAATTGTGTCTCAATAGCAGCAAGATCAGGGAAGATATCCGCATGATCATATTCAAGATTATTGAGAATAACGGTGCGTGGGTGGTAATGGACAAATTTGGAGCGCTTATCAAAAAAAGCGGTGTCGTATTCATCGGCTTCAATGATAAAGAAAGAAGAGTCACATAGCCGTGCTGATACCCCAAAATTCTGTGGTACTCCGCCTAGTAAAAAGCTAGGTTGTAATCCCGCTTCTTCTAAAATCCACGTTAGCATGGCGGTGGTGGTGGTTTTGCCATGTGTCCCTGCAACGGCTAATACCCATTTGCCGGGTAGTAGGTGTTCACTGAGCCATTGAGGCCCTGATATATAAGGTAGGCCTTGATTGAGAATGGCCTCCATGAGCGGATTACCCCGAGTAACCACATTTCCAATTACATATAGATCAGGTTTAAGGGCTAATTGATCTATGTGATAGCCCTCAATAAGATCAATCCCTTGTTTTGCTAACTGAATGCTCATGGGAGGATATACAGCCGCATCACAGCCTGTCACTTTGTGATCTGCTGCGCGAGCTAGCACTGCCAGCCCTCCCATAAAGGTGCCGCATATTCCTAGTATATGAATGTGCATAAATCCTGCTTTCCGTATAAGTGCTAGAGTACGTTCTTGACGCATCTTGAGAAAAAATAAGAAAATTCTTGATTAGAAGTATGAGAAAAAGCGGGTGTACTTCCAAGATAAAAAAACCACTATTTTAACTAGGACATGCCCTAGTACACTGGACCCATTTTCCGGGATATTTTTTCTATGCATCGCAAACGCATTTCAGGCAGTTTGTCTGGACCTTTTTCCTGATACCGAGTACCTATCTATGTACACCTTCATTAAAACCCGGCTTTTCCGTAAACGCTCTCGACTTTTCTGGTTAGGAATGGCCGTGTTGCTCAGTGCTGCGACGTATGGCTTTTATCGCTATCAAGAGAGCCAGAATCTTGATCAAGCTGGCCTCACTGCAGAACGAGCAGGTCTTTGGGAAGCCGAACTCACGGACCTTGAAGGTGAACAACGTACGCTTGCCAAATATGAGGGGCAGGCGCTGGTTATCAATTTCTGGGGGTCGTGGTGTGAGCCTTGTTTGCAGGAAATTCCGGCATTCGTAGCGGCACAGAAAAAATATAAATCAAAAAAAATTCAGTTTATCGGTATCGCTGTTGATTCTGCTGTGAACGTTATCGAATTTACGCGCATATTTAGAATGAATTATCCGATTTATATAGCAGGTTTTGAGGGTACGCAGCTTGCGCGCGATTTAGGTAATGCACAGGGAGGTTTGCCTTTCACAGTGTTGATTGACGCAGAAGGGAATGTGAGACGCACTATTCTCGGGAAAGTCACAGCGGAGAAGTTAGACGCAGAGCTAACGTTGCTATCTGAACCCATTGGCGAAACCACTTGATGTAGGTTGGTGGTGAGGCACGAACCCCAACATGATGACCATAGTTCTTTTAAAACCTGCATATACAGGCCAAAAGTGGTGATCAAAAGTTTGTGGTGTGTATGTGATCTGCCTCCAAACCGGCCGTTTTGCATATGCTTGTTAAAGCAGTGGTTACAGTTACAGGTCGGTGGTATGCATGTTGGGGTTCCTTCGTCACCCCAACCTACCGTTCTGTTAAAGCAGCGGTTATAGTTCATCAACCACCGCTCCATTACTCAATTTTTTCCAGTTTAGCTTTATCTAATGCTAACCATTTGATGCCATTGCGTTTGAATTGAACTTGCGCGCGAGCGAGTGGCATTTGACCTTCTACGCCGATAACCTTGCCTTCACCAAATTTTGCATGAAAGACGCGTTGTCCTAAAGCTAGGCCAGCCTGCTCTTCACGTTGCGCACGTGCTGCTTCTTGAGCATCACGGCGTCTATAACTCAGCCCATGTTCATTGACGGCTTCACCACTGCTATTGCTACTGCTGCGATAGTGACGCCCGTAGCTGGGGCGGTTAAGTACCTCTTTTTCTTCTGTTATGACGACCTCTTCTTTTTTAGCCCCAAATTTATCTATTCCTCCAAAACGTTCGTTATTAGTAGAACCTTTTGGAACGAGCCACTTTAAAACCCTCTCAGGCAGTTCATTGAGAAAACGCGAGTGTGGATGGTAGTGTGTTTGACCTCGCAGCATGCGACTGTTTGCAAAAGACAAAGAGAGTGACTTTTTTGCTCGAGTGATTGCTACATACATCAAACGACGTTCTTCCTCTAAGTTTTTAGTTTCATTTAAACTGTTTTCGTGTGGGAAGAGACCTTCTTCTAAACCCGTCATCCAAACGGCTGAAAATTCTAACCCTTTGGCCGCATGCACAGTCATGAGCTGTACAGCGGCTTGCCCTGTCTGAGCCTGATAGTCGCCGGCCTCCAGTGCTGCATGCGCCAAGAAGTGCGATAACGGAGACAGCATAGTTTCAGGGGCGAGCGGATCTGTTTGCAGATCCGCTCTATTTTGTTGGCCTGTCACTAAGGAATGCGCAGGAGTATCCACTCCATATCCCATTCCAGTGACAAAAACACTCGCTGCATTAATGAGTTCTTGCAAATTATCAAGGCGCTCTTGCCCTTCACGTTCTGCTTCGTAATGCGCGATTAAATTGCTTGCCTTGAGCACATAGGCTACGGCTTCAGGCAGTGTGTATCCAGACTGATCTATCGTCTGGCGCATTTCATCGATTAAGCGCGCAAAGCTGTTGACCTTTGCTTGAGGGGCGCTTGCTTCCATAAAAGAGACAGCCGCTGACATCGAACAAGCATACTCATGGGTTATCGCCAAGATCTGTTCGAGCGTACGCTGCCCGATACCTCGGGTGGGGAAGTTCACTACGCGCATCCACGCCGTATCGTCATTGGGATTGTCGATTAAACGTAAATAGGCGAGCGCATGTTTGATTTCTTGTCTCTCGAAGAATCGCAATCCTCCATAGACGCGGTATGCGATACCAGCCTGGAATAGGGCATGTTCTAGCACGCGAGATTGGGCATTACTGCGGTATAAAATAGCCAGTTCGTCGGCTTTGCATCCTGCCTCTAATTTTTCTCGAATACTCTCGACAACCCAGTTAGCTTCTTGAAGATCGGTGGTGGCTGGGTAGACGCAAATGAGGTCACCTGAGCCTGCATCTGTACGCAGATTTTTGCCTAAGCGGCCTGTGTTATTGGAGATAAGTTGATTGGCTGCTTCGAGAATAAAGCCATCGGAACGATAATTTTGCTCCAGCTTGATTAAGCGGCTGGGTTGAAATTCACGTTCGAAATCGAGCATATGGTCTACATTAGCGCCGCGGAAGGCGTAAATGCTTTGATCATCATCTCCTACAGCAAAGACAGCATTGGTGGAGGTCAGGTGTGCAGAAGGGGTGTTTTGACCGGGTTCTGCATGACCCACTAGGCGCTTTAACCAAGCATATTGCAAAGGATTGGTATCTTGAAACTCATCGACCAAGACATGTTTGAAACGGGCTTGATAGTGCGCGCGCAGTGCGTCGTTGCTTAACAGCTCGTAGCAGCGCAATAAGAGCTCTGCAAAATCTACTACCCCTGCACGCTGGCAATTTGCTTCATACAGCGCGTAGAGTTCTGCAAATTTTTGATCAGTGGAGTGAGTAAGTTGGACGGCATTTGCGCGAACACCTGCGTCTTTGGCATTATTGATAAAAGCTTGTAGTGCCTTAGCAGAATAGCGTTCCGTGTCTACATTGGCTTCTTTGAGAAGGCGCTTGATGAGCGAGAGTTGATCGCCCATATCCAAAATTTGAAAGCCAGGAGGCAAGCCTGCTTCTTGGGCATGTATGCGCAACATACGATTGCACAAGCCATGGAAAGTTCCCATCCATAAGCCGCGCGGATCAATCGGCAGCAGAGTGCTAAGGCGCGCGACCATTTCGCGTGCTGCTTTATTGGTGAAGGTGACGGCTAGTAATTCAAACGGGCGAATCTGGCCAGTTTGAATCAACCAAGCTATGCGGGTCGTGAGGACGCGTGTTTTACCGCTCCCCGCTCCAGCTAAAATAAGCGCGGATCCCTCAGGCAGAGTTACTGCAGTGCGCTGCTCAGGATTGAGAGAGTCGAGCAGATCGGACATGGAATCACCGAAGAAAAAATAGTGTAATTATATAGAGAGCGTTATAAGAATCTGCTTAAAATCTCAGAAAATAGAGCGAGGTTAGCCCTTTTTGATCTACTAAAAAAGCTATCTATTCCGCTATAGCCTAAAATGTATGCTCTTTTGTCTTTTAGCCATCTGAAAAAGGGTTTATGGCGTGTTCTCAATTGTCCAAAAGGGTTCATATTTGGGGGAGCAGGAGCACAGGGACCGGAACTGTACTTAAGTACAGTGAGGATCCCGAGCACCGCACGACCTCAAATATGGGCCCTTTTGGGCAATTGAGAACACGCCATAGGGTGAGCCTACCATGGTAGGCTCACCCTAAGCCTTCTTTACGTATTTAAAAACCATTTCTTGCCTGGCTTTTTTTCTTTTTGACTGCCCCATGAGCGATACCTCTACTTTTGACAAACACTTTACCCCTCAGGATATTGAAGCTTTTTGGAGCGCTGAATGGGAGAAACGTGGCTATTCAGTCGCCACACTTAACTCTGATCAAGCTTCTTTTTCCATGCTGCTTCCTCCCCCGAATACCACGGGGACTTTGCATATGGGGCATGGGTTTAATCAGACGATTATGGATAGTTATGCACGCTATCATCGTATGCGGGGAGCCAATACCTTATGGGTGCCAGGCACAGACCATGCTGGGATTGCGACGCAAATTATTGTTGAGCGCCAGCTAGATGCGCAGAATATTTCTAGGCATAGCCTAGGACGTGATGCGTTTATCGAAAAGGTTTGGGAATGGAAAGAGCAGTCTGGTTCAACGATCACTAAGCAAATACGCCGCCTTGGTGCTTCGATAGACTGGAGCCGTGAATATTTCACGATGGATGCTACTCGCTCCAAAGCAGTCTGCGAAGCATTTGTTCGTTTGCATGAAGATGGCTTGATTTATCGTGGTAAGCGCTTAGTAAACTGGGACCCGCATCTGAAAACCGCGGTGTCTGACCTCGAAGTGATTAGCGAAGAAGAGGACGGTTTTTTATGGCATATCCGCTATCCATTAACAGATGGATCAGGCCATATCACAGTAGCTACTACACGCCCTGAAACATTGCCAGGCGATGCGGCCATCATGGTGCATGCGGATGATGCGCGTTATCAATCCTGGATTGGCAAGACGGTACGCCTGCCTTTATGTGATCGCGACATTCCGATTATTGCAGACAGTGCAGTGGATCCTGCATTTGGTAGCGGTGCGGTCAAAGTAACTCCCGCGCATGACTTCAATGATTATCAGGTGGGCTTGCGTCACAGTTTGCCTATGCTGGAAATTTTGACCTTGGATGCCAAGCTTAATGATGCAGTACCTGCCGCTTATCAAGGGATGGACCGTTTTGATGCACGCAAAGCGATATGCGCGGATCTGGAACGTTTGGGGCTATTAGAGCGCACCGTACCGCACAAATTGATGGTGCCAAGAGGCGATCGCAGCGGTACGGTTATTGAGCCTGTGCTGACTTATCAGTGGTTTGTTGCGATGGATAAAGTGCCAAACCATCCCAAGGGAGCGCTGTCTCGTACCTCTTTAGCAGGTGCTGCGCGCGATGTGGTCGAAAACGGGCAAGTAAAATTGGTGCCTGATAATTGGGCTAATACTTACCGCCAATGGCTTGCCAATATTCAGGACTGGTGCATTTCCCGCCAGCTGTGGTGGGGACACCAAATTCCTGCTTGGCATAGTGATGCTGGGCATATTTATGTGGCGCGGAGTGAAGAGGAGGCCAAAAAACAGGCTTTAGAAGCAGGAGACACCAGCGCACTCGTGCGTGATCCGGATGTGTTGGATACGTGGTTTTCTTCGGCTTTATTGCCTTTTTCTGCATTGGGTTGGCCAGAGAAAACGCCTGAATTCCAATTTTTTCTGCCGTCTTCGTTGCTGGTCACAGGCTTCGATATTTTATTTTTCTGGGTCATACGTATGGTGATGCTGACGCTGTATTTTACAGGTCAGGTTCCGTTTGATACGGTCTATCTGCATGGCTTAGTGCGCGATGCAGAAGGTCAGAAAATGTCCAAATCTAAAGGCAACACACTAGATCCGCTGGACTTGATCGATGGCGTTACGCTAGATGCATTAGTGCAAAAACGCACTATGGGTTTAATGAATCCCAAGCAGGCCAGCACCATCGAGAAAAAAACGCGTCAACAATTTCCTGAAGGTATTCCTGCATTTGGTAGTGATGCATTACGTTTAACCTTCACCTCACTCGCAACACTGGGCCGCACCATTAATTTTGATCTGGCTCGTTGTGAAGGCTATCGTCATTTTTGCAACAAACTGTGGAATGCCGCGCGTTTTGTAACGATGAATTGCGTGGATGACGCGGTTTTAGCAGAAAAATCTACTGCTACGCTGACCTCACCTACTGAATCAACGCCACTAACCCTTACAAAAGAAGGGCAGGAATTGAGCATTGCAGATCGTTGGATAAAAACGCGTTTGCAAACACTTATTACCGATATAGACCAAGGCTTTGCCTCTTTCCGCCTCGATTTAGTATCGCAAGCGCTGTATCAATTTATTTGGGAAGAATATTGCGATTGGTATGTGGAGTTTGCCAAAGTGCAGCTGCAAACAGGTACGCCTTTGCAGCAGTATTTGACTAGGCGTACGCTTTTACAAGTTTTGGAAACCGTACTCAGACTGGCTCATCCGATCATGCCGTTTATCACGGAAGCCTTGTGGCAGAAGATTGCGCCCCTAACAGAAGCATTTGCCCAATGGCCTTTTGAATCAGATGGTGCAATAAAAACAACGCAACAGCCAAAGGTAGAAGTAGAGGCTGCAACAGACAAAGCAGCAGCTTCTACCTCGATCATGATGCAGGCTTATCCTCGTGTGCAAGACGGACACGAAGATAACAGTGCGCAAGAATGGATTATTCAACTTAAAAAAGTGATAGAAGCGTGCCGAGGCTTGCGCTCCGATATGCAGCTTCCTCCAGGGCAGCGTGTACCGCTTTTTGCGACTGGGGCTGCGCTTTTTCTCAAAGATGCTGCGCCGTATCTCAAAGCACTGGTGCGTTTATCCGATGTGCATATCTTGGAAGATGAAGCCTTGCTCGATGCAGCAGTGCATCCTGCTCCTATAAGAGTAGTAGGGCTGCAATTTGGGACGCAGTTTATCTCTTTGAAAATTGCACTCAAAGTAGAGATAGATACAGAGCAAGAAACACAGCGCCTAGCCAAAGAGTTGAGTCGTTTAGAGCTAGAAATTTCAAAGTGCAAAAATAAGTTAGCCAATGAGGCTTTCGTTTCAAAAGCTCCTGCTAATGTAGTGGAGCAAGAAAAAACACGCTGCGCACAATTTGAAACCCTCCACCAAAAATTGACAGAACAACAAGCTCGGTTTCTAGGATAAGTACTGTAGTTGCAAAATGTGCTCAATACCGTCTTCAAAATCGTTTCTTCATCGCGAGCGGTATTAGATAGCATGCCATAAGCGTTCATTTGAAGGTCTTTACTTGACTTACAATCAAGTTACTTAAATTTATTGCACTATCCGGTTAAATGTTGACCAGTATATGGAGGACTTAATTATGTTAACGAGACTTGAACAAAGCGCACGCTATGAGTCAATGCAAAATGCACTTGCAAGTCAGCGGCTTGAAGGGTTGGAACCCGATGCGCAAACCATTGCTGATGCTGAAAAATGGACACGAGGCGAAGTTGCAATCGCCGATGTGATTGCTAATTTTGCTAATAGGGTAAAACGTGGCGAAGTACACGGGTGAAGGAAGAGATCCCTATTGGGATCCTGATGCAGATATTCTCAAAAACTGCCTAGATATTAAGGACAAAGATACGCTTGATAAGGTTGAGTCTAGCTTTTCTTTCCTGCGTATGCAGGAAATGAAGGACTCTCCTATTGATGGAAAGTTTGACTTGGCACACATGAGGGAAATACATAAGCGCCTGTTTAGTGACGTATATGAATGGGCCGGTCAAATACGGCAAGTTGATATAAGTCGGGATAGTACCCGTTTTGCACATGCAAACTTTATCGAAAGTGCGGCCAAGAAAATCTTTGATCAGCTGGCTAAAGAAGATCATCTTTGCGGTCTCGATGCAGACGCATTCAGCCAGAGAGCGGGTTATTATCTAGGCGAAATTAATGCATTACATCCATTTCGTGAAGGCAATGGGCGTGTGCAACGTGAATTCATTGGCCAGATAGCTCACAAGGCGGGATACCATATTTCCTGGTCTGCAGTATCTCGGAGTGAAATGACTTGCGCGTCTATCGAAGCGTACAACGGAAATTTTGACCGTATGGCTCGATTAATTCGAGAAAATCTTACGAATCGGGATAATAAATAAAATAACTATCATTAGAACTTGCTCTAGTGATCGAATTTTACATCCCTTAACTAGTCATATTGAAGATGCTCCTGTTTTTCGTATTATGGAATTGCCTGAAACCTTGTGATTTACCAACGTAGCCTATTTCTTCAAATAAGTTTATCCAATATAAGCACTTCACTATTTCTTTATCCATTCCATCATTAATTAAAACGATGTCTGTGAGTCAGTCACATTAGCAGGGATGCTATTGAGGCTTTAGCAGAAGATATGCCTCTCGTGCCTAAAGCGTTTCTATACGTTGTCCATAAGATGGATGCGGCAAAACTTGATGTACTACGACATTCACCACGCAGTGCGTGGTGAATCAGAAAAGCAGCTAAGATTCTGGGATCTTCTATGCTCATCCAGTCTTCATACCCGCATAGCGCCCGCACAACGTATCTTCAAGCTTATGCAGTTTATTACGGGTCTCGCCCCGCGGATCGACTAACTCACAAAAGTAGGGGAGCAGGTTGGGCAGTATCTTGATCAAAAAGCCTCCCGCCTAACATTTTTTCGGCTATAACCCTACCTTTTTATAGCGCAATTGCCCTGCCGCACCACCAACCACATGATTTTTTACTCATAGCTTATATGTCTACCACTAACATCACCAAAGCAGTTTTCCCCGTTGCCGGGCTAGGGACGCGTTTTCTGCCTGCAACCAAAGCCATTCCAAAAGAAATGCTACCAGTGGTAGATATTCCTCTCATTCAGCTAGCGGTAGAAGAAGCCCTCGCAGCTGGAATAACCACTATGATTTTTGTCACGGGGCGCAGCAAGCGTGCAATCGAAGATCATTTTGATAAATCCTACGAGCTTGAAATGGAGCTCGAAGCACATAATAAAGCCAGCTTGCTAGAGCAAGTGCGCAAAATAAAGCCCCCCCATATGGACTGCTTTTACGTGCGCCAACCTGAAGCACGGGGCTTAGGGCATGCGGTTTTATGTGCGGAGAAACTCATTGGCGGTGAACCTTTTGCCGTACTTCTAGCAGATGATTTACTAGACGGCGCACCTCCCGTCTTGCAGCAGATGGTCGAAGTGTTCAAGCACTATCGCAACTCGGTGTTGGGAGTAGAAACCATTTCCCCTGAAGAGGCACCGTTTTACGGTGTAATAGCTGGCAAAGAATGGAATGAAGGCATTATTAGCCTAACGCAGATTGTGGAAAAACCCACTCCTGAGGAAGCACCCTCCAATCTTGGTGTAGTAGGGCGCTATATTTTTCAGCCCCGTATTTTCGACCACCTTCGGCATTTAAAACCCAGCATTGGAGGAGAAATTCAACTAACGGATGCTATCCAATCTTTAATGCGCGAAGAGCAAGTGCTAGCCTGCCGTTACCAAGGTACCCGGTTTGACTGCGGCAGCAAACTAGGCTATTTGAAAGCAACAGTTGAATTTGCCCTACGTCATCCGGATGTTAAAGATGCGTTTGAAGCCTATTTGCATACACGCTTATTAAAGCAAGATAACGTGTTGTAAGCATGTTGGGGAATGTTGCCCTACCCATTAATTTGCCATAGGGCGTAGGTTGGTGGTGAGGCACGAACCCCAACATGATGACCGCTGTCCTTTTAATACCTGCATGTACAGATCAAAAGCGATGATCAAAAGTCAGTGGTATGCATGTTGGGGTTCCTTCGTCACCACCAACCTACATCTCTCCAAATAAGCAGCAAGAGGCCCATGCAATGCATTGCATAGAAGCATAGCCTCAGCCTGATATAAATCATTTGGTGTGAGTATCCGCTCAGTAGCTTGAAAAGTTGGATCATCTAACAACACAGCCCGCATTACGCCAGGAAGCGCTCCACTGGAAGTAGGCGGGGTATACCATTGGCCTTTTAGTTTTAAAAAGAGATTCGTGCGCGCACCTTCAGTTAGCTCGCCATTCCTGTTCACAAATAAAAGATCAAATACCCCATGCTCTTTTGCAAGCTGTAATGCCTGGTTGTAATCTGGTCGAACGCTAGTTTTGTATTGCAGCCATATGGGTTGCTGGTGGCTTGGCGCTGTGCCAGATATCGAGGCGGATGGAAGAGGCGGCACAGACTCTGCTGAATTTCCAAAAGCCGGGCCCAATCCTAAATTCGATGCGAGTAGTACGGGGACTGCTTGAGTAAGGGGAGGAGGGAGCGCTTCGGTAGAAAACGTGCACTTACCCATCGCATCTAGTGTTAGCCTTATTTTAAAAGGCTGCATTGGAGGGAGGGCAGCAATAATTGCCTGAAGTTCCTTATAAATAGAGCGAGGTTGCCATAAAAAACCGAAATAATAGGCTGCACGTCGCAAACGCCTTGCATGGCGCCTTGCATGGCGTATACCTTGCTCATGCGTGGCGTACATCGTTTCTATAAGCGTAAAACCAGAATCAAGCTGCGTTAAAAAACGGGCTTTTAAACCACATTCTTTAAATTCATCGTAAGCAATGCTATCAAGCACAATACCCGCACCTATCCCTAATACACCTGCCCAATGCGAAGGTTCCTGAGCAGGTTTAAGCGTGAGGGTGCGTATTGCTACAGATAGACAAAAATCCCCACATGCTCCCTTATTGTCGCTTGAGGAAGTGTGTAATCCTGTGCGAGACGATGCATCCAACCAACCAATAGCACCGGTATAGAGTCCACGAGGCGTATTCTCAAGTTGGTGAATCCATTGCATCGAACTATGTTTAGGTGCCCCTGTGATAGAACCACAAGGAAAAAGCGCACGCATAATTTGTGCAAACGTTAACCCTTCTTGTAACTGCGCTTGAACCGTTGAGCTCATTTGCCAAACCGTGCCATAGGGCTCTACTTTAAAAAGCTCTGGCACCTGCACAGAACCCTGCTGTGCAATCTGACTTAAATCATTGCGCAGCAAATCAACAATCATCACATTTTCAGCCCGATTTTTAACACTTGCTGCCAAGTCGGCAGCCGCATTGCAGTGCGATACATCAGGTGAACGTGCAGCAGTCCCTTTCATCGGTTTTGCTGTGAGCTTGCCACCTTGGTTTTGTAAAAAGAGTTCGGGAGAAAAAGATAAAATCCAATCCCCCGTGGGAAGCGCTATTAAAGCTCCATAAGCCGTCGGCTGACGTTTGCGCAAACGTTGGTATAGAGAAAAAGGGGAGCCGAGCACATCAAAATAGAGTCGATAGGTGAAATTCATCTGATACATCTCACCCGCTTGCAAAGCAGCCTGAATCATATTGAATGCGCGTACAAATTCAGCTTCAGTGCAACTAGCTTGTAGGCGTGTGATGCTTGAAATGGGAGGCTTGCCTATATTGCTCACCCCATTTTCAGCAGCACTTGCCTGCTCTAACCATGCTAGTACCTGCTGCTGCGAGAGCTTGGTACATTCGCGAAACAGTAAAAAACGACAGGCCGTTTGCGGCGCAAAGTCGGTTGCATGGTCGTGAAGATGTAATTTCACTCCCCATTCATATTCTGCAAGCACTACAGCATGCAATCCCGCCTGTAAATCTTCTTCTACCTCCTCGCACACCACTTCCCACTGCGTACCATCCATGCAGATGCGCTGATGTACATAATGCGTATACAAACGGCTAAAAGGTGCGGCTGCCGTGGCATGACAGTCATCAAGCAAAGCAAAGGTGGGAAAAGGTGAAGACATAGAGAAATAAAAAGCACGGTAGGTTGGGGTGACGAAGGAACCCCAACATCCTACCAAGAGCCTCCTAAAACCTGCCTATACACTGCAAAAGGTCATAAATTAGAGGGCAGCGGTCTGCATGTTGGGGTTCCTTCGTCACCCCAACCTACCATTCATAATGGGGGCGGGTTTAAAAAGGCTTGTAGATCAACATTCCAAGTTATCTAACAAACGTGTGCTTCCTAAAGTAGCGGCTGCCAGAATAACGAGTTCAGGCAAGTCGGAATGACCCGTAGTGGTTTCTGAGGAAGTGGTGAGCACAGGCTCTTGCAAAGTCTTGCGCTCACGAATAGCAACATAGTCCGGCTTCCAACCCTGTTCACGTAAAAAAGCACAGGCCTCTTGTTCCAGCACCGTGAAATCGCGGCGATGTGCAACATGCATAGCATCTCGAATTTTAAGCAGGGCAGCAAAAAGCGTAGCAGCGCGCGCTTGTTGTTCAGGTGTTAGATAACTATTTCTGGAAGATAAAGCCAGCCCAGATGCAGAGCGAGCCGTATGAGCCCCAATAATATGAATCGGGAGCATAAGCTGATGGACCATATCGCGTACCACATGCAATTGCTGATAATCCTTTTTACCAAATACCGCCACACGAGGCTGCACGCCATGAAATAGCTTCAACACAACCGTGCATACACCCTCAAAAAAACCTGGACGGTGTGCCCCTTCCAAAATATGGCTAATAGCCGGGGAGGGATACACGCGACAAGTCTGCGCTTGGGGATAAAGCTCAGCCTGATTAGGTGCAAATAAAACATCTACCTTCTCTTGCTCTAACACTGCCACATCCGCTTCTAGCGTACGCGGATAACGCTCAAAATCTTCATGCGGCCCAAATTGCAGTGGATTCACAAAAATACTAGCCACTACTGGACTCCCATGCGCATGCGCCACCTGCATCAAAGAAGCATGCCCCTGATGCAAATTACCCATAGTGGGCACAAAAGCCGTATTTTTCTCTGCATGCAAATGCGCACGCAGCGCATCAAAGGTGTGGATAATTTTCATGGTGTGAGAGCAAAGGTAAGAAAGCGAGCAAAAAAGATAGAGCCCAAATAGGTATAGGGATTAATGTAACACCTCTCTAAGGAACTCTATAGCCTGCTGTAATGACAAAGAATGGTAAGGCATAGCTCCCAATATGCAATGGCCAGTCTCCAATTTTTTAACAAAAATGACACTTATCTAAGCCCTATTCAGACTACCTATCTAATTAAGCTAGATTTGAGCTTGTATTATTTAATGCATTTGCTATACTACGTCTTTCGCAGTGACGGACGCGGGGTGGAGCAGTCTGGCAGCTCGTCGGGCTCATAACCCGGAGGTCGTAGGTTCAAATCCTGCCCCCGCAACCCTATTTGTAGACCCTCCAGTGGCTGCAATCAGTACTACTTTTTGAGTAGTGCTTTCATACTCGGCATAAATGCCGTCATTCTTGACCGTAAGCGATATATCTCCCATTAGTTCACTAAGAATTTTTCTTGACTGTTGGGGGTCAGAAACAAGTGATTCCTGTAAATTGCTCGTTATTTGTCTGGCTGTCTTTGTCGCTTGGGCTATCGATATTTCTTTTCCAATTTCTTGTAAACTTTTTTCGGCAATTAATTTTTCCTTTTGAACTTCTGCTGTTTGAAGTCGGGATTGCAATGTAGGCGAAATTCCTACAGCCACTATCGCATCTACTAAACGCTCAATCTCTGTATTGATCTTGGTCAGCTTAGTTTGAGCGGAGCTAGTGAGTTGACGCTGTAATAAGTCACGCTCAGTCAAAATTGCTTTAATTTGCGATGTGATTTTTTTCTGTGCATCAGTTGATAGCAGTTCTGCTTGAATAATTTCAAGCAGACGTTCGTCTGTTTGCTTTCGTGGGTGCGCCCAGCATGGGCGCAATCTTGGAGGTGCAAGTCCTCCCGTAAGTTGAT
>JASSUF010000055.1:0-14916 GCA_031963365.1 Mycoavidus cysteinexigens
GCGCTCCTGCTCCCCCAAATATGAACCCTTTGGGACAATTGAGGACACGCCCTAGGTGGCCAAAGTCAGCTTATCTGTATCCTCAGCCTGTGCATATAGTTCATCTGGACAGTGTACTTCTCCAGTAAATACGATATGCGCAGGCCCAGCCATATATACGGGTTCAGAAGGATCGCCACTCCAGTGAACGGTTAAGCATCCACCCCGTGTGCGTACTTTGACAGGAGAATCCAGCCATGACTGGCGCATGCCTGCCACGGCCGCTGCACATGCGCCGGTGCCGCAAGCTAGTGTCTCTCCAGCGCCACGTTCATACACACGCAAATCTATATGGTGCCAATCTAGAACTTGCATAAAGCCCACATTGACCCCGTGTAAAAAACGCGGGTGTGAAGCAATCTCAGGCCCTTCCACCGCTACCGATGCGTGCAGTACGTTCTCCACGCGCTGCACAGCATGGGGGTTGCCCATAGATACTATGCATAATTCCACAGGTGCTCCATTTCGGGCGTTAGTATCCAAAGACCACAGCGCGCTATCCCCACTAGTGTGCGCTAGCAAACCGCTGGTATCAAACGAAACCACTTCAGGGGTGAATACTGGCGCAGTCAGCTCAACCAGCACTTCTCCATCTTCTTGCATCTGCAAAAAAGTGATTCCGGTAGAAACTTGCACTGCCACACGCTTTTTAGGGGTGAGACCTGTTTCTAACAAAAATTTCATGAGGCAGCGCGCTCCATTGCCGCACTGCTCTACCTCGCCTCCATCCGCATTAAAAATGCGGTATCTAAAATCAGCCTGCCCATTTGTAGCAGGCTCGACGAGCAGTACCTGATCCGCCCCCACTCCAAAGTGTCTATTGGCAAGCCAGCGTATCTGCGCTGGGGTGAGTGTGATCTGTTGTCTAACGCCATCGAGCACTACAAAGTCGTTGCCTGCGCCTTGCATTTTAGTGAAAGAGAGCTTCATAGTAGTTTGGAGCAAGAACCAAAAAGTGAATAGGAAAAGGGCCATTTTGAGTGAGTCAAGACACGTCAAACGTAGCGGCTGCTTTTAATATAACCCAGCTTCTCCAGGTGGACGTGTCTTAAAGCGGCGATGTATCCAATAATATTGTTCAGGGATAGGGGCAATATGCTCTTCAATAAAAGCATTCATTCTGCGCGTATCTGCAATGGGATCATCACTGGGGTAATCCGACCAGGGAGCAAAAATACGGAGTTTATAGCCTTGATAACGAGGCAACACTTCGCAAATAAAAGGGGCTACCTGTGCGTGCGCCGCTTTAGCTAATCGGGGGAGGGAGATCAATGTGCAGGCAGGCACATTGAAAAAAGGAACAAAAGCAGAGTTCCCTAAACCATGATCCATATCGCTACCTAACATCACAGGTATGCGCTTATGCAGCATGCGTAGTAAAGCGCGTGCGCTGTCTGTACGGGGCAGCATAGTAGCTCCAAAGCGTGAGCGTGCTTTTATAGCCAGATTATCGATCCGCTCATTAGACATGGGTTGAAATACAGAGCCGCATGGACGTTGCAAAAGATAATTTAAAAATAGCGCGCCGGCTTCTAAACCTACAAAATGAAATCCTAGAAAAATAGTAGGAGGTAAATGAGGATCGGTTAAATCTACTTCGCTCTCGACTTGGATTAATTTTTCTAATTTCTCAGCAGGGGCAAGCCACTGCACACTGCGTTCCACAAAACTGCGAATAGCGTGTTGAAAATGGCGTGCAGCTACTACTTTTCGGCGTTCGATAGACCAATGCGGAAAGCAGAGTTCCAAATTTTTTTGAATAATATTTTTACGTTTGCTAGGAAGCAAATATAGGAGCGCGCCCAGCGCAGCTCCAAATCGTGCAGTCAATCCATAGGGTAGATGCGCCAACACCTGCAATAAACCAATAGCTAAACTAACAGCTAGCCATTTCAAAGCACGTTGTAGCGCGCGCCAAGTGCGGCTGGGCAGAGAGCGTAAAAAATTCATGTCGCAGAAGAGGGGCAGTTAAGTGCAATAAAAAAAGAAAAGTATCAAGTATACGGCTTACCCAAACCAACACGTTATTCAAAGGAGCGATATAATCGCTTCTTCTTTCGCCGAGTTAACCGACAACTTGCGGGGCGAAGGCGCTGCAGAGTTTGCTGCTATATGCGTAAGACTTTTGTGGTGTGGAATGAATCCGCTAAAGCGTCGTCGCTTCTCCTTCAGGAAGTTGGCGCGCACATTGAAGTGCTCTGCTTGATTTAGGGCATGTCCTCAATCAAGCAGAGCACGCTGTCTCCACCTACTTCCTAAGGATAAGATCTCATGTCCAATGATTACCTCTTCACTTCTGAATCTGTGTCTGAAGGGCATCCTGACAAGGTTGCTGACCAGATTTCAGATGCCATTTTAGATGCTGCGCTCACGCAGGATCCTCATGCACGTATTGCTGCGGAGACCTTGTGCAATACAGGTCTGGTCATTCTGGCGGGTGAAATTACGACCGCTGCGCATATCGACTATATGCAGATTGCCAGAGATACCATCAAACGCATTGGCTACGACAACACGGAATTTGGGATTGATTATCGAGGCTGTACGGTACTGGTGGCCTATGATAAGCAGTCTTTGGATATTGCCCAAGGCGTGGATCGTGCGCATGATGATGATCTCGATCAAGGTGCAGGCGATCAAGGTTTAATGTTTGGTTATGCCTGTGACGAGACGGCTGAACTTATGCCCCTTCCCATCCACCTAGCGCATCGATTGGTTGAGCGTCAGGCGGATGTGCGCCGTGACGGCCGTCTGCCTTGGTTGCGCCCGGATGCAAAATCGCAGGTTACGCTGCGCTACATTGACAATAAACCTTACAGTATCGATACGATTGTTTTGTCGACGCAGCACGCTCCAGAAATTGAACTGGAGACTTTGCGTGAAGCGGTGATCGAAGAAATTATCAAACCGGTATTACCCCCTGAACTTATTCGAAATGATATTCGCTTCCTAGTGAACCCCACTGGGCGTTTTGTGGTCGGTGGGCCGCAAGGCGATTGTGGGTTAACGGGTCGTAAGATTATTGTAGATACGTACGGCGGCGCCGCACCGCACGGGGGCGGGGCATTTTCTGGGAAAGATCCCTCGAAGGTCGATCGCAGTGCTGCTTATGCTGCGCGCTATGTAGCTAAAAATATTGTAGCTGCAGGTCTGGCTTCTCGTTGCTTAGTGCAAATCTCCTATGCTATTGGCGTGGCACAACCCACTTCTTTGATGGTTAATACATTTGGTACAGGGCGTATTGCAGATAACGAAATCACAGCACTGATTCGCAAACACTTTGATTTGCGGCCTAAAGGCATTATTGAGATGCTCGATTTACTCCGCCCGATTTACCAGAAAACGGCCGCCTATGGCCATTTTGGTCGAGAAGAGCCTGAATTCACCTGGGAAGCGCTCGATAAAGTGAGTTTGCTGGCCGAGGAATTTGAGAATAAACGTAAATATGCCTAGCCTTTAGGGCGTGTCCTCAATTGCCTAAGCAGACTCTGTGATTGACCGGTTTGCAACGCCGACTGCGTTGCACTTTCTTTCAAACAAACACTTTAAAAATTTTTATCTTTGGCTAGATCATTATGACGCAACATGTTGCCGCAGCTGCAATGGCTGACCACTCCACCTCTGCTGTGGCAGAGGCTGCGCACCCCGATTGTTGGATTGCTGATGCCAGCCTAGCTGGCTGGGGGCGTCGGGAAATAGAGATTGCACAGACTGAAATGCCTGGTTTGATGGCATTGCGCGAAGAGTATGGCGATAGCCAGCCTCTCAAAGGGGCCCGTATTGCAGGTTTGCTGCATATGACTATTCAGACCGCTGTATTGATCGAAACGCTGCAAGCACTGGGTGCAGAGGTGCGCTGGGCTTCTTGCAATATTTTTTCCACACAAGATCATGCCGCTGCAGCAGTAGCTGCACGGGGGACGCCTGTTTTTGCCTTCAAAGGCGAAACGCTGGATGAATACTGGGCATGCGTGCACCGTATTTTCGAATGGCCTGCTAAGCAGGAAGCCAATCTTATTTTAGATGATGGCGCAGATGCCACGCTTTTGCTCACTGTAGGTGAGCAAGCAGAGAAAGACGCTAGTATTTTAGAGCATCCAGAGCATGATGAAGCGAGGGCATTATTCGCCTCGATCAAGCAACATCTGGCGATTGATCCGAAGTGGTATTCCAAGCGTATGGTCTCTATTTTGGGCGCTAGTGAAGAAACTACCACGGGCGTGCATCGACTGTATCAGATGGAAAAAAGCGGCACATTGCCTTGGCGCATCATCGATGTAAATCAGTCCGTCACTAAATCAAAATTTGATAATTTGTATGGCTGCCGTGAATCGCTCATCGATGGAATAAAACGTGCTACCGATGTGATGATCGCAGGAAAAATAGCGGTTATTGCAGGGTATGGCGATGTGGGCAAAGGCTGTGCGCAATCACTGCGCAGTCTTGGTGCGACAGTTTGGATTACAGAAATTGATCCCATTTGCGCACTGCAAGCGGCGATGGAAGGGTACCGCGTGGTAACCATGGAAGAGGCTGCAAGCCAAGCAGATATTTTTGTTACTGCTACAGGCAATGTGGGAGTGATCCGTCACGAACATATGCAAGCCATGCGTAACCAAGCTATTTTGTGCAATATAGGTCACTTTGATTCGGAAATCGATGTAGCTTCTTTGAGTGCCTATCCTTGGCACAATATCAAACCCCAAGTCGATCAGATTGAATTTCCTAACGGACGGCGAATTACGTTGTTAGCGCAAGGTCGATTGGTGAATTTGGGTTGTGCGACGGGTCACTCTTCTTTTGTGATGTCTACTTCCTTTACTAATCAAGTATTGGCGCAAATAGCCCTCTTTTCTTCTGCTAAGACTGCAGCGCATACAAAGAGCGTAACGGTGTTGCCTAAACAGTTAGATGAGAAAGTGGCACGCTTGCATCTAAAACGCTTGGGTGCGCATCTAACTACGCTTACTCAAACGCAAGCAACCTATTTAGGTGTGCCGCAAGAGGGTCCTTATAAAGCTGACGCGTATAGATATTAATCAGAATAGACCTCTTTCGAAACTCAGTCGCCAGGAATTCCTTTGATGTCAGTACACTAGTGCTGGCCGGGAGGAATGACGCCGCTAAGGGATTTCGAAAAAGGTCTAATACACGCCATCTCCATCTACCCTATTAAAAATATGATCGGACGCCGATACCCATGGCCTCTCTTCCCCTATCCTTTGAATTTTTCCCTCCTAAAACCCCGCAAGGTATAGAGAAGCTGTATGCAACCTTGTCGCAGTTAGCGCATTTTCGGCCTGAATTTGTCTCTATGACTTTTGGAGCAGGAGGGGGTACCCAGCAGGGTACCCTTGAAATGGTGCAGGCGCTTCTCGAGCAACGCACTAAGGATCCTGCTGCATTTAGCGATACCTTTGCCGCTGTTCCACATCTCTCTTGCGTAGGAGTCACACGTGCAGAGGTGCGCGCCATGCTCTCGGAATACCGGCAGCGAGGGGTGCGCCACATTGTGGCATTGCGTGGAGATTTGCCTTCTGGTATGGGAGGAGGGGGCGAATTACGCCATGCTTGTGAGCTGGTTGAAATGATTCGTGCTGAGCATGGAGAGTGGTTTCATATCTATGTAGCCGCCTATCCCGAATACCATCCTGAAGCGAAGACCCCTGCACACGATATAAACTCCTTTGTACATAAAGTCGAAATAGGCGCCAATGCGGCCATCACGCAATATTTCTATAATGCAGACGCCTATTTCCGATTTGTGGATGAGGTGCAGCGCAAAGGCGTGACGGTCCCGATTATTCCAGGCATTATGCCTATTACCAATCATGCTCAATTGCTCCGTTTCTCTACGCTCTGCGGTGCGGAAGTGCCGCGCTGGATTGCACGAAGACTCGAAGGATTTGGCGAAGATCAACAAGCGCTACGAGATTTTGGTGTAGAGGTAGTAGCCCAACTGTGCGAACGCCTCATTGCCCAGGGTGTACCAGGCCTACATTTTTATACTTTAAATGGAGCCCAAGCCATATCGTCTATTTGTGAAAAATTAGGCTGGTAGGTTGGTGGTGAGGTACGAACCCCAACATGCACGCCACTGCCCTCTGATTGTGACCTTTTATAGGCAGGATTCAAAAGACTTGTGGTGCGCATGTTGGGGTTCGTACCTCACCACCAACCTACCTCTATCGCAAAGCCATGAGGTTTAAAGATACAAGATTGGTGGTGAGGCTGACCCCAACATGCATACCACCAGCTTTTAATATGTCGCTTTTAAGCAATCCCACCTTCTATACGCATTCCTCTTTCTTATGCTGCGATTCATTTTTCGCCACCTTGTTTTATTAGTGCCCACGTTAATTGGGATGACGTTGCTCACTTTTTTACTCATCCATTTGATTCCAGGCGATCCTGTTGAAGTCATGATGGGGGAGCGCGCATTAGATCCTGAAGTGCACGCAATAGCTCGACATCAACTGGGATTAGATGCACCTTTGCCCATCCAATATATGCGCTACATAGTCAGCTTATTAAAAGGGGACTGGGGAGTCTCTTTCATTACACAAACTAGCGTATTGGAAGAGTTCTGGCAGCGCTTCCCTGCTACTTTTGAGCTTATTTGTGGCGCTATGCTCTTTGCCATCGGCATAGGAATTCCCACAGGCATCTTAGCTGCACTCAAACGCGGCTCTGCTTGGGATCGTAGTTTGATGAGTGCAGCATTGACTGGTTACTCCATGCCTATTTTTTGGTGGGGTCTTATTCTCGTGATGGTTTTTTCTGTCCAGCTTGGGCTCACTCCTGTATCAGGTCGCATGGCATTGGAATATAACGTCCCAGTCAAAACGGGTCTGATGATGGTCGATGCATTTTTAAGTGATGAAGCAGGTGCAGTGCGTTCTGCTCTGAGCCATTTAATTCTTCCTTCTATTGTCCTAGGCACTATCCCTCTAGCGGTGATTGCACGGATGACACGCTCAGCCATGCTTGAAGTATTGCGAGAAGACTACATTAGAGCTGCGCGGGCTAAAGGGTTATCGCCTGCGCGCGTCGTCATACGGCATGCTTTGCGTAATGCACTTATCCCTGTGGTAACCGTTATAGGCTTGCAAGTCAGTAATCTGCTTGCTGGCGCTATCCTTACAGAAACCATTTTTTCCTGGCCAGGCGTTGGGAAATGGCTTATCGATGCGATAGGCCGGCGTGACTATCCGGTGGTCCAAGGAGGGATTTTGTTGATAGCTATGCTGGTAATGGGGTTAAATTTACTCATAGATACGCTCCAATCTGCCTTAGATCCTCGCTTGAGGACGTGAAAAACCTAAGAACCTGTTTAGAGTCTCCCAAAAGGGAACATATTTGGGGGAGCAGGAGCACAGGGACCGGAACTGTACTGTAGGTTGGTGGTGACGAAGGAACCCCAACATGATTACCACTGTCCTTTTAGGATCTGCATATATCTTTCAAAAGCGATCATTAAAGGCAAGTGGTTTAAATACAGTTCCGACCCCTGGCACCCCACGACCCCGAAGACGGGCCCTTTTGGGAGACTCTAAACAGGTTCTAAGAAATGTTGCGAAAAATGCCAGGTGAGGAGGAATAAAGAGGGATGAGGGTATGAATCAGGCTGTGCCAGAAGGCGAGGTAGTGCGAGTAGATGGGTTAAGTGGTTTGCGTGAGTTCTGGCGCGCATTTCAAGGCAGCCGTGGTGCGCTGGGTGCTGCTGGGGTATTAGCCACGTTGCTGATCCTGGCGTTAGGAGCATCATTTTTTGCACCGCATAGCCCTATTGAGCAATTCCGAGAATTTGTAAAAATTCCTCCTGCTTGGTTAGAAGGCGGGTCGTCGCAGTTTTTACTGGGAACGGATGAAGCAGGGCGAGATATGTTATCGCGCTTAATATATGGTGCGCGGTTGTCACTATGGATTGGCGGGGTCACCGTGACCTTAGCATTAGGGCCAGGGATTTTGCTGGGCCTAGGCGCTGCCTTTGGGCCGCGTTGGTTCGATGCTTCAGTTATGCGGGTAATGGACATACTGCTGGCGCTGCCATCTTTGCTACTTGCTGTTGCAGTGGTTGCAGTGCTCGGGCCTGGGCTAACTAATACAACGTTCGCGATTGCATTAGTCGCCCTCCCTAGCTATGTGCGGCTCACACGTAGCTCAGCAAAAAGTGAAATGCGCAAAGAATATGTAACCGCTTCACGGGTCGCAGGTGCTGGGCCTTGGCGGTTGATGTTTTTGCAAGTGCTGCCCAATTGCACCGCTCCATTAATTGTGCAAGCTACGCTTGGGTTTTCTACAGCCATTTTGGATGCGGCCGCATTAGGCTTTTTAGGACTAGGCGTGCAGCCACCTGCAGCAGAATGGGGCGCTATGCTGGCCTCTGCGCGCGATTACATCGATAGCGCTTGGTGGATCGTAACGTGGCCTGGCTTGGCTATTTTAATTACCGTGTTGGCTATTAATATAGTGGGAGACGGCTTGCGCGATGCGTTGGATCCGAAATTGAAGCGGATTATGTAAACGTACATCTGCGAGTTATAAAAGCAAAAATTAAAAGTTGGTGGTGCGCATGTTGGGGTTCCTTCGTCACCACCAACCTACCGAGATGCATATGTAAAAGGGTGCTATCAAACTCCATTAACCACAAGAAAAGCAACGGACGGTAGGTTGGTGGTGAGGCACGAACCCCAACACGCAAACCACAATCTTCTTGAATACCTGCGTAAAATCAGTCAAATAAAATAAAAAATGCTTCTACCGTTTTTTCATCGAAAACTGCTTGTAGAAAACATTAATAACGTTGTATGGCGTGAGAAAAATCTGCGCCGTTTCGTATAGGCATACCTTAGTTCGCGAAATACTCATAGTTTTTTTTGATGTCTTGAACAATGAGGATTTTAAGGAGAAGCGTATGCCTATAACGAGCGTATCAAACGTAAATGGGGGAGGCCAAACCTTAGGCCATGAATCCAGTAGAGTACAGGAAGCAAGAGAGCACATAGGAAATGTGACGCTGAAGAAAAGGTTCGATCTATTATTTCCAACGCCACCTATACCTGCTCCCAGGCCATCTCACAGCTTGCCTCCAGCTTCGAATCAGCCTGAATATTTGGAAACCTTATATCAATCTAATAATTTATGGTCCTCTACTGCAAACCAAGAAAGCTTAGTTGAAGGAATGCTTTCATCCTGTGTAATTAACGTTAATGAGCCAGCTATAGAAAAGCCAGTCTCTACTTCCACTGCAGCAGACCAAAATTCAAAAAACATCCAGCATGCAGCTTCTTTTGACGCGGTATCAATACCCATTCCATCTGAAAATACAGCAGATAAAAACCAGTCTAAAGTTAATAACCAGCAAAAAGGGTTTGTCGAGTATTTTGCCGATTTAATGGTGGGTTGTCGCCCGCGGTGTTTTGGGGGAAGGAAGCAATCGAAAAAATTAGAAGCAGCAAGGGTGGTGGGAATAGAGATGCAAGCCACGAAAAATGGCGTTGAAAACAAATAGCGATGTGTACTTAACGAAATGACTTTTACTAAAAGCAAGCTAGAGGGTCCATTTGGACCCTCTTTCACCATCAAATTTGTGATCCGTCCATTTTTTCGGTAGAATCGCGGCCTCACTTTACCTTGCCACATCTGCCGTAAGTGGTTGCCCTGCAGTATTGTGCAGCGCAGCCAGGTACAGAGTGGCTTTTATCCATAAGGAGCGTTATGCGCAGTTACGAGATTGTTTTTTTAGTTCATCCTGATCAGGGTGAACAAGTTAGCGCAATGATTGAGCGCTATAAAGCCACTATCACTGCACGCAATGGGAAGATCGATCGTGTAGAAGATTGGGGGCGCCGCGCGCTGGCCTACATGATTGGCAAAAATATTACTAAAGCCCACTATGTCTGCATGAATATTCAATGTGATCAACAGACTTTGGTTGAACTTGAAGATGCGTTTAAATTCAATGATGCTGTATTGCGTCACTTAGTTACCAAAACGAAAAAACCTGTGACAGAGCCTTCTGTGATGATGAAACAGGCTCAGCCTGAAGATGCTGCTAAGCGTCCTGCTGCTGTTGCTGCTTAAAGCCCATTTTCATTCCTCGCCTAGGGCATGCCCTAACGAGATCTTGCCACTTTTTTTACATGTCCTTTGATGCCCATAAACGTTTTATCTCTTGAAGCCCGTATCGTTGAACGAGGGGCGGTGAGATACACCCCTGCGGGGGTACCGTTGGTGGAGTGTGTATTGGAACATGCGTCAGAAGTGGTAGAAGCAGGCGCTAAGCGCAAAGTCGAAATGACTTTGCAAGCGATTGCGATAGGAGAGGGTAGTGGTGCACTAGCACGCTATCCTTTAGGGGAAATGGCTTGTTTTGTGGGGTTTTTGGCCCCGCGTAGCTTAAAAGTTCGCACAGTGCGTTTTCATATCACACAGATAAAAGAGGTCGGGTCGCTGAATGCTTGAATGGCGCTTTGTTAGGTTAGATCAGCCATGTAGCACCACTTCTTTATCTTGTACTCATTTTGCAGATTTCATTAAAGGATTTAAAAATGCCTCGCCCACCTAGTCGGTTTTCAGGTAGAAAAGTAGAGCAGAACCGTCGCCCACAACAAAACCCTTTGTTCAAACGTAAAAAAATCTGCCGCTTCACGACCGAAGGCGTTGAGCAGATCGACTATAAAGATGTTGATCTGTTGCGCGGTTTTTTTGGCGATAATGGAAAAATTACTCCTGCGCGCTTAACAGGAACCCGAGCACGCTATCAGCGTCAGCTCAATACGGCTATTAAGCGTGCGCGCTTTTTGGCTTTGATACCTTACACAGATTTGCACGCACTATAAGAGCGTTGCACGCGCGCATTAGGAGAATGGGAATGGAAGTAATTGTGCTCAAAAACAGCCGCCGCGGTGGTAAGCGCGGTTTGGGCAATATTGGCGATGTTATCAATGTCAAAAAGGGCTATGCCCGTAACTATTTGGTTCCTCAAGGCTTTGCTTGTTATGCAACGCCCGAGGCGCTCGAAGAAGTAGAGTCTCGCCGTGCAGAATTTGTACAGCATGCAGCGGATGAGCTGTCTGCGGCACAGAAGCTAGGTGGGAAAGTTGCAGGATTAACGCTGCAAATCGTGCAAAGAGCCAGTGTCGATGGTTCACTCTTCGGTTCTGTCACTAAAGATATCATTGCAGTCGAGTTGGCCAAGCAGGGTTTTGAAATTGACAAAACCCAAGTAATCTTGCCAGAGGGTGGCTTTATTAAGCGCACGGGAGACTATGCAGTCTCTGTTGAATTACATCCTGAGGTAGCGGTAGAGGTAACGGTGTCCATTTTAGGTGAGCACGCTTAAAGAGAATACGCACTAAGGCGTGTCCTCAACTCTATCTGAAAAACGGAAGTAGGCCCAAAGCGGACCTGCTTCCGTTTTTTTTGTTGTTATTTTTGCACTAAGTGAGCTTAAGGCTCCATACGCGTTCAAATTCCCCTACACTTCGCTTTTTTTTGAGATGGTTCTTACCATCCTTCTCCCTCTTCGCGATGCCTTCTTCTTTTAGCCCAGACAATCAAATTGAATCGCTCAAAGTTCCGCCTCATTCTATTGAAGCGGAACAGTCTGTGCTGGGAGGGCTATTGCTAGATAATAGTGCCTGGGACCGTATTGCAGACTTTTTGCAAGAAGGCGATTTTTATCGCTTTGATCATCGCTTAATTTTTCGGCAAATTGGCAAATTAATCAGCGCGGCACGTCCAGCGGATGTAGTCACCGTATTTGAAGCGCTAGAAGGAGCAGGTAAGGCAGTTGATATTGGCGGACTGTCCTATCTCAATGCCCTTGCACAAAATACACCGAGTGCAGCCAATATCCGCCGCTATGCAGAAATTGTGCGAGATCGTGGCGTTTTGCGTAAGCTCATCACAGTGTCTGATGAAATTGCAGGAGATGCTTTTAACCCACAAGGGCGTGAAGTCCGGCAGTTACTGGATGAAGCTGAATCCAAAGTTTTTGCCATCGCCGAAGAAGGGGCAAAAAATACCCAAGGCTTTGTTGAAATCAAGCCTTTGCTGGCTAAGGTCGTAGAGCGTATTGATACGCTATATCACCAAGACAATCCCAATGATGTAACCGGGACTCCGACAGGCTTTGTAGATCTGGATAAAATGACTTCAGGCTTGCATGGCGGTGAACTGGTTATTGTGGCTGGACGTCCCTCCATGGGGAAAACGTCTTTTGCGATGAATGTGGGCGAATATGTCGCCGTAGAATATGGTTTGCCGGTTGCAGTATTTTCGATGGAAATGCCCGGTACACAGCTAGCAATGCGTATGCTGGGTTCAGTGGGTCGCTTAGATGCGCATAGACTGCGCACCGGTAAATTGATCGATGAGGACTGGCCTAAACTCACGCATGCCATGCAAAAAATGAGTGAAGCACAGATTTTTATCGATGAGCAAGGTGCGCTTAATCCATTAGAATTGCGCGCCCGTGCACGGCGCTTATCGAGGCAGTGTGGTCAGCTTGGCCTGATCATTGTAGATTACTTACAGCTGATGTCTTCGAGCGGATCAGGCGAAAATCGCGCTACCGAGCTTTCTGAAATTTCGCGCTCATTGAAGAGTTTGGCAAAAGAATTAAATGTGCCCGTGATGGCGTTGTCCCAGCTCAATCGTAGCCTTGAGCAGCGCCCTAATAAGCGTCCAATGATGTCGGATCTGCGCGAATCGGGTGCTATTGAGCAAGATGCAGATGTCATTTTCTTTATCTATCGTGATGAGGTGTATAACCCGGATAGCCAAGATAGAGGAACAGCGGAAATTATTATTGGCAAGCAACGTAATGGGCCAATTGGTCAGGTGCGCCTGACCTTCTTGGGGCAATATACTAAATTTGATAATTTTGCAGGACAGGCTTCTTATAACGCATAGGGCTTCTTGTAATAACAAGAGTGTGGAATCGCTTCCTGCTCTCAATTTTTCTTCACTCCCCGCAAGCGGGGATACCGATTTTAATTACGGGGAACTGCATGTTCGGTCGTCTTTTGCCTCGCGAGGGTAAATTTTTTGAGTTTTTTAATGCCCATGCGACTTGCTTGGTAGAAACTAGCCATGTGCTTGTACAGTTGGTGACCGATTTGCGCCAGGCATGCAAATACAATACCACCATACAAAACAATGAAAAACGTGCAGATACGCTCACGAACGACACCATCGATCTTTTGCACAAAACGTTTATTACGCCGTTAGACCGCGATGACATCCATAAGCTCATCTCGACTATGGATGACATTCTAGATTTAATTGAAGACGTCTCCACGGCAATCTGCCTGTATGAAGTAGAGGCATTACCCCCTGAGGCTACTCAGTTAGCTCAATTGACCGTGAAGTGTTGTGAGTGTGTGCAGCAAGGCGTAGGTTTATTGAGCAATATGAAAAGTGCGAGTGCAATTTTAGGATTTTGCAAAGAAATTGACCGCTTGGAGTCTGAGGCAGATGTGGCGCTGCGTGCTGCGTTGTCTACGTTATTTCGCGAAGAAGAAGACGTTAAAATGTTGATTAAGCTCAAAGCTATTCTTGAGCTTTTAGAAGAAGTCACTGATAAATGTGAAGATGTTGCCGATATTATTGAAGGTATTGTTCTAGAAAACGCTTAAAATTTGTTTTGGAGTGATCTGAATTTAGGGCGTGTCCTCAATTACCTCAAAGGGTTCATATTTGGGGTAATTGAGGACATGCCCTGTGAAATATCGAACAAATTATTAAGAACTAGTGGGGAATATCCCAATGTCGTTGATTCAGACCGGTATCTGGATGCTGGCCTTTTTAGTGCTAGTGGCCTTTGTTTTTGACTTTATGAATGGCTTTCACGATGCAGCAAATTCTATTGCAACCGTCGTGTCTACAGGCGTTTTAAAACCGCAGCAAGCTGTTGCTTTTGCTGCGGTTTTTAATGTTTTGGCCTATTTTGTCTTCCATCTTAAAGTAGCTGCTACGGTTGGGCGCGGCACGATCGACCCTGCCATTGTCGACCACTATGTCATCTTCGGTGCATTAGCAGGGGCGATTAGTTGGAATATTATTACGTGGTTCTATGGCCTTCCATCTAGCTCTTCGCACGCGCTCATCGGTGGATTGGTTGGCTCCGCTATGGCGAAAGCCGGCCCCAGCGTACTGAATATGGCGGGTTTATCTAAAACCATAGCCTTTATTCTCATCTCTCCATTGCTTGGGTTTGTATTGGGCTCTTTGCTGATGCTGGCAGTAGCATGGATTTTTTTCCGCACACCGCAACACAAAGTAGATCGGCTTTTCCGGCGCGGGCAGCTTTTATCTGCAGGGCTCTATAGCTTCGGCCATGGTGGAAATGATGCGCAAAAAACCATTGGTATTATTTGGATGCTTTTAATTGCCTCAGGCTATGCCTCTAGTACAGACGCTGCGCCACCTGTTTGGGCAATCGTTGGGTGTTATGTGGCTATGGGCTTAGGCACCCTCTTTGGAGGTTGGCGTATTGTGCGCACCATGGGTCAGAAAATTACTAAGCTCAAACCTGTCGATGGCTTTTGTGCAGAACTAGGTGGTGCATGCACGCTTTTCACCGCTTCTGCGTTAGGTATTCCCGTTTCAACCACGCACACCATTACAGGGGCGATTGTCGGTGTAGGCTCTGTGCAAAAATTCTCTGCAGTGCGTTGGGGCGTGGCAGGCAATATCGTTTGGGCTTGGGTGCTGACGCTACCTGCATCAGCCTGTATGGCAGCTATAGCTTGGCATTTAGCTACAGCCTTTATTTAAATGAATGGCATACATAGGCAGGTTTTAAAAAGTCTGTGGTATGCATGTTGGGGTTCCTTCGTCACCACCAACCTACCAAGATGCATATGT
>JASSUF010000056.1:0-14876 GCA_031963365.1 Mycoavidus cysteinexigens
CCAGCCCCCTACTCGAAGGCATCGATTTGTCTGGTGCGCGCGGTGTATTGGTCAATATCACGGCCAGCCGTTCCCTGCGCTTATCTGAGACACGCGAAGTAATGAACACCATCAAGAGCTATGCAGCGCCTGATGCGATTGTTATCTTCGGTACGGTATATAACGATGCAATGGGCGATGCGCTAGGCGTCACAGTCGTAGCAACAGGCTTAAGAAAAGCAAAAGTAGAACCCCAAGTTCCTATGACCCTGCTTAAGACCGGCACAGACAACGAACCCGCCGATCTCAACAACCAAAGCAACTTCAATGGAAATGGATCCACTCCTTCAGTTTGGCGCTCTGGACGCAGCTCTGCAGACCTCTCTTCCAAACATATCGACTTGGAAGTACCCGCTTTTTTACGCAGACAAGCTGATTAAAAATACGATAGGTTGCTTAAGGCGCGACCTCCAACATGCAGACTATCGTCCTTTTAAAACCTGCATATGCAAATCAAAAGCAATGATCAAAAGTCGGTGGTATGCATGTTGGGGTTCGTACCTCACCACCAACCTACAATGAACGGTAGGTTGGTGGTGACGAAGGAACCCCAACATGCACACCACTAACCCTGTGCAAACACCCGCACCTCCAGGATTTTTATGCTAAAGCAGCGCACGATTGCCACGCTTATCCATACCACCGGCATCGGCCTACATTCCGGGCGTAAGGTTAAATTAACTTTTCGGCCTGCAGCAGCGGGAACCGGTATTATTTTTACGCGTACCGACCTAACTCCTGCTATTAGCATAGCTATGAGCCCTACGGCGGTAGGAGCAACGCAATTAGCTTCCGTCTTACAAAAAGACAATGTACGCATTTCCACCATAGAGCACCTACTCTCCGCCTGTGCAGGTCTGGGGATCGATAATTTATATGTGGATGTAACCGCAGAAGAAATCCCGATCATGGACGGCAGCGCTGCCTCATTTGTATTTTTATTGCAGTCCGCAGGAATCATAGAACAAAATGCCCCCAGGAAATTCTTACTCATCAAAGAACCTGTAGAAGCACGAGACGGCGACAAATGGGCCCGCCTCGAGCCCTATTTCGGCTTCAAACTCAAATTCACCATTGCCTTCGGCCACCCTGCTGTAGATAAAACCGGCCAAGTCTTCGAAGCCGACTTTTCCCACACGTCCTACGTACGAGAAATTGCCCGCGCCCGCACCTTCGGTTTCGCACATGAAGTAGAAACCTTGCGCCAAATGGGACTAGCACGCGGAGGGAGCTTAGACAACGCCATCGTGCTAGATGAATACCGCATTTTAAATAATGACGGGCTGCGTTACAGCGATGAATTCGTCAAACACAAAATGCTCGATGCCATTGGAGACCTCTATATAGCAGGCTACCCACTCCTTGCCGCCTACACCGCGTATAAATCAGGCCATGGCTTAAATAACTTGCTACTACGCAATTTATTTGCCCAACCACAAGCATTTGAAATAGTCACATTCGAAGATTTAGAAAAAGCACCACAAGGCTTTTCGTTTGATCCGGTATTACTCTAAGGCTAGGTACCGTAATGCACCTTGATACAAAATGGTTTCGTTTATTGCGAGGCAAGCATCGACGCGTGCGATTCGCTAACTTGATGCACTTTAAGGCCAAACGTGATCAGGCAAGCAGGCAGGCTATGGAGGCATTGGCCCAGCAAGCGCAAGAGTTAGGCATGGGTTACCAATGAGGCACTCACCCTTCATGAAAAACAAAGATTAGGAGTCGGTTGTGTGCATGTTGGGGTTCCTTCGTCACCGCCAACCTACCGTTCTTTTTAATCGTTTTTGTTATTAGAGGGTGCTGACAGTAGACGAAAAAAATCCGGCACAAGGCCGGATCTTTTTACTTTACTACTTAACTGCGATTAGGCAGCCGATGCGTGAGCATCTGTGTCCGGCCTGATGTCCGTTGCTTGCAGGCCTTTAGGGCCTTGCTCGACAACAAACGTCACGGGAGCACCTTCGTCTAGTGTTCTAAAACCATCCATTTGAATAGCGGTTTGGTGAGCAAACAATTCATCTACTCCCATTCCGTTACCATCTGGATCAGGCGTAATGAATCCGTAGCCTTTGCTGGCATTGAACCACTTAACCTTCCCTTTTTTTCTGGGCTTCTCACTTGACATACAACTTCCCTTACATATTACTTATTACTTGCAATTGCGAGCACACCCCAAAAGCTAAATGACTTTCGCCACCGCTTTTCAGGGAGCCCGCCCTGACCTCTTCCGCCTGAAATACCATTCCAGAAGAAACGAGTAGCCTGATTGTTCGTGCTCTTTAGGCAAGAGTCAAGTCTTTTTTGAAAATTTGGCCATTTATCTTTTGGAATAACCGTTTTTACTCCAAATGAAATGGAAAACACAGATAAGTATCGGGTTTTTACAGGATTTTATCTTTGAAAGCCCGTATTTTCTTGCTCTGCGTTATTTACGTTATTCCACTCCCATTTATTTTTTTGCGCGCAGCAATTGAGCTGCTTCTAATGCAAAATAAGTCAATATCCCATCTGCCCCTGCACGTTTAAAAGCAAGGAGCGACTCAAGCATGGCTTTATCGTGATCTAGCCATCCATTTTGCGCAGCGGCTTTCAGCATTGCAAATTCGCCACTGACTTGATAACCGTAGGTTGGAAAGCAAAATGCTGTTTTTATTTTATGGACCATGTCCAAATAGGGCATACCAGGCTTGACGATAACCATGTCAGCGCCTTCTTGTATATCCATTGCGACTTCTCGTAGCGCTTCATCGCTATTTGCTGGATCGATCTGATAGGTCATTTTGTGAGTTTTATTCGAAATACTAGAACCCACTGCATCTCGAAAAGGCCCATAGAACGCAGAAGCGTATTTAGCGGCATACGCCATGATGCGTGTGTGGATGTAACCCTGCTTATCTAGCATGCCACGGATGGCCCCTATACGGCCGTCCATCATGTCCGATGGAGCAACAATGTCTACCCCTGCTTGCGCATGCACATTAGCTTGCTCTACAAGCAGCTGCACCGTCTCGTCATTTTGCACATACCCTTGCGCATCCAATACGCCATCTTGGCCATGGCTAGTGTACGGATCGAGCGCTACGTCCGTCATTACACCCAACTCAGGGAAGTGTTTTTTGACTGCTTGTACCGCACGCGGTACAAGGCCTGATTCGGAGAGTGCTATGCGTCCATCCAAAGTTTTTAGGGTGTTGTCTATAACGGGAAACAAGGCAATAACAGGAATACCTAAAGTCACACATTCTTGCGCTACTAGCAGCAACTGATCTATAGACAAACGCTCTATGCCAGGCATAGAGGGTACTGTTTGCCGTTGTTTATCGCCTTCTATAATGAAAACAGGATAAATAAAATCGTCTACGCTCAAGGTATTTTCACGCATCATGCGACGAGAAAAATCATCTCGGCGCATGCGCCGGGGCCGGTGTGTAGGGTAGTGCAGCCCTAGGTTATGTATAGGAGTCATTTGATCAATTCAAAAAGAATATGAAAATCGCTTGTAGAGCCGCTCTAGCAGTTAGGGCGTGTCCTCAATTGTCCCAAAGGGTTCATATTTTGGGCGATTGAGGACATGCCCTAGGGTGAAACGAGAAATCTTGAGCTGATTTTAAGAATGCTCCAACCAGCCTTCAATACAACGATGCGCTTGCTCAAAGCCGACATGCTTTGGAGCAGAAAAGAGTTGTACGGTCACATTGGGCACCGGATTCGCGCTTCCTAGGCACGCAGTTTGAATAGCTCGAAGCGCATTTTCTGTATTACGCAGCGCCAATACACTTTGCTGGCGAGTAAGTTTGTCAGATTTAGTCAGCAAAACATGCACGGGCTTTCCCGTTGGTGCAAACCATTCCAACATACGGCAATCCAGCTCTGTACAGGGATGGCGAGCGTCCATTAACAACACCACTCCCCGCAACTCAGCATGCTCTTGCAGATAACGGCTTACTAGCTGTTCCCAATGGGCTTTAGATTCTTTAGGGGCTTTTGCATAACCGTATCCAGGCAAATCGACCAAATAGGCCTCATCGGCTTGCTCACCTACAGCAAAATAATTGATGTGCTGCGTGCGGCCTGGTGTTTTACTAGAAAATGCTAGACGTTTTTGCTGGCACAGCACATTGATTGCGGTAGATTTACCTGCATTTGAGCGCCCGACAAAAGCGACTTCTGGCACGCCTACGTGAGGTAAGTCGCGGAAGTGATTAACGGTTATAAAAAAGCGTGCGCTGTGCAAAAGACGAGGCATGGGAGGGGTACCACCAACAAAAAGAGCCGTTAAGCTCTGAAAAATCCTGCAATTGTACAATGCATGACTTTTTAAGACCCCTATACCCTTCCCATTAAGGCTATTTCGCAGTGTGCTTCGCTCCTTCTTCGCTCTTTATTTTTTGGCAACGCCGTATCGTCAAACCTTGCACTGAACTTCTCAGCTCCATGCGTTTTGCGATCGCTCTTTTAGTCGTATTAGCCCTCGCCAGCGTCATTGGAACGGTACTTAAACAAGATGCCAGACAGTCGGATTACATTGTCCAATTTGGGCCATTTTGGGCAGATATATTTACGGCCTTAGGACTTCAAAACGTCTATAGCTGCGCGTGGTTTTTAGGCATTTTAGTTTTTTTAGTACTCTCTTTATCACTATGTGTCGCTCGAAAATGGCGACAAAAATTGGCCCATATGCGCAGCTGGAAAGACCATATTCGGCTAGAGAGTTTGCGCACCTTCCGCTACCACGCGCAGTGGAAAAGCCTCCAAACACGTTCTTTGCTTGAAGAAAAGCTCCGCGCCCTACTTCAGAGCGAGGGATACCGTTTTGTTGTGCGTCATTTTCCTGCAGTCCCTGCTGCTACAATGTCTACTACGGCTTCACCGCCTCTTCTCGCTGGCAATAAAACACTCATTGCAGCAAAACGCGGAACTTGGAACAAGCTGGGCTACTTTGCAACCCATATCGCGCTTATCGTTATTTGCTTAGGCGGTCTGTTAGATAGCCATTTACCCTTACAAGCTCAAAAAACATTTCTGGGCAAACGCCCTCTGCCCATCGCAGATCTAAATGCACTGCCTGCAGGGAGTACGCTCGAATCTATCAACCCTATTCATCGGCTCTCCAGCGCCAATCCCACTTTTCGAGGGTATGCTTGGGTTCCTGAAAAACAGACGGTTACCACCGCCTTGATCAATGAACAAGAAGGCGTTTTTCTCCAAGAGCTGCCCTTTACGCTAGAGCTCAATAAATTCATCGTTGAATATTATTCAACCGGTATGCCTAAACGTTTTGCAAGCGAAGTTACCGTACGCGAACGGGTAAGCGGAAAACAGCGCCATGCGCTTATTGAAGTCAACCGACCTCTGGTCATAGATGGTCTAGCAATTTATCAGTCGAGCTTTGAAGATGGAGGATCGGTATTGCAGATGACGGCATACCCGATGGCCGGCAAGCAAAGCAATACCGCTCTAGTCAAAGGCAAAATTAATGAGGTGCTTCCGCTAGCGGGACTTAAACCAGTGGATATCGCCAAAAACAGTGCCGCAAAGCTTGAACTCACGGGTTTTAGAGCGATCAATGTCGAAAATATAACGCCCCTTCCAGACACCTCTGCAGCATTACCGCCCCCCAACCAAGCGGCTTCTAGCGAGCAAACCAAGTCTTCGGAACCTTTAGCCCCTTCTCGCTTAAATATATTGATAGGCAAATTCAAGCAGCATCTAGGCTCAGGCGCCAAAGCAGTCAAACCTACAACCTTGCACAATATCGGGCCTTCTATTCAGTACAAAATACGGGATCAAAACGGGCAAGCGCATGAATTTAATCAATACATGCTGCCCATTCCTATCCCTGCCAAAATATCAACACAACAAGCAGGTGTAGAACAAGCTACGGAGCTCTTTTTCCTCACTGGTATGCGCGCGAATCCGTCTGAATCCTTTCGCTACCTACGTATCCCGGCCGATGCGCAAGGTTCCGTTCAAACATGGATGCGCCTACGCGCTGCATTACAAGACCCTGCCCTGCGCGCCATTGCAGCTAAGCGTTTCGCACAGCATGCAGCAGAGCGCACGGCATCTAGTACACCCTCTATGAAAAGTGCACTACAAGATAGTGCACAGCGTGTGCTCACTCTTTTTGCAGGTAATGCTAAACACGATAGGCCAGAGACTGCAGATTATTTTGCAAGCAACTCCATAGATCCCACACAAGCAGGTTTTGGAGCCCTAGCAGCCTTTATCAATCAAGTAGCCTCACCTACAGAGCAAGAACGGGCAGCAGGCTTGTTGCTGCGCTTGCTAGAGGGTTCTATGTGGGAGCTCTGGCAAGAGGTTCGTAAACAAGCACACCAACCCACTCTGAACGCTGAAAAATCCACACCAGAGCAACGTCGCTTTTTAGAATCCTCCATCAGCGCACTCTCTGAACTCCTCTTCTACCCTGCTCCCCTCTTTTTACAACTTGAGAGCTATCAACCCATCACCGCTTCCGTTTTCCAAGTTACCAAAATGCCGGGCAAGCTTTGGGTCTATCTCGGCAGTCTCTTTTTACTGCTAGGCATTGTGATTTTGTTTTATGTGCGTGAACGACGAATTTGGGTGCTTCTGCAAGAGATACCGGTTTCTAACAGCAGCTCTACTGTGCAAGAGCCTTGTGTAGCCATTACCGTGGCTTTTTCAAGTCCACGCCATAGTCTGGCAAGTGAGAGGGAATTTTCAGCGATTAAAGAGCGTGTAGCCGCTCTGATTGAGCCTACTGTTTAACCATTTGGTCAATAAGAGTTAACTTCATTAAAAAGAAAAGAATGGTAGGTTGGTGGTGAGGAACGAACCCCAACATGCATACCATTTACCTTTAATTATCGTTTTTGACTTGTATATGCAGGTTTAAAAAGGACAGCGGTCATCATGTTGGGGTTCGTTCCTCACCACCAACCTACCGTTCTAAAACTTGCATATGGATATTAATGATCCGCAAAAGCGCTATCAAAAGAAGCTGGCTTTAACTCGATGGTTGCTGCGCCAGACCAAACTCAAGCGCGAAACTGTAGAGCATTTATATCGCTTTATGGATGGCGTGCTTACCTTACCCAAAGCTATAGAGCTGAATTACAATAAAGACATACATCAATTAGAGGAGGAGACAATGGCTACTGTATTTTTAAGCCACATTGAGCGTATTCGTAAAGCAGAAGGGCGAAAACAGGGACGTAAAGAAGGCCAAGAAGAAGGATTAGAACAAAGTAGGCAGGTATTACTTCAAGATCTACTTGAACGGCTACAAACCAAGTTTGGCACTATCCCACAGGCTTATGTAGATAAACTAACTAAGTTAGACCTATCTGCCTTGATAGCACCAGTCACCCGCGTAAACACCGCTCATGCCTTGGAAGATATATTCCTGACACATTGACTCTTAATTCGCTCTATTCCCAAAAATTGCACTCCCTACCCGAACCATGGTTGAACCTTCCAGCACAGCGACTTTAAAGTCAGCAGAGGTGCCAAGAGAAAGGGTATCTAGCTCTAAAGCCTGCTCTCGCAATGAGCAGTAGAGGCGATGCATCTCGCGATAGGGTAGATGCTGCACGTCTTGGATTGCATTTTGTGCGCCAGGTTGTGTCATTAAAGACGCATTCTTTTGTATAAGGGGTTTAGGAAGTGCCATCAGTCCGCGCAGGCGCAAGCGTGGTAATGCAGCCACGGCCTGAGCTAAGGGTCCAAGTGCTTCTGGAGTGACACCGTTTTTTTGAGGTTCACGACTAATATTGACTTGAATGCATACATTCAAAGGAGGGAGAGATGCTGGGCGCTGATCGGATAAACGCTCTGCGATAGAGAGGCGATCAACTGTGTGCACCCAGTCGAAATGCGTGGCGATAAAGGCGGTTTTATTACGTTGTATGAGCCCAATAAAATGCCATTCCAGCTCTGCACGCAAAGAGGCAAGCGCAGTTATTTTGCTCCGAGCTTCTTGTACATAATTCTCCCCAAAGGCTCTCTGACCTGCTGCATAAGCAGCTTGGATCCTCTCTGGGGAGAAGGTTTTTGAGACGGCAAGGAGCTTTACTGAGGAGGCGCTGCGCCCCGCATCTGCAGCGGCCTGCGCGATAAATCGTCGCACACTCTGCAAACGGGGGGCAAGGTCCTCAAGATCGGTTGCCTTGATTTGATTAAGACTGCTCATTCTTACGAATTTTGCGTCGTTTTTGCACTGCTTGGGCCAAATCATCTAGTACTGCCACGCTATCTCCCCAACCTAAACAGGCATCGGTGATGCTTTGGCCGTAAACGAGATCTTGTTGATGTCCCTCCCGTAAATCCTGCCGCCCTCCTATTAAGTGCGATTCAATCATCACGCCCACGATGCGCTCTTCGCCAGCAGCCAATTGCTCACCAATGTTCTGGCATACGCCGATCTGATTTTCGTGTTTTTTATTACTGTTGGCGTGACTGGCATCTACGATCAATCTTGCAGGTAGATGGGCTTGTCGGATTTCGGAAGACGCGGCTTCGATACTCGCTGCGTTGTAGTTAGGCGTTTTGCCTCCCCGTAAAATCACATGACCATCAGGATTACCCACCGTCGACACAATGGCGGAATGGCCGCTTTTGGTAACCGAGAGAAAATGATGAGGATGGGCAGCTGCTTTCACCGCATCGATCGCAATTTTAATACTGCCTTCCGTGCCATTTTTAAACCCAATCGGGCAAGACAAGCCTGAAGCCAATTCACGATGGACTTGCGATTCTGTAGTACGCGCACCAATAGCTCCCCAAGAAACTAAATCTGCTAGATACTGGGGACTAATCATGTCTAAAAACTCGGTCCCAGCTGGAACCTTCAACTGATTAATTTGCAGCAATAGTTGCCGGGCAATGCGCAATCCGTCATTAATCTTAAAGCTATTATCTAGGTAAGGATCATTAATTAATCCCTTCCAACCCACGGTTGTACGCGGCTTTTCGAAATACACCCGCATGACTATTTCTAAATCTTCAGCAAAACGCTCACGCTCAACAGCAAGCCGCTGCGCATACTCTAGCGCGGCATCCGTATCATGAATAGAGCATGGGCCTATGACCACGATCAGGCGATCGTCTAAGCCATGCAAAATACGATGCACCGCTTGCCGTGCATGAAATACCAAATTGGATACGGCTTCTTCGCATGGAAATTCGCGCATTAAATACGCTGGCGGCACCAATTCTTTGAGTTCTTTAATACGTACATCATCGGTACTGTACACAGCCATATCCCCATATCCCGTCTTACAATCTATACACGTCCAATTCACATACCGCTCCTAGGACGTACCGCCTACAGTCAGGCTGTCTATTTTTAAAGTAGGTTGCCCCACGCCAACAGGCACACTTTGGCCTTCTTTGCCGCATACCCCAACGCCAGAATCCAGCCGCATATCGTTACCGATCATACTCACTCTCTGCAATACGTCAGGGCCGCTACCAATCAATGTGACCCCTTTAACTGGGTGAGTTATGCGGCCATTTTCAATCATATAGGCCTCTGAAGCCGAAAAAACGAATTTACCATTCGTAATATCGACCTGCCCTCCCCCAAAATCTACTGCATAGAGGCCATGCTTCACGGAGGCAATAATTTCTTCGGGCGTTTTATCGCCATTCCACATATAGGTATTCGTCATACGTGGTAGGGGCATGCAAGCATAGGATTCACGTCGGGCATTCCCTGTTAAAGGCATTTTCATTAGCCTTGCGTTTAATGAATCTTGCATATACCCACGCAATATCCCATCTTCAATGAGTACCGTGCACTGCGTTGCATTACCTTCATCATCTATATTAAGAGATCCGCGACGATTAGCTAAGGTGCCATCATCCACTACATGGATACCAGGTGCTGCTACACGTTCGCCAATGCGCCCAGCAAAAGCAGAAGATCCTTTGCGGTTAAAGTCGCCCTCAAAACCATGCCCAATAGCCTCATGCAACAAAATGCCGGGCCAGCCTGACCCTAAAACAACGGGCATCACTCCGGCTGGAGCTGGGCGGGCTTGGAGATTGATGAGTGCCCCATGCACTGCTTTGTTGACATACTCTTCCAGTTTTTCATCTGTAAAGTAAGTATAGTCAAAACGCCCACCGCCGCCGCCATGCCCCATTTCTTGACGGTTGTTTTCTTTCGCAATTACCGTGACAGACACCCGCACTAAGGGCCGCACATCCGCAACCAATGCGCCATCACTACGCGCAATCAAAACAAAATCGTATGTTCCTGCTAGGCTAGCCATAACCTGCTTAACACGAGGGTCACTGCGACGTGCCATCGCTTCAATACGCTCTAGCAAGGCTACTTTATCTGCCGCTTTTAATGAGTCTAGAGGATCTTTTTGCCTATACAGGTCTAACCGATCTACGGGCTGATCTGCTGCTTGCACAGATACAGGCTTACCAACACGAGCACGTCCGCCGCGATGGCCAATGACACGCACTGCGTCTGCGGCATCTTTCAGTGCATTAGGCGATATTTCATCGGAATAAGCAAATGCGGTACGCTCACCCGATATGGCTCGCACCCCCACACCTTGATCAATGCTAAAGCTCCCGGACTTCACTTGCCCTTCTTCCAAGCTCCACGCTTCACTACGCGTCATCTGAAAATAGATATCGGCGTAGTCCACCCCTTTAGTCAACATCGTACCCAACACGGTACGTACTTGACCTTCATTCAAACCGTTGGGTTTAAATAAAATGGCCTCTGTAGTAGCGAGAGGATTAAGAGGGAGTGTGTCATTTTTCATGGTGTTTTGAATCTTCTTTGGAGTTTTCCGACAAGTTTTGCAATTTTTGGGCAAGCTTGTCAGTTTGCACGCGCTCAATCACGGGGTTTTCCCAAGATCCTGACACGGTGTAGTACTGTAAAAAATTATGGCTCAAGGAAGCAGATAAAACTTGCTGCGCAATATAGCTACCCAGCCCTAACACTGGGTTTAGCACTGTAGCAGCAAGTACAGCTGAACCCGCATTAATGGCTGGTTGTATGGTCAGCAACAGCATTTGTTGGCGATCTGCCAAATTTGCGCTACCTGCTAGGGTGATATGCGCTGGGGTACTACTCACCGAAAAGTCATCCATATAGGCCACTCCATTTTGGATTACCGCGCTACCCTTTGCATAATCAAATGCCAACCCTCTGCCAGGTAAATACCGAAAATCTAAAACCAATAGGTTCGCCAAACTCTGCAATGACAAGGCTCCAAGCAAATTGCCCACGCCCGGTTCAGCCTTTAATAACCGCCCATGGTTCAAATCAAGCTTGAGATAGCCCGTTAGAGAATCATAAGAGAGGTGTTCTGGCCCCCCTCGCCACTGTATCCGACCTTGTGCGCTCCCCACACCACCTTGCAGCATTTTAGGAATACCAAGACGTTCAAGTAGCGCGCCAGCATGTTGAATAGTTAATTCAAAATTAAACGCACTGCGCCCCGATTCTCCATTTTTTAGGTTTTTTCCAGGCGAGTTAGCAGCCTGAAGAACGTGGTCAACCCACTCTCCTTTTACACAGAGTGTGGCATCTGGATTGGTAATCTGCAGCTTTTCCAGCCGCCACTTTGACTGATTGCGCTCGGTATCTGAGTGCGTCACTATAGCAACCCGCCCTAGAGGTTTACCTTCTAGGTTTAGATCATCTATCTGTAAGTCTAATGCAGGCCAGTCTTTAATAGGCAGGTCCGAATGCACCACAGGGTGCGCTACAACAGGTTTCTCATCCTCAACAGGTGGTAGTGCAAATCTCAAAAAATGTGCTCTTAAAGCCCCTGTATCTGGGCGATCAGCAGGTAGGTTTGAGCGTACAGAATCCGTACGGGGTGTCCATGCGAGCTGCCCAGCAAATTCTTTGGCTGTTGCCGCTGCTTGCCATATTCCATACCTATATGCCGCATCCAACGACACAGCGTGCCAAGCACGCTGCGCAGCCGATACGGTGCCTACGCGTGCATGGATCTTAGTGGGCCTGTAAGACATCCATGGCGCCGATCCTACCGCATCGGAGGACTTAGCTGCGCCTACCTTAGATAGAGAAGCAAGCACTGCATGCCAAGCATCTATATCTAATTGATCTGTTTCTAAGGTTGCCACTACTCCTTTTTCTGGCAGTTTTAGCGTTTGCCAATTATTTCGAAAAAGCAATTTTTCCGGTGCGCGAGCAAGCCCGAAAGAAACCACCTTCGCAGCAGCAAGAGCTGCAGCAGTTGTATCCAAACGTAGCGCTCCGCTAACCACATTGTATGCATTCTGTGAGGAAACGCTACGTACTCGATATGCGGCTAGAAGGGGGCCAAACTCGATATCAATACGCTTATCTGCTAGCCCTAAGCCGCTGTTTTTCGCCAATTTATCGTACTGATCAAGGCTTACACGCAACTGCATAGATCGACGTTTAACTTTAGCAAAGGGCGCAGGCCAATTAAAGGCCAATTTAGTTAAATCAGCTTGGAGCTCTCCTGTGGCACTACCTTGACGAGAGAAATTCAAATCAAACTGATAAGGTATACCAGAGGAACCCTTCACGCCCAAGCGCTCCATCAGCTGCACACACACTCCTTTGCAAACCTGGGTATCGTGCAGCCAGGTACGTAGCGCAGCTCCTAGTGAGTGACCTTTTGCATGCAGATGAGTAGATCCATCTGGATACACACTCACCTCTCCCTGTATGCCCCCTTTTAGCCACTGCGCAGTGGCTGATTGCAGTGTCAGACTATGATCGGTAAATGCAAGCACCCCTTGCAACTGGGTTAATGCAGGCAACGTATATCCAGGAGCCACCTTAGAACCCCTGCTAGCCTTAACGCCCAGTTCAGAAATATGAGTAGTTATCGTATTACCCGAAAAAGTCAAAGCCCCTTCAACCCCTATTTGCTTTGCACCAAGGCGTGGGAGTTGCAAATGTAATGCGAGTTGCGCAGGCCCCGTTGCGGCAAACCAATCGCTTACATGGCCTGTCCAAGCAGGAATAGGACTATGTTTAACATATTCCAGCATGGTGTTTAGAGGACCACTGGCCTGGATTTCAATCAGAAGATCCTCTGTAGGCTTGGATAAATGCGCAATCTTGCCTTGGGCCTGTGTAATCTTGACATCTTGGTAGCGCCCTTGCTCTACGGAAAATTTGAGCGCATCCCTATCTATCTCAAAAACCCCTTCAAGTCCCTCTAAAACAGGCCAACCACGCTGAACAATAGAAGAAGCCGATTTTGTAGGAGGCGCAGACGGATCAAAACGCCCGTCATAAAACGGCGCTCTTATTTTAAATAACCCTACTGGATTCGAAGGTCCGAATGGAAAATCTTCTAGAGCCCCATATATCTCGAGCGTAGCATCCTTAGTGACCCCTCCTTGCAGCGCATGCTTCAAATAACCGCGTAACCCTTTATCTAAAGAAGAGGGCAAATAATGTGGCACTTGCGCAATCAAAGCGTGGTCAAGACGTAGGGAAAGATGAAGTACACCTTTACCAAAAAGCAAGGTACTCGCCTGCCTTACAGGCGCTTGGCCCATCATATGTGCAAGCTCTGTAGGCATCCTCACCTGTTTTTGATACGTGGCATTTATCTCACCTGCGCCATCTTGGTTAGAAAAGATAAGCGGCGCTGTGGCAAGTTTCAATAGATAACCCGTTTGAACAGGCGTTAGATTCCATTTCACTCGCCCTTTCAGCACATCAAATAGCATAGTCGGCTTACTCAATCCCTGCGGCATACTAAGAGAGCCGTCGCGCGTGTTGAGTAGCAAACTACCACCTTGCTCATTCGCATCGATGGCCCCTGAGAAATGGGTCACTCCTATAGGCGCTCCAATGTGCGATAACAGGGTAAGACGGTCAAAATCTGCTTTCAGACGATAGTGCTTTTGCGCTGTACGCCCAAAATGCTTAGGCAAAAAGGTCATCGCTACGTGTTTTTTTGGAGCAGAAGGCCATGGATAGGCCATATCCAAAAAATAATTACGTAGCACACCGCGCATTTCGATAGGCGGAGTTGAAGATGCCTGCGGTATAGCTGGTAGTGATTGCCCTTTAAGTAAAAAAGCAGGAACAACCGCTTCCCATTTAAATCCAAATGCAGCAGAAAACGGCCGTATAAGTGTAGAGATAAAATCCAAATTCAGTGTATCGCCAGCTACGGTGAAACGCCCGCTCTTTTGACGATCGGGCATTTGATACGCTAGCTTCATCCATGCAGATTCAAACCGTTGCCTCTCACTTGGCGATCCAAGCTCTATGACTACATCACGTATCTGTGCAGTAAACAGGCCTGTGTAGCGTTGCGAAGGATGTTGCATTCCAAGCAGAGCTGGGCGGTAGGATGCGCTGTAGCCTAAAGAAAGATGGGGGATTGCAATGCCCGGCAAAACAGGGTTTTGTAAAACCTCGGAAGGGGGGGAGCTTAGATTTTTTGGGGAGTGCGATGAGACGCCCAGGTGTGTTCCCAACACATTTAACACCCCCTTCATATTGCGAATGCGACCGTGCTTAAAAGAGAACCAATTATGGGCCGTGAGGGTTCCACCCGTTAAATGCACCGGAATAGGGAGCAACGCATTGAGCTGCTCCAGTGGAATAGCCTCTGCACGCATATACCCGTTGCCGGCCCAGCCTGCAGGGTTGGTAGCTTTAGCCCAGAAACTATGCTGAAAATGCAAGCGCATATCCATTAAGCTAGCTAGCTCAGCACCTTCAATACGCGCTTGCATACCTACTTGATGATGATGGCCCTGATTGAAAATCGCAAACTGAATGGCTTTGATATCGGAAGGCAAACGAGCGGCTTCATGGTTTATCTTCGAGGAAGATGAAGGCTCTT